>DFDL01000006.1:0-13226 GCA_002367715.1 Actinobacteria bacterium UBA3028
AGAACTGTGAGGGCGCCTTGGCGGAAGAAGCTATAGGGGAAGCAGAAGGCATTTGCGCGCATTTTAGAGTTACTTAACGCTACCTGCAGTTAATCCACCAACTAAGTACTTCTCAATACTTATGAAGAGGATTACCACGGGAACGATTGCGATTGCAGTTGTCGTAAATAGATACTCCCAAGCTACGTCATACTGCCCAACGAAGGTTGTGATACCTGTTGAGATTGGTTGGCGTTGTGGCGAGCTCATGATGGTAAGGGCAACCGTGAACTCATTCCAAGTAGCAACAAAGGTGAAGATAACCGCAGTTACAAGCCCAGGGAGAGTTACTGGTAGAACTATTCGCCGTAGCGCTGAGAATTTAGTGCAACCATCAACCATTGCTGCCTCTTCAATTTCAACTGGAACGCTAGCAAAGAAGCCAGAGAGCAGCCAGACCGCAAAGGCTAGGTTAAAACCAGCATTGACAATAATTAGCGCAAGCCAAGTATCTAAAAGTCCAAAGAACTTAACTTCACGGAAGATACCGATAATCAGCGCTGTTGGTGAGAACATCTGAGTAGCAAGGACTAGAAGTAGGAACGCGGCACGTCCTTTGAAACGATTTCGTGCAATATAGTAAGCAGCTGGAACCGAGACCAAGAGAACTAGCAGCGTTGCAAAGATTGAGACGACGATACTTGCTTTGAGGAAATCAGCAATTGGCGCCTTTGACCAAACATCAAGGTAGTTATTGAACTGCCAATCAACTGGTAGCCGCTTTGTCGGCGTTGAATAGAGCTCGCCATGTGGTTTTAGCGAAGTCAAGATCATATTTATATATGGATAGATAAAGAAAAGCCCAATCGAGTAGGCGCTTATCATCGTAGCAGCCTTCTTCGGTGTCATCGAGAAATTTCTCTTCGCCTTTTTAGCGACTTTCTCCTCAAGTTTTTGCATCAGAGTTGACCTCGAGTCGCTTTGGTTACGCGCAGATAAATAAGGACGATTAACATAATAAAGGCGAAGTTGATTACTCCAAGGGCGGTTGAAGGGCCCATGTTGTACTCCACAAATGCCATCTTGTAGGCAAATGTAATTGTCGTATCAGTGTTGTAACCAGGCCCGCCTCGGGTAAGCGCCCAGATAATTGGGAAAGAGTTGAAGACGTTGATTAAGTTAATGATTGTGGCAATCAGCAGAGCATTGCGCAGGAGAGGAAATTTGATACCACGATAAATCTGCCAAGAAGTTGCGCCATCTACTTGCGCCGCCTCAATAATGTCATTTGGGATTGATTGCAACCCGGCCAAAAGCACAAAGGTCGTAAATGGAATCGAAACAAATACCGCGACCCAGATTAGAACAAAGAAGGAATATCTTGGATCTCGCAGCCAGTCAACAGGTTGATCTTGCAATCCAAGTTGGCGCAGGGTTAAATTAAATTCACCTGATGTAAGTTCAAGCATCCACTTCCAGACAATTGATGTCATAACTACTGATGCTGCCCAAGGAACAATCATCGCCCAGCGTACAAATTTGCGACCCGGAAAATTCTGATTAATTAATTGTGCAAGGGGCATAGATAAAATTACAGTTATAGAAACAACTGAACCAACCCAGACGAGCGTGCGCATAACGATGGCACCGAGATCTGGATTTTCAAAGAGCATTCTGTAATTTTCTAGGCCATTAAAGCCTTCTAGCGCGCCAGCGGAAGTTATCTTTGTGAGCGAGATTTTGATTAACTCAATCGCCGGCCAAACTACAACAGCAATTATTAGTGCAAGTGCTGGGCCAATCCAGGGGAGTGCATTTAAAATCGAGTTCTTTGGACGACGTTTCTTAGCAACACCAGCAACCTTCGCACCTTTGGCCCCAACATCTAATGCGGTCAAATCAATTTCTCCTTACGACCTGAAGTCTAATTACTTAAAAAATAGGGTCCTGGCGGTTTTAACCTACCAAGACCCTATCTCGTTTACTACCTATTTATTGCTTATTTGCTACAAACTAATTACTTAGTTCCTGCAGCAACAGCTACCTTCTGGATCTTATTTAGAACTGACTTTGGTGAATAAATAACACCAGTTCCTAGTTGGGTAGCAAGTGTTCCTGCAACCTTTGGCCAAGCTCCAAGATCTCCTGGGTAGAAGATTGCATTTGGAAGTTGCTCGATGAATGGAAGCAATGAAGAGTCCACAGCCGTTGAAGCTGATTTAGTTGCTGGAATAAATCCACCAGCAGCCTTTAGGAATCCTGCATAGTTTGCTGGCTGGAATAGGAAGTTCATCCATGCCTTAACTGCTGCTTCGTTTCCTGGCTTCTTAAATGCCATGAAGTAATCCTGAACTCCAAGAGTAATTGACTTACCTCTTGGTGAGTGTGGGAATGGAGCAATGCCGTAATCAACCTTGCTCTTGTAATCCTTAAGTGTTGAAGGGAAGAACACTGAAGCATTGATCATTGCAACTTTGCCTTGGCTAAATAGCTTGAAAGCATCGGTACGGTTTGTTGAAGCTGGGCTTGGTTGTGTCAGACCCTTCTTGACCAAAGAGGTCAAGTACTTCATTGTCTGTACGTTTGCCTTTGAGTTGATAACCCACTTCTTTGTCTTATTATCGAAGTAACGTCCATTGTTTCCGCCAGCCCAGATAGCAAATTCTGCTTGAGCTTCTTCAGATCCCAAAGGAAGCGCGATTGGGTAAACACTTGGGTACTTTGCCTTGATCTTCTTAGCAGCAGCTGTAACTTGCTTCCATGTTGATGGAACCTTCTTAACACCTGATGTGTAAAGCATTTGCTTGTTGTAGAAGAACATACGAGCTGAAGCTAAATCTGGAACAGCATATGCAGTTCCGTCATACTTTGAGTTATCGATAAATGCAGGCACGAAGTCTGCAAGTGTCTTAGCATCAAAGAGATCTTCTGCCTTGTAAAGGAGACCCTGAGCTGCATAGTCAGAGAATGTGTTTAGGTTCAAGATATCTGGTGTTGAATCTGTAGCCACCAAGGTACGACCCTTAACAAGAATGTCATCCCATGAAAGGTTTGTGTGCTCTACCTTTATATCTGGGTTTGCTGCCATGAATCGCGCATTTAGGTCTGCGTAATATGCAGGCATATCGTCTGTGTAGTTAGGTGTAATAACCTTGATAGTTGTGGCAGCTTGAGCTGGCATAACTGACAAGACTGTTGCTGAAAGCGATACTGCTGCAATCGCACTGAGGCGACGTAGGCTCATCTTCTTCATATTTATTAGTCTCCTTGATCGGGTTTCCCCGGCTTCTAGTAGTTAGATGGAGTGGGCAGCAGGGTGCCTGCCCGCTCCAGTGCCCTTACTCCACCACTCTGCGGGCTCGAAATCAAGGTGAGGTGATAACGAATTGGTAACGAATTATTACAAAATCACCCCAGGTAGAAAGTGGCCCCATAATTGTGTCTATGGCGAGCAAATCACAAGCAGATGACAGAGGTGAGATTGAGAAGATCCGCCAGATCGCAATAGATTTCTTCAGCGAGATCTGGAATCAAGGAGATGAGAGCGCAATCGATAAATTTATCTCTGTAAATACAGTTGGAAACGACCCACAATTTGGGACCGGGCGCGAAAGCTTTAGAAAAAAATGGCGCGAGTGGCAGAGGGCATTTCCCGATATAAATTTTAGAATCGATGATGTAATCGTGGAAGGAAATAAGGTCGTAACGAGATGGCATCTCACAGGAACGCAGAGCGGCCCACTTGAAGGCATGCCACCTTCAAATAAGAAGGTTGCCGTCGATGGCGTAAGCATCGATGAAATAAAAAATGGCCAATTGATTTCCGGGTTTGATGCCTGGGATTCGCTAAATTTTCGCAAGCAACTTGGGTTACCGATTTAATCTTCTAAATACCCAATGTCATTAATGAACTACTCTTAGTTATGGTCAAACTCCGAAGCTACGCGATCGCCTCACACCTTGGTCCAACGCTATTAGTAACTACCGTAACTTTCTTGCTTGCCACCACAATTTGGTGGGAGGGGCCAGCTCTTGTAATTGCCTTTGGAATCGCGCTCGGTCAATTTATTGTTGGGTGGAGCAATGATTTATTCGATTTCCGTGATGACCTGCGACATAACCGAATGAGCAAACCTCTCGTCACAGGAGCGCTAAAACCCGCCGAGTTAAAGCGTGCAATCCTTATTGTTCTCCCCATTGCTCTTCTCGTAAATCTCTTAGGTCCACTTGGCCTAAAGGGCGGCGCTGTTTCAATGCTAGGCATCGGCCTTGGACTTTCATATAACTTCTATCTAAAACCAACTGCGCTTTCGCCAGTTCCATACGCTCTTGCCTTTGCACTACTTCCGGCAGCTCTGGTTATATCTACTGATCGCACGCCACCGCTCTGGATCATGTGGGCTGGGGCGCTACTTGGAATGTCAGCTCACTTCGCAAATGTTTTAAAGGATTTTAAAGAGGATAAAGAAAGTGGAATCACAAGCCTGCCAATTAGATTGGGAAGAATCCCATCTAGGTTTATTACGGCAGCTTTTCTAATCGCTGCGACCATAATTCTTGATAGCGCTAAATCAAACACCGCAATTCTTGTAATCGGCACCATGGCAGCGAGTTTTAGCATATTTATGCCGCGAGCAGTTCTCTTTAAATTACTGATGCTAATTGCCCTGCTAGATGTCGCCCTATTGGTAGGCGCTGCCGGAGAATTAATCGGGTCTAGAACGATTTAGCAATTTTGTATTGGTCGCTACTGTAGAATCTTCTTGGTTGCTATTTATGTAACGATCTCTCTGCTTGGGCTATCTGCAATTGGGTTATTTATCTCAACACTTACCCTTATTCCGGTGGGTGCGATGGCTGCAACACTGGTGGTCTCAACTGTCACACAAATTCTGGGCGCACTGGCATATAGCCGCTTCACTACTAAGGATGTTCTCTCTTAAGGTTTTTTGAGAATCTTTAACTTAGTGCTAGCTCTTATGTTCAACCAGATTGGGCAGCCAAAACTTTCATCCTACTTCCAGATCTTTGATGATTTAGTCCATACATTTCCAACGTTTAGCTGATGGCCAGAGTTGGAGTAAAGCATTTTCTGATATTTATGGCATATCGTGGGAACTGGCAAAGCCGATCTTGGCTCAATACATTGCAGAAAATGCATCGAATCTTCCTCTTTAGAAATTTATAGCCCGTCCCAACTTGAGATAACTGCCTAGACTGATGTCATGGCAAGCATTGTTGTAGATAGCGCACCGCTAGTTCTAGGTGTCGGTATCGTTTTACTAAGTGCTGCAGTTATGGGATTTGGCGCCCGAAAAATTGGTCTACCCGCAGTTGTTGGATACCTGGCTACAGGACTTATAGTCTCGCCATTTAAGTCGGGATTTATAGATAGTTACGACCAGCTCTCACTGCTTGCAGATATCGGCGTTGTGCTTCTCTTATTTGAAGTGGGAATTGAAATAGATCTGCGCAGAATTAAGCGCGAACAGAAAGCCTTGATCTGGGGAGTACCAGCACAAGTTGCCATAGGAATTCTAATTGGCACCCCGGTATTTCTTCTCTTAGATATTCCACTATTTGGTGCGCTACTTTTATCACTCTCGATTGCAATGTCTTCGAGTGTTGTAATAGTAAATATCACCAGAAGTCGTCGAAGAAATACTGACACTCAGACTGAAGAGGCCCTCCTTGGGTGGGCGGTCATACAGGATGTTACTGGTGTTACTTTAGCTGCGATTATTATTGCGCTCTTTGGAACCAGTGACAGATCTCTTCCGATTGCCTTAGGGGGGATCCTTGGGTTTATAGCAGTTGCATATTTGGCAGCAAAAGTGATGCCAATAATCTTGAAATTTGTTCGCTGGGAGAAAGATCTATTCCTAATCTTCTCTGTTTCGATTGGTCTCTCACTTGCCGCCCTCGGCACTGTTGTCTTTGGAATCCCAATGGCACTGGCCGGATTCGTAGCAGGACTAGCGATAAACCAGAACCGCGATACCGATGAAGTGCGAAAGGCGATACTTCCATTTCGAGATCTATTTGCCGTTCTATTCTTTGTAATAATTGGCAGTCTGATTGAGGTATCACAATTATCATCCGCACTTCCATTTGCGCTTTTGATAATTGTGCTGGTTATATTTGCCAAGAGCTTGCCCGTTGTTCTCTTGGCTAAAATTGGTAAATTAAATGCTAACCCATTTCAACTGGGGGTTGGCGTCGGCCAAGTTGGTGAGTTCTCCTTCGTTTTAGGCAGCATCGCTTACTCACAAGGAGCTATCGACCTCGGACAGTTCGTCGGTGTTCTACTTGCCGTTGTGATCTCAATTATCGGCTCGGTTCTGTTGGTTCGGTTGCGCCCCGCCCGAGTGAGAAAGAGCTAGCTGCACTTATAGAGAGTTACTTTTTATCTGCTATCGGATTGAGTCTGCCGCCAACGGCCATCGCGGCCCCGATAAGTACCAGGTTCTTAACTATGTATTGGCCCTCTAGGGTGAGGTTAAAAGGCACGGACTGAAAACAAACTTCAGGCAGAAGTATTAACGGTAGAAATGTGCCGGGCATTTGTAGCGCAAGTAGGAAGAGACCCACGCGGATAAATGAGGGAACGAGCAGACAGATTCCAATCACACTCTCCCATACTCCTAAAACTGGGATAAAAATATCGGGATTAAACCAATAGATTGTCTTTGTTATCACTTCGTTAGCTGGGCTTTCGCCAAATATCTTCAAGGCGCCGAACCAGAAGAAAACAATTCCTAATGAGATTCGAAGCGCAGGCATGCTGATCTTGTTCAAGAATTGAATCAGGTTTAAGTCAAACTTATTAAGACCGCCAACTTTGCTAAATAACATTTAGCACGCTCCAATCTCTTTTCTGTGAGTATAGAGTGCTTTCTAAATTTCTCCGCGCTCAAATCCATCGAGTACCTCACGTGCGCGTTCCTTTAACTCTGGCAAGTCAGCAAGTCGCTTGAGGCCAAATATTTGTTGGTTCATTCGATGGTTATTTGCGAATTCTTCCTTGTGGCGGTCGAGAAAATCCCAGTACAAAGTTGTGAATGGACAGGCGCTCTCACCGGTGCGAAGTTTTGGGTTGTATTTACAAGGTTTGCAGTAGTTAGACATTCGCGAAATGTAGGCGCCACCTGCGGCATATGGCTTTGTCATCATCCTTCCACCATCAGAATGAACCCCCATGCCAATTACATTTGGAACCATCACCCACTCAGATGCATCGATAAATACTTCGCGCATCCAATCTAGAAATTCTTGTGGATTGGTGCCAGTTATCAGAGCGAGATTTGAAAGAAGCATTAAGCGGGGAATGTGATGGACCCACGCCCGATCTTTGATATCGCTAACGCTCTGCCTTATGCAGTTCATCTCTGTGGCATTGGGATCAGAAAAAAGCGGCAGGAGTTTTCGCTGTGCGTTAAGGTGATTATTATTTCGATAGTCAGGCCCTAGAAACCAGTACATTCCATTTACATACTCGCGCCAGCCAATAATCTGACGGATAAAGCCTTCGGCAGATTCGATAGGAATTTTGCCAGTATTAAATGCCTTCATTGCAGCATCGATAACCTCACTAGCATGCAGTAGGCCATTATTTAGATATGGCGAGAGCAGGGAGTGGTGCAGCGCCCAATTATCAGTAGTCATCGCATCTTCTAGTGGGCCGAATTGCGCAAAGTGGTTATCGATAAAATTCCTTAGCTGATCTTGTGCGCCCTTGCGAGTAGTACCCCAGGTCGATGTGGGCGTATAAGAGAGTTCAACTGCAACTTGATTATCGGTCTCATCTCGCTTGTGCTCGAGGTATGGCGCTCCAACATAGGTCTTAGGTGGTGGCAATCGGTTCTCTTTATCAAAGTTCCAGGCGCCACCCGTTGGATCTTTGCCCTCAACCAAAATACCTAATCGGATACGTTGCTTCCGATAGAAGTTCTCCATCACAAATGTCTTCTGTTCATTGGCCCAATATTGAAATAGTGGCCTTGGCGTTAAGAAGAAATCGTTCTCGATGAAAACTAGGCCGTGCTTCTTAAGGGCCTCATACTGCCTAAAAGAACTTGGCTCTGCGCAGGTGATCGGCAAATCTTTATATTTTTTGGAAATTAGATTTAGGCCATCGATCGTTGTTGGGGCCTTTGCATATTCAACTTCAAAGCCCTCATCTCTTAGCACCTGCGCAAAGTGGCGGGCGCTAGAGATCAGGAAGAAGAGCCGTTCTTTATGCCAATTTCGCCCTGTTGTCATCCGAGCACTTTCAACCATAGCAATTACATCGGAGTTGGGATCAGCTTCTTTTAACGCACCAAAGTTGCGGTGCAGATGATCGAAAGGGATATAAATAATGCGTTTCATTTATTCTCACGACATCTATCGCTGCAGAATTTAACGTCGGTCCAGTTCATGGCCCACTTTTTGCGCCATTCGAATTCAAGGCCACAGCGCGCACAAATCTTCGGTGCAAAACCATTCTTAACTTTTGCTACTCGCGCCATACCCCAATGCTATGACAATAGCGGCGTGCATGTACTGTTTGATATTTAATAAGCGGCTAATAAATATTTAGAATCTGAAAAATACAAGCCCTGGAATATTTGGCCCTAAGTGGGATTCTTTATTTTTTGCGCCGTCTGTGAAGGGTTTTTGCGGGTGGCAAAAGCGAAGATAGCAAGGCCTGTTACTAAGGCGCCAGAACCAACGCCATATGCGATCACATCCGCCGCACGATTAGTATCAACAAAGACTCCGACAAATATAACTGAAATTATGGCTACGACGACGCCGATGAGCTTTGACTTTAAATCATCTAGATCATGTACTTGTAGCCAAAGTGGGACTTCTAGATCTTCATCAATAAATAACTCATAGAGACCGTAGCCGATAACCAAGAGAACAGTTCCGAGAAGAATCCCATCAACAGCAGTTAATATCTCGACGATAGTTAATTTTAATTTGGTTCCGTTAAGAGCGACATCGATTATGGTTCGAACCATTTCAATCGAACCTTGCAGCATTAAGAGTAGTGCGCCAAGAATTGATGCAAGTGCGGGAACAAAGACAGCGTAGCGAGTGGTAGCGAGAATGCGATTCATAACCAAATGGTAGTAGAGGTAGCTTAATCAATCGCGCATTAGCAGCACAGAATCTCTTATAAAAGCAGAAAACTTACTTTCGCACCATATTTACCAAATAGCCCAACCCAAAGGGTAAGCCAACTACTGCATACAAGTAGGTAAACCAGGTTAGCTCTGCCGGAATTATGGAAATAGATTACAACAGGGATATAAGAAGAAAGGTTTTCTAGGTATGCTCGGAGGATTATGAATAAGAAGATTGCAGTCGTCACCGGACCATGTGGCGGCATAGGAAGCGCAATAGTCTCACAGCTAATTAACGATGACCTACATGTCGTTGGCTTGGATATTGAGCAATCACAGCTAGATGAGATGTCGTCAAAGTACGGAACAGATTTCACTTCTATGACCATCGATTTGACTGATGCCACAGCCATAACAGAGGTTTTCAAAGAGATTGCAGCAACCTTTGGTGGTCTCGATGCCCTTGTTAACAATGTGGGTAACTGTTTCATGTCCGAGTTTCCAAACATCCCGCAGCAAGAGTTCGAATTGCAGATGAGCATTAATTTCTCTGCTGCTTTCTTCTGCTCGCAAGAGGCAGTCAAATTGATGTTGCCTCGACCAGGAATTAAGAAAATTGTAAATATTTCATCAAATGGCGCCTATAACTTCGACGTATTTGATCCGCCACATTATCGTGCAAGCAAAGCAGCTCTTGATAATTTAACTAAAGACCTAGCCCGCAGATATGCAACCGAAGGCATTTCTGTAAATTCAATTGCGCCAGCCATGACTGAATCGCCGTTATTTAACGTTCTAACAGAAGAGATTTTAGATAAAGCCCTTGCTCAGATGCCACGAGGCAGGGCTATGAAGCCATCTGAAATTGCAGCTTGGGTTGGCTTCTTAATCTCACCAGCCGGAGATGTATCCAGTGGAAACGTCATCATCCTCAATCAAGGTCGCGACGTTCGCTAGTTGTAATACTCAGGAGCTTTCTTTAACTGCCCCCACTGCTCCGGTCCATGACCATAAATAACAAAAGCATCGCGATCTTCTGCAAGCTTCAAAATCCGATGGGCACTTGCTAAAGCCTGATCGGGATTTACCGAATCGAGACATCCCTCTGCAACTTCAGATTCACGAGAGATAGCATCACTAGTCAAGAGCACTGGACCTGTTTGAGGTAAGTCAACCATGATTGAAAGCTCACCCGGCGTATGCCCTGGCACAAGTAGAACTCGAAGCCCTGGACCCAAATCAAAATCCTCCGTTACCAAGACACACTCATTATCTGGCCACTCTAAAGGCGCTTTGCCCCGCCAATAAATTGGTTTTGCAAGTGCGCGCTCGTCAGCGCCAATTACTAGTGGCACACCCGGAAAATTTCCAATATTTCCAACATGATCAATATGCGTATGTGTAATAATTACAAAATTCAAATCCGCTTTAGATAGCCCAAGCAAAGCCAACTGAGCCTTCGGTTGATTCTCGTGCGAGAGTGAAAGAATTTTTCCAAATGCTCCCAAATCATCCTCATTCGATGCCGCCTCAATATCATCGGCATATTTTTCAGGAAAGCCCGTATCGATAAGTACATGTTCACCGGCGCTAGTCGTAATCAAGAATCCAGGAATACCAATGATCCGGCCATTAGCATGGACAGTAAATAGCCCGAAGTCTAAAACTGAGAGCGAAACTGGATGCCCGACTAAGCGCTTAGTACTTTTCATAGGTGTATTTCAGCATACTTTTGAATAATTGGTAAAAGACCTTTAAATTCCTTAGGCTCTCTACGTGGAAAAAATTAAGATTTCGGTCCCTCCTTTCTCGGCGCTACAGAAGCGAAAGAGTGAAAAGTGGCGGGCATTTCCTGCAGATATTTTGCCGATGCCATTTGCTGTCATGGATTACGAATTAGCCGAGCCTGTGCAGGTGGCGTTAATGTCCCTTGTGAAAAACTCAGATACAGGTTATTTAGGCAATGTTCCCGAACTCGCCCAGGCACTTTCATTTTTTGCAAACCAGCGATGGGATTGGCAGATCGATCCATCTATCATCAAAATTGCCCCGGATGTCGGAGTTGGTGTAATTGAAATCTGTCGCCTTATCCTGAAGCCCGGCGATAAAATCCTGATAAATACACCTGTTTACTATAATTTTTATAACTGGATCAAAGAGCTCCATTGTGAGGTTGTAGATGCACCTCTTGCAGAAAATGAATTGCGCTACACCTTAGATTTTCCTGCAATAGCGAAGGCATATGCATCTGGCGTAAAAGTTCACATTCTCTGCAACCCACATAATCCAGTTGGAGCATTATTTACCAAGAGCGAACTTGCAGAGTTAGCTGACTTAGCCAAGCAATATGGTGTTCGAATTATGTCTGATGAAATCCACGCCCCCCTCGTGTACAAAGAAAATACTTTCACACCCTTTTTATCGGCATCAGAGAGTGCGCGCGAAGTTGGTTTTGCATTTCTATCTGCTACCAAAGCATTTAACATAGCGGGTCTAAAGTGCGCCCAGATAATTGCCCAGAGCGATCAAAACCTAGCAACCTTGGGCAGACTCCCACTAGCAGTCCACTCGCGTGCATCACTCTTTGGCGCTATTGCTTCAGCTGCGGCGTATCAGGATGGGACTTCATGGCTTGACGCAGTGATCGATGAGTTAGATAGTTCGCGTAAGTTTCTCAAAGAATTGATAAGCAAATCAGGAATCGCCATCGAATACCGCATGCCAGAGGCCAGCTACTTTGGCTGGTTAGATTTGCGCAAATTCGAGCTGCAGGGAGAGATCGCCAGTAAATTCATATCTGAGGGGAAAATAGCCATAGCGCCTGGAAATTTCTACGGCCCATCTGGAAGCGGCTTTATCCGAATTAATTTCGCGACGAGTAAAGAGATAACCCAGGATGCAGTTGAGCGAATTGTTAAAGTCCTTCGATAACTTTATCGGCCCACGTTAACTCTGATTCATTGCTGTGGACTACAACTACAACCGTGGTCCCAGCCTCAGCCAGCTTTTGCATTAGTTCAATAATTCTTTTGCGGCTATAAATATCTTGCGCTGCTAGGGGCTCATCTAATAGCAAGACCGGAGTTTTTTGCGCAATAGCAGTTGCGATAGCGACCCTTTGGACTTCGCCACCAGACAAGGTTGTAACATGTCGATTGGCCAATGCTGATAAATCGAGGGCGTCCATGACCTCTTTAGAATCTCCAGCCATTTCGATAATCTCTTTAACCGTAAAACCTAATGTGTAGTTCTGGTTTTGGAGCGCCATGGCCCGTATTTTAGCGAGCTGTGCAGATGGGATAAGTATCGGTTGAATGTCGCCAATTGTGATAGTGCCCTTAATGGGTGCAAGATCCCCGGCAATTGCAGCCAATAAAGTGGATTTGCCTGAACCATTAGCACCAACAATTACTGTAATTGAGCCAGCAGGTATCTGCTCGCTGTAATCACAAATGATTTCTCGACCATCTCGAACAATGGTGACTGCCTCGAGTATGATCATCGAGTTTTCCAGATATTGTTTTTTACAGTTACCAGCGCAATCAATACTGGCGCACCCAATAGCGATGTAATAAGACCAATCGGCAGTTCGTTCGGTTGGGCAATGCTTCTGGCGAGAGTATCGGCGACAACAACTAAAAGCGCACCAATGATTGCGGTGTGAATAATTAAATTACGGTGGCTGGGACCATATATAAAGCGGGCGATGTGAGGTGCTGCAAGGCCAATAAATGCGATCGATCCAACTGTGCTAACCGCCCCACCTGCAAGCAACGACAGCGCAACTAGTGCAATCAAACGGGTTCGCGCGACATTGACACCGAGATGAAATGCAGTTGAATCTCCCAATGAAAGTCGATCTAGCGACGGTGAAATTTTCCAGGCAATTACCGCCCCAACAACTGCAGTTGCACTGATTCCAACAAGATTCTCACGTGTGATTAAGGCGAGTGATCCAAAGTTCCAGAAAGATATTGAGCGAGCATCGGCCCTGGTAACTACTGCCGAAAGAAGGCCAACAGTGGCAGTGAAAATAGCTGATACCGCAATTCCCACAATGATTAAGGCAAATGATGAGAGCTGGGCTCTCAGGTTTGCTAACTTGAAAGTTAAGGAAGTTGCCAACAGCGCACC
>DFDL01000006.1:13559-14552 GCA_002367715.1 Actinobacteria bacterium UBA3028
TTATTGCATGCACCTTGCGCCATCAATCCTGCAAGAGCTAAAGAAGCGCCAACAATAAGTGCAGCAGTCACACGTGGAATACGTATCTGCCACAAAATTTCATTGCTGCCCGGCGAGAGCAGCGCTGACCAAAAATTATTTATCTGTGTTGCACCGACATAAATAGCAATAAAGGTGGCAATAACAAGCAAGATCGCTGGGGCTATTTTCTTCATTGCGTGAGCGCCCTTACTGATTCGGCAAGTGATGTAACAAGGGAGGGGGTTCTAGGACCAAATGAAAGTAGCAAGGAGTCATCAACATCGATAATTGCGCCGCTCTTACCTGCTTGAGTCTGTGCCACACCCGGAAGTTTAAGTAGACCAGGTAGGCCACCGACAGATTGCAGACCTTTTGTCATAACGATAATTACATTCGGATTAAGTGTTGCCAGAGCCTCGGCGGTCATTGTATTAAATGGATATTCTAGCGATTGTGCCCCAACATCTACAGCGCCAATTGCAGAAATCAAAGAGTCGGCACCTGATCCTGGCCCTCCCATCAGATAAATAGATGATGTTCCACGAAGGTACAAAAATGCAATGCGCGGTTTGCTAGGAAGAGTGGAAGTTTGTATTTCAGCCGCAATCGCTCTATTGAGCAATTCGCCTTGTTGCCTAGCTCCAATCGCAGATGCGACTGCTGCAACCTTGCTCGAAATATCTGCAAGAGTCCAACTCTCTGGGGTTTGTACAACATTTATTCCTGCAGCTTTAATCTGATCGATTGCCGACTTCGGCCCAGTTGATGCATCAACAATGACAAGATCTGGTTTTAGAGCAATAACTTGTTCTGAAAGAACCTGATGTCCGGACGTCACAATAGGAATATCTGCTAAAGCTTCTTCAGTACTTGAAATATCACGTCCGATAAGAATTGATCGCGCATTTAACGAGTTCATAATTTCTGCCACACCATTGGCCAGAACCACAACGCGAGACACAGAAAATGTAG
>DFDL01000052.1 GCA_002367715.1 Actinobacteria bacterium UBA3028
TAGTCATTAGACGCAGTTTTTAATATTGAAAATTTCATTTTTTGTTCCGTCCTAATCCAGGTGAAATTTCTCGGGGATTGTTAGCCACCATTGGCCATCTTCAACTTCAGGTACTGGATTCTGCATGGGCCCAGTTATTTCCCACCAACGCTGGGTCTCTGGATCGGCGGCAATTAAAGCCATATCTGCTTCGTAATCATTTCCGGTGTATTCCATATAGGCAAAGAGTAGATGTTCATACCTATATATAGAGAAATTCTGTACATTAGCTTTCTTCAGCATTGTCAGAACACTTGGCCAAACCTCTTCGTGAATTCGTTCATATTCAGCAATATCTTTAGGTTTAATTCCAACTACTTGAGCAATGCGTTTTATGGCCATCTTTAAATCCTCTCAATCAAATTGGCATCTTCTAGTTGAGTCCAAATATCAACCGGAAGATCTAGATCAAAATCTGCGATATTAGATAACAGCTCATTGCTATTGCGTGAGCCAGTCAGTACTGAGGTCACAGCAGGATGGCGCAATGGGAATTGCAGCGCCGCTGCAGTAAGTGGAATCCCACGCTCTTTTAAGAAGGCGCCAATCTCTTGGGCTCGCTTAATAATTTCATCTGATGCCGGCAAGTATTCAAAAGTTGCGCCAGGTTTTGGATCGGCCAAGACGCCTGAATTAAATACCCCACCAATAGTGATGTCGACCTCCCGCTCTAGCGCAAATGGAAGCAATTCATTCTGCGCACTCTGGTCGAGCAAGGTATAGCGGCCAGCGATAAGCGCGAGATCTAAATCAACTTCTCGCATAATTTTTATTGCAGCATCACAGAAATTAATTCCGATGCCAATTGCCTTTATTAGGCCTTGGTCTTTGAAATCTGCCAGAACTGGATAGGCAATTTCAATCGCCTGCGGAATATGATTTTCCGCATCATGCATCAGCGCAATATCTATGTGGTCAACACCTAAACGCTCAAGGCTCTCGTTAAATGAGCGCTTGATTCCATCTGCTGAATAATCGAAAACTGGTTGAATGTGAGGATCGGCATCAGGAAACCATGGAACGGGATCTGCCTTCTCGACCCGATTTAAAACTCTTCCAACTTTTGTCTCCAAAATAAATGGTTGATCAACTTTGCTCAAGATTCGACCTAACCGCTCTTCAGAGAGCCCATGTCCATATAGTGGGGCAGTATCAAAATAATTAATGCCAGAGTTCAAGGCGGTACTTATTAATTGATCACTTTCTGCAATATCGACCGATTTGAAGAGCCCGGCCAGTGGGGCAGTCCCAAGACTGAGTCGGCTGATTTCGAGGGGCGCGCGCTTCATTTGGATTTTCTGGTTATGTCGCGCCACGAAATTTATCGTATAGGATTTTTGCTAATAAGCGAAGAGTTCGAATCCCAAAATTGCGAAGGATGAGCATGCCAAAGATCACTGGCTTTAAAACAGTAGATGTTAGATTCCCAACTTCTCGCGGTCTTGATGGTTCAGATGCAATGAATAAAGAGCCAGATTATTCAGCTGCGCTAGTGATCTTAGAGACCGATGATCCAAATCTTGAGGGCCATGGTTTTGTATTTACCTGCGGGCGCGGGAATGACTTGCAGTGCGATGCGATTGAACTTTTGGCGCCATACGCCGTTGGCCGCGACATTGCCGATCTAGCCAAGAGCATGGGAGATTTTGCAAAGAGTTTAGTTCGAGATTCACAAATTCGCTGGCTCGGTCCAGAAAAAGGCGTTACACAAATGGCGGCGGGCGCAGTCATTACTGCAGCTTGGGACCTAGTTACAAAACATGCAGGCAAACCACTCTGGAAATTTCTTTCAGATCTCTCACCAGAAGAGATTGTTGAGTTAATTGATTTTCGATATATCACAGATGCGCTTACACCTGATGAGGCGCTTGAGATTCTTCGAAAGGCCCAACCAAATCGCGCCGCTAACGAAGCAAAATTATTAGCCGATGGTCTACCTGCCTACACAACTACTCCAGGTTGGTTGGGATATACCGATGAGAAGATGGTACGACTTGCAAAGCAAGCAGTTGTAGATGGCTACAAGTTAATTAAGTTGAAATGTGGCGGAAATCTTGAAGATGATAAGCGCAGATTGCGCCTAACCCGTGAAGCTGTTGGACCAGATATCAAGATCTCAATCGATGCAAACCAGGTCTGGGATGTTAATCAAGCTATTGAATGGATTAAGGGTATTGGCGATGTAAATCTGCACTGGGTTGAAGAGCCAACTAATCCAGATGATGTATTGGGGCATGCAACAATCGCAAAGGCGATAGCACCAGTGCGAGTAGCTACCGGAGAGCATGGAATGAACCGAATAATTTTCAAGCAGATGCTTCAGGCGAAATCATTTTCTTTCATGCAGATTGATGCAACTCGAGTAGCTGGAGTAAATGAGAATTTGGCAAATATTTTGATGGCAGCAAAATTTGGTGTCCCGGTCTGCCCACATGCTGGTGGAGTTGGGTTATGTGAACTTGTGCAACACCTAGCAATGTTTGATGCGGTTGCAGTAAGTGGCCATCACCCAGATCGAGTAGTTGAATTTGTAGATCATCTTCACGAGCACTTTGTAGTACCTACTGATATTAGAAATGCGCATTACATGCCACCGCTCAAGCCAGGAGCCGGCGGCGAGATGTATGCCCAAACAATTGCAGAATTCACATTCCCAACCGGTAAAGAATGGATAAATGTATGAGTACAGAATTTGCAGGATTAAGCGCAGTTGTTACAGGAGCTGGTTCAGGAATCGGACTTGCTACTGCAAAAATTCTAAAGGAGCGCGGCGCAACGGTTTATGGCCTAGATCTAACTGAAGGTGGGATGGCTGGCATCGCTACCTGGATTCAATGCGATGTCGGGGATGATGCCTCTGTTACTAAGGCATTTGAGGGTATATCAAAGTTAGACATACTTATTAATAACGCAGCCATTAGCGCTGTTGGCACAATTGAAGCTAATTCATCCGATGAGTGGCTAAAAGTTATGAATGTAAATGTTCTTGGAATTGTTCGTACCTCAAAATCTGCTCTACCACTCCTTCGTAAGAGTAAAGCAGCTGCAATTGTTAATACTTGCTCAGTAGCCGCTACTGCTGGAATTCCAAAGCGTGCGGTCTACAGCGCATCAAAAGGCGCCGTTTTCTCACTAACTCTTGCAATGGCAAATGATCATATTGTCGATGGCGTTCGAGTTAATTGCGTAAACCCAGGAACCGCAGACACTCCTTGGGTGCAGCGATTGTTGGCACAAGCTGCAGACCCTGTTGCAGAGCGCAAGGCGCTTGAAGCGCGCCAGCCACTTGGCAGATTAGTCGCATCAGAAGAAGTTGCTAGTGCAATCTGTTACTTGGCTAGCCCACTACAAGGTTCAACGACTGGAACTTCACTAACAGTTGATGGTGGTATGCAAGGACTTCGAATTCCTAAATAAGGACTTAACTCAGAATTTCCAGGGGGTCTTACTTCTCTTCAAGAATTAATGAGACTGAGTTTATGCACCATCTCTGGTCGGTTGGTACGTCATAACCTTCGCCCTCAAAAACATGCCCTAGATGAGATCCGCAATTTGCACAGCGGACTTCGGTTCGAACCCGCATTCCAAGGGAGCGATCTTCAATTAACTCAACTGCGTCATCTTTTGTTGGGGCATAAAAAGAGGGCCAGCCACATCCAGAATGAAATTTTGTTTCACTTCTAAATAATTCATTGTTGCAGGCCTTACATCGGTAACTTCCGACCTTGTCACTATCGGTGTATTCACCAGTAAATGGTCGCTCTGTCGCACCTCGCCTTAAGACCTCAAAGGAGACTGGGTCGACTTTGCCCGCAAGCTCGGCTTCATCAATTTGAAATCGATACTTCTCGGACCCGCTTCTCGCCTCTGACATGCTGGCATATTACGCAAAGTCGGCGAACACTTCCACAGGTAGAATTTGGCCATGGCTAAGTGGTTTAAGAAGCTCATAAAGCTCTTTGTTGACCGAAAAACTTGGGTCCGACAGATCTTTGTTGCAGCACTCGCCTCTGGTATTGCCTGGCAGGTCGGTGACTTACTAATAAAAGATGGCGGCCTGGTCGCAGCAATTATCTGCGCGCTGAGTATTCGAATCTCGCTCTATCGATCTGTGCGTGAAGGATTTGGACAGATAGTCGGAACTGCAATTGGGGCTGCCGTAGCGCTCGCCTGTGTAACAATATTTAGCTTCGGAATTATTTCAGTCGCAATGACCGTACTTTTATGTTCTGTTGTAGCGCGAGCGCTCCACTTAGGTGAAGTCGCCTCAGTCAACGTTCCGGTAACCGCCCTAATCGTGATTCATCCAGGACTAAATGAGAACACAGCTTTTTCAAGACTCTCATCAACCTTGGTAGGAGCAGGTATTGCAATAGTTTTCTCTTACTTCTCACATTCAAAGACGCCAACTGCCCGTACCGTTGATCAAGTAACAGTTCTTGCAAATAAATGTGCGAAACTTCTTGGTGATATGTCAGAGGGCGTTGCAGGTGGCTTAACCCAAGCCCTAGCTGGAAAATGGTTAGCTCGAGCCAGATTGTTAGTGGAAGATATTCCAGGACTCAGAGCCCAAGCAATTGAAGCGCGCGGACATGCAAAGTGGTTTCAAACTTCAGATAAGGCAAAGGCGCAGGCACAAGGACTTTATATCCGAGGAATTGCAATAGAGCACACTGCTGTTCAAGTTAGAACTATGGCGCGCACACTCTTTGATTATTCAATTAGTGGTGGAATCGAAGGGAGAATTACGAGAGCTGTTGCACAGGCGCTATCTGATTTAAGTTATGCCGTTAGTTCAAAGGCTGAGCAAATTCGAAATGATAATGGTGATAATCAATCTCAATCTGCAATTTTGGATGCCAGACTTTCAGGCGTGGCATTGGCAGATTCGATTATGGAAATTTCTGGAAAGGTGGACCAGATTCAAATTATCCGTGGAATCTCACTTGTTTCAAATATAACAATCATCACCGATTCTTTAGATGAATCATCACCGGCCTTACATAATGTGCTTACA
The DNA here is from genome assembly GCA_002367715.1 of Actinobacteria bacterium UBA3028. Taxonomy (GTDB): domain Bacteria; phylum Actinomycetota; class Actinomycetes; order Nanopelagicales; family Nanopelagicaceae; genus AAA044-D11. Next base: position 5,057 of record DFDL01000052.1, read on the forward strand.
CCTGGTGAACCAGCAACACACCGGGTTCTCAAAGTTTCACCTATTGAGCAAGGGGCTCGAATCGGTGCTCAGATTTCCAAATCAGCAAAGCCACTGCTCTCAATAAGAGAGCGAGTCTTTAATTACCTCTTGCGTAAAAAGTGAGGAAATTTCTTTCAATCCCATAGTCGTTGTAGGCTCGCCCTTAACTTCAATTGCCCCCCTAGCTCAGTCGGTAGAGTGTTTCCATGGTAAGGAAGAGGTCAACGGTTCGATTCCGTTGGGGGGCTCGATAAACCAGTTCGATCCAGTTCGATCCAGATCAATCCGGTTCAATTTGGATTAAACTAGATTAAAATTGGGAAAGTACCATTGAAGAAATCCTTGGCGGGATAGCTCAGCTTGGTAGAGCAAACGGCTCATAATCGTTGTGTCGCCGGTTCAAATCCGGCTTCCGCTACTAGAAATAAACGGGGATTACCCACTAATTTTTAGAATCGCGCAGGTTGAAGTAGCCTAGCGCTCTTATATAAGCAAGAAGGAGCACCACTATGGCAAGCAAGAGCGCGGATGTACGCCCAAAGATCACAATGGCCTGCGTAGAGTGCAAAGAACGTAACTACATTACAAAGAAGAATCGCCGCAACGATCCAGATCGCCTTGAACTTAAGAAGTTCTGCCCACGTTGCAAGCTTTC
>DFDL01000022.1:0-5674 GCA_002367715.1 Actinobacteria bacterium UBA3028
ATCGAATACGATCCAAACCGTACGGCTCGTATTGCGCTACTGCATTACGCGGATGGCGAGAAGCGTTACATCATTGCGCCAAATAAGTTGAGCCAAGGCGATGCAATCGAGAATGGTCCTAGCGCAGATATTAAGTCAGGAAATAACTTGCCACTTCGCAATATTCCAGTTGGAACAATGATTCATGCAATTGAACTTCGCCCAGGCGGCGGAGCAAAGATTGCACGTTCTGCTGGCGCATCAGTTCAACTTGCAGCAAAAGAGGGTCCATACGCACAACTACGTATGCCTTCTGGTGAAATTCGCAATGTTGATGTTCGTTGCCGTGCAACTGTTGGCGAAGTTGGAAACGCAGAACAATCAAATATTAATTATGGAAAGGCAGGCCGTAAGCGTTGGCTCGGAATCCGACCAACAGTTCGCGGTGTTGTTATGAACCCTGTTGATCACCCACATGGTGGTGGTGAAGGTAAAACTTCTGGTGGTCGCCACCCAGTTTCACCTTGGGGTAAGCCGGAAGGCCGTACTCGCAAGAAAAAAGCGAGTGACCAGATGATTGTCCGCCGTCGTAAGTCGAACAAGAAACGATAAGGAGCCTTACAAATGCCACGTAGTTTAAAGAAGGGTCCATTCGTGGACGGTCACCTTGTTAAGAAGGTGGATGCTCAGAATGCCGCCAATACCAAGAATGTTATTAAGACTTGGTCACGCCGCTCAATGATCACTCCATCAATGATTGGTCACACCATCGCAGTTCATGATGGTCGCAAGCACGTTCCAGTTTTCATTACAGATGCCATGATCGGTCACAAGCTCGGTGAGTTCTCACCTACTCGTACCTTCAGGGGACACGTTAAGACGGATGCGAGGGCTTCACGTGGCTAAAACTGCAAATACTGATGCGGCGATAGTCGCACGCGCGATACTTCGCGAAACTCGTACAACTCCACAGAAGGCGCGTCGCGTCGTAAACATCATTCGTGGTGAGCGCGCTGACACTGCACTTTCAACTTTGAAGTTTGCTAACCAAGAGATTGCTGGCGAGCTCTACACGCTTCTTGCATCAGCTGTATCAAATGCAAAGCAGAAGAATCCATCACTTCGTGGCGCTTCAGAACTTTGGGTTGCCGAAGCGCTAGTTGATGAGGGTTTCACTTTGAAGCGTTTTCGTCCTCGTGCACAGGGTCGTGGATTTACTATCCGCAAGCGCACCTCAACAATCACAGTAGTTGTTTCAGATGATCGCAATTTCCGTTCCCACGGAACTCGCAAAGTTGTTAAGCATGCTCCAGCTGTAAAGCCGGTAGCAGAAGTTGCAACCGAGAAGAGTGAAGTTAAAGCAACTTCAGCTGCGCCAGCTGCAAAGAAGGCAGCGGCCAAAAAGGCTCCTGCAAAGAAAGCCCCTGCTAAAAAAGCAGTAGCTAAAGAAGGGAAGGCCGAATAAATGGGTCAAAAAGTAAATCCACACGGCTTTCGCCTTGGTATCACTACAGAGTTCAAATCTCGTTGGTATGCCGAGAAGCTATACAAGGATTATGTAAAAGAGGATATTGAGATCCGACGCACGATGTCTAAGGGCATGGAGCGCGCCGGTGTTTCACATATCGAAATCGAACGTACTCGTGAGCGCGTACGTATCGATCTTCACACTGCTCGTCCAGGAATTGTTATTGGTCGTCGCGGAACTGAGGCTGACAAGATTCGCGAGAAGCTTGAAAAGCTAACAGGCAAGCAGGTGCAGCTAAATATTCTTGAAGTTAAGAACCCTGAGATAAATGCTCAACTAGTTGCGCAAGGAATTGCAGAACAACTAGCTGCTCGAGTCTCTTTCCGTCGTGCGATGCGTAAGTCAATGCAGACAGCTCTAAAGGCTGGCGCGCAGGGAATTCGTGTTCAATGTGGTGGACGTCTTGGTGGCGCAGAAATGTCTCGCTCAGAGTTCTATCGTGAAGGACGCGTACCACTTCACACACTTCGCGCTGATATTGACTATGGATTCTATGAGGCACATACAACATTCGGTCGACTAGGCGTAAAGGTCTGGATCTACAAGGGTGAAGTTATCGAATCTCGCGCAGAACGCGCAGCTTCTGCACTTGCAGCAGCTCGGGCACCAAAACCATCTCGCGGTGGTCCACGCGCACCTCGCGCACCTCGCGGTGAAGTAACAACCTCAACTGTCGAATCTCGCGCCGCAGAAGCCGCAACTGCTGTTGTTGAAACACCAGCTGCTACAACTCCTGCAACTGAAGGAGGCGAGGCGTAAAAATGTTAATTCCACGCAAAGTTAAGCACCGTAAGCAGCACCACCCAAAGCGCGGTGGAAAGTCGAAGGGCGGAACAGTTGTTGCATTCGGCGACTTCGGTATCCAAGCTTTAGAACCTGCTTATGTAACTAACCGCCAAATTGAGGCTGCCCGTATTGCTATGACTCGTCATATCAAGCGCGGTGGAAAAGTTTGGATCAATATTTATCCAGATCGTCCATTGACGAAGAAGCCAGCTGAAACTCGTATGGGTTCCGGTAAGGGTTCCCCAGAATGGTGGATTGCAAACGTAAAGCCGGGTCGCGTTATGTTTGAAATCTCTGGTGTTACTGAAGATATCGCAACAGAGGCAATGACTCGTGCGATTCACAAGCTTCCAATGAAGTGCCGAGTAGTTCGTCGTGAGGAGTTCTAATGGCAAATATCGTTACAACTGAAGAGTTGCGCGCTCTTGCGGGCGAAGAACTTGCTACTAAGTTGCGTGAGTCAAAGGAAGAGTTATTCAACCTTCGATTCCAAGCAGCTACTGGCCAGCTTGAGAGCCACGGTCGTCTGACTGCGGTCCGTAAAGAGATTGCACGCATTTACACAATTTTACGTGAACGTGAATTAGGAATTGGAGGCGCAGCATGACATCTGCAAAGATAGAAGAAGCTCGTGGCTTCCGTAAGACACGTGAAGGCATCGTAACTTCGGACAAGATGGATAAAACCGTCGTTGTCGAAATTAAGAACCAGGTCAAGCACGCTATGTACTCAAAAGTCATGACTCGTACTCATAAATTGAAGGCACATGACGAGCACAACAGCGCCGGTATTGGCGATCGCGTTCTCTTGATGGAGACACGTCCGCTATCTGCTACTAAGCGTTGGCGCGTAGTTGAAATTCTTGAGAAGGCTAAGTAAGGGGAGACTGACAAATGATTCAACAAGAATCCAGACTTCGAGTCGCGGATAACACTGGCGCAAAGGAACTCCTCTGCATCCGTGTTCTCGGTGGTTCCTCACGACGCTACGCCGGAATCGGCGACATTATTGTTTGCACCGTTAAAGATGCAATTCCTGGCGGACAGGTTAAGAAGGGTGAGGTCGTAAAGGCTGTCATCGTTCGCACCGTCAAGGAGAATCGTCGCCCAGATGGTTCATATATTAAATTTGATGAGAATGCTGCAGTCATCCTTAAAGCAGATGGCGAACCACGCGGCACTCGTATCTTCGGACCAGTTGCTCGCGAACTTCGCGACAAAAAGTTTATGAAGATTATTTCCCTTGCTCCGGAGGTGCTATAAGAAATGGCAAAGTTATTGAAGCTTAAGAAGGGCGATCAAGTTCTTGTTATTGCCGGAAAAGATAAGGGCGTAACTGGAAAGATTCTTGAAGTAGACAAGGCGAAATCTCGCGTACTTGTCGAAGGTGTTGCACGCGTAAAGCGCCACACCCAGGAGACTTCAAGTGAGCGCGGCGTAAAAGTTGGTGGAATCCTTACCGTTGAATCAGCAATTCACATCTCTAATGTGATGTTGGTTGATGGCGATGGCAAAGCAACTCGCAGCGGTTCACGCAAAGATGAAAATGGCAAGAATGTTCGCATCTCCCGCCGTACTGGAAAGGATCTCTAATGACTACATCTACCTCGCCACGTCTTAAGGCGCGATATGCGGCTGAGATCAAGCCAGCCCTAAAAACTAAGTTTGCTTACAAGAACGTAATGCAGATTCCAACCCTCACAAAGGTAATTGTGAATATGGGTGTGGGTGAAGCAGCTCGTGATTCGAAGCTTATTGAAGGCGCAATCCGTGATATCACAATCATCACCGGGCAGAAGCCACAAGTAACTAAGTCACGTAAGTCGATTGCACAGTTTAAGTTGCGCGAAGGTATGCCAATTGGTTGTCACGTAACACTTCGCAATGATCGTATGTGGGAGTTCGCAGATCGTCTGCTATCGATCGCACTTCCGCGTATTCGCGACTTCCGCGGTCTCTCTCCAAAGCAATTCGATGGAAATGGTAACTACACATTCGGCCTAACCGAACAGAATGTTTTCCCTGAAATCGAACAGGACAAGATCGATCGCACCCGCGGTATGGATATTACATTCGTAACTACTGCCAAGAATGATGAAGAGGGACGCGAATTACTTCGTGCGCTCGGCTTCCCATTCAAGGAAAACTAAGAGAGGCGCCAAATGGCAAAGACATCACTTAAGGTCAAAGCAGCTCGCAAGCCTAAATTCAAGGTTCGCGGCTACACACGTTGCCAACGTTGTGGACGTCCTCATTCGGTCTACCAAAAATTTGGTATCTGCCGTATCTGTTTCCGCGAGATGGCACACCGTGGCGAACTTCCAGGTATCACCAAGGCTTCTTGGTAATACATCCCTTTTATCCCAACAACTACGGGAAAGGTCCACTCCTTAAATTAAGGAGAATGGAAACCGGCTCGAGAAAGGCCAGAGGCCAAGAATGACAATGACAGATCCGATCGCGGACATGCTTGCTCGTCTGCGCAACGCGAACTCTGCTTACCATGAGGTGGTTTCTATGCCATCTTCATCGGTAAAGGTTCGTATTGCAGAAATCCTTAAGCAAGAGGGTTTCATCGCAGGCTTTAAAGTAGAGGATTCAGCTACCGGTTTTGGTAGGACGTTGATAATCGATTTGAAGTTCGGTGCAAACCGCGAACGTTCAATCGCAGGTCTACGTCGCGTCTCCAAGCCAGGATTACGTGTTTATGCAAAGTCAACAGCGCTTCCAAAAGTGCTTGGTGGACTTGGCGTTGCAATCATCTCCACTTCATCAGGTCTTCTAACTGATAAAGCGGCTAACAAGCAGGGTGTAGGCGGAGAAGTTCTCGCCTACGTATGGTGATTTAAATGTCACGTATCGGTCGTAGCCCAATCACAGTTCCATCTGGCGTTGAAGTTTCAATCGCTGGTTCATCAGTAACGGTAAAGGGACCTAAGGGTTCACTTACTCACGTTATTGCAGAACCAATTGCAATTTCTCAAGAAGGAACAACACTTACTCTTACTCGCCCTGATGATGGACGCTCAGCTCGTTCACTTCACGGCTTATCACGTTCCTTGGTATCAAATTTGATCGAAGGCGTAACAAATGGTTATTCAAAGTCAATCACCATTGTTGGTGTTGGTTATCGTGTAGCTGAAAAGGGCAAGGGACTTGAGTTCCAGCTTGGATACAGCCACTCAATCGATTTCCCGGCTCCTGAAGGAATCACATTTAAAGTTGATTCTCCAACTCGCTTCCATGTATCTGGAATCGATAAGCAACTTGTCGGAGAGACTGTTGCAAAGATTCAAAAGCTTCGTAAATCCGATCCCTATAAGGGCAAGGGTTTGCACTTGGATGGACAACGTGTCCGTCGCAAGCAAGGAAAGACAGGTAA
>DFDL01000022.1:5905-7278 GCA_002367715.1 Actinobacteria bacterium UBA3028
GTAAAAGTCGCTAAGGGCTCCTCACAGAAGGCGCGCGCCCGTCGTCACTTCCGTGTCCGCAAGAAGATTGCTGGCACAACTGCTCGTCCACGCCTTGTGGTCTCACGTTCAACTCGCCACCTCTTTGTACAGATTGTTGATGATTCAATTGGTCAGACAATTGTTTCAGCATCAACTATGGAAGAGGCGCTTCGCAAAGATTCATCAAGTGATAAGTCTGCAAAGGCGAAGATCCTTGGTAAGTCAATTGCAGAACGCGCAAAGGAAAAAGGAATTACTACAGTGGTCTTTGACCGCGGTGGAAATAAATACCACGGTCGGGTAGCAGCTCTTGCAGATGCTGCGCGCGCTAGCGGATTGGAATTCTAATGACCACTACTCCAGGTACTTCACCTACTTCAAATACTGCGCCTAATTCACGCTCTGGCGGAAAAGGTGACCAAGGCGGAGATCGTCGAGAACGACGTGGCCGCAATGGTGGACCAGCGAAAGAGAAGTCTCCTTACACCGAGCGCGTTGTATTCATCAACCGCGTATCAAAGGTTGTAAAAGGTGGACGTCGCTTCTCATTCACAGCGCTTGTCGTTGTTGGTGATCAGAACGGAACAGTTGGTATTGGTTACGGAAAAGCTAAAGAAGTTCCACAAGCAATAGCTAAGGCCGTCGAAGAGGCTAAGAAATCTTTCTTTAAAGTTCCTCGTCTTTACGGAACAATTCCACACCCAGTTCAAGGTGAGAAGGCTGCAGGCGTAGTTCTACTTCGTCCAGCTTCTCCTGGTACTGGAGTAATTGCAGGCGGACCTGTCCGTGCTGTATTGGAATGTGCCGGAATCACAGATGTACTTACCAAGTCACTAGGATCTAATAATCCAATCAACATGGTTCATGCGACAGTTGTTGCGCTAAAGGCTTTGGAACATCCAAATGCAATTGCCGCACGACGTGGCCGTCCACTTGAAGATGTCGCACCAGCAGCAATTGCTCGTGCAGTTGCAGCATCGGTAGGTGCATAGTGCCTCGTCTAAAAGTCACGCAATTACGTTCAAAGGTTGGTGCTCGACCAGAGCACCGCGAAACGCTACGTTCACTAGGTCTAAAGAGAATCGGTGATGTTGTGGTTAAGGAAGACCGTCCAGAGATTCGCGGAATGGTCGTTGCTGTTCGCCACCTCATCAAGGTTGAGGAGGTCGAATAACAATGGTGCTAAAAGTCCATCATCTACGCCCAGCTCCAGGAGCTAAAAAATCTCGTACTCGTAAGGGTCGCGGTGAAGCTTCAAAGGGAAAGACTGCAGGTCGTGGCGGTAAGGGAACACGTGCTCGTAACGTTGTTCGTGCAGGTTTCGAAGGTGGTCAGCTACCTCTCGTAATGCG
>DFDL01000022.1:7377-11817 GCA_002367715.1 Actinobacteria bacterium UBA3028
GAATAACAATGGTGCTAAAAGTCCATCATCTACGCCCAGCTCCAGGAGCTAAAAAATCTCGTACTCGTAAGGGTCGCGGTGAAGCTTCGAAGGGAAAGACTGCAGGTCGTGGCGGTAAGGGAACACGTGCTCGTAACGTTGTTCGAGCAGGTTTCGAAGGTGGTCAACTACCTCTCGTAATGCGACTTCCAAAACTTCGTGGTTTCAAAAACCCAGAGCGCACTGAATATCAACCAGTAAATGTCTCGACTATCAATGCACTGTATCCAAAGGGTGGCGCAGTCACTGTTGCGGATCTAATTGCAAAGGGAGCTGTACGCGATGGTTATCCCATTAAAGTTCTTGGAAATGGCGAAATTTCTGTGAAGGTCTCCGTTGAGGCGCATGCCTTCTCATCATCAGCATCTGAGAAGATTGCTGCTGCTGGCGGAACCGCTAAGAAACTTTAAATCCAAAAGAATTATCTAGTTAGATAAGTTAAGAGGAGAAGAGAATGATCTCAGCATTTGGTAAGGCCTTTAAGACCCCAGATCTGCGTAAGAAAATTTTCTTTACCCTTGCCATTATGGCGCTCTTCCGTTTTGGATCAATCGTGCCAACGCCAGGAGTTTCATACGAAAATGTTCAGCTCTGTTTAAATCAAGCTAATAATGGTGGCCTCTTCGGACTAATTAACTTATTCTCTGGTGGAGCGCTGCTACAGCTTTCAGTCTTTGCACTTGGAATCATGCCTTACATCACGAGCTCAATTATCGTTCAACTTTTAACGGTAGTTATTCCTCGCTTTGAAGCACTTAAGGCTGAAGGACAATCTGGAACTGCAACTCTTACTCAGTACACACGTTACCTAACTGTTGGTCTCTCTATTCTGCAATCAACTGGTTTGATCGCAGTTGCAAGAACTCCAGGACGCTTATTTAGTGGCTGCTCTTACCCAATTATCCCAGACACAACTTGGCCACGAATTATGACAATGGTCTTCGTTATGACTGCCGGAACCGCGGTAATTATGTGGCTCGGGGAGCTAATTACAGATCGTGGCGTTGGTAATGGAATGTCAATCTTGATCTTCACTTCTATCGCATCACAATTTCCTTCCCAGCTATGGTCAATCAGATTGCAGAAGGGTCTCTTTGCATTCATATTTGTTACAGCTGTTGGAGTCCTTATCGTTGCAGCAGTTGTTTTTGTCGAGCAGGCACAACGCCGAATTCCAGTTCAGTATGCCAAGCGCCAAGTAGGTCGCCAGTCTTATGGTGGAACCAGCACTTATATTCCAATTAAGGTAAATCAGGCTGGAGTTATTCCAGTAATTTTTGCCTCATCACTTCTATATATCCCATCTTTGATTGTTAACTTCTCGGGAAGTACATCAGCTTGGGCAACCTGGGTTCAGCAGAATTTGGTACAGGGTGATAACCCAATTTATATAATTACTTACGCTGCAATGATTATCTTCTTCACCTACTTCTATGTAGCAATTACCTTCAACCCAGATGAAGTAGCCGAAAATATGAAGAAGTACGGTGGATTTATTCCAGGTATCCGTGCTGGCCGACCAACATCTGAGTACCTGCAATATGTACTCTCTCGAATCACATTGCCAGGATCGCTCTACCTCGCATTTATCGCAATTATTCCAATCATTGCTCTGATCCTCTTCGATGCAACAACCAACTTCCCATTCGGTGGAACTGCAATTCTGATTGTGGTTGGTGTTGGTCTTGATACTGCCAAGCAGATTGAGTCACAGTTGCAACAACGTTCATACGAGGGATTCCTTAAGTAATGCGCTTAATCCTGGTAGGTCCACCAGGTGCGGGTAAGGGAACACAGGCGGTTCATCTTGCATCACATTTTTCAATTCCTCATATCTCAACCGGAGACATCTTCCGTCTAAATATTAATGGCGAGAGCGAGCTTGGCCTCCTTGGTAAGTCATATATGGATGCCGGAAACCTTGTTCCAGATTCAGTTACAAACGATATGGTTGCAGATCGCCTTACCTATGATGATGCTAAGGCTGGCTTCTTACTAGATGGCTATCCAAGAAATATCGAACAGGCCGATTTTTTAAAATCAGTACTAGAGAAAGCGGGCACGCCACTAGATGCTGTTCTCGAATTTGTTCTAGATAATTCAGAGATTATTAAACGGTTATCCGGACGCCGCGCCTGCCGTGGATGTGGAGCAACTTCACATGTGATCTTTGAAGCACCAAAGGTTGCAGGAGTATGTGACTCATGTGGTGGTGAGCTATACCAACGCGCCGATGATGACGAGAGCGTTATTGCAAACCGGCTTTCAGTTTATGCGCAGCAGACCAGACCAATAATTGATTACTACAAGAGCACCGGATTGCTGAGATCAATCTCAGCAGTTGGTGAAGTTTCAAAGATTGCAGCTAGCGCAATCACGGCTATTAAGTAATTTCTATGGCAATCCAGATTAAGTCTCTCGATCAATTAAAGCTAATGCGCAAGGCAGGTCTTATAGTTGGGCAGACCCTAGAGCTAATGCGCGAGGCAATTACTCCTGGAATAACTACAAATGATTTAAATCAGATAGCAATTAAAAACTTGGCGGCAAATGGTGCAAAATCTAATTTTTTAAATTATCATGGCTTTCCTGGAGTCATTTGTGCATCAGTAAATGATGAGGTAGTCCATGGAATCCCAAACGATCGAGTCATAAATGATGGCGATATTGTTTCGATTGACTTTGGCGCAATTATTGAGGGATGGCATGGAGATGCGGCGTTCTCAGTTATTGCTGGTACCAAGAACTTAGAAGATCAAAAACTTCTAGACACCTGCGAGGAGTCAATGTGGCGCGGAATCGCAGCTGGTAAATCTGGTGCAAAGCTAACTGACATCTCTTATGCAATTGAAAATTACATTCACTCGCAGGGTAAATATGGAATTTTGCGAGAATATGGTGGCCACGGAATTGGAAGTGAGATGCACCAAGAGCCACATATTCTAAATTTCGGTGCTGCTGGAATGGGGCCAGAGATTAAGCCAGGAATGGCACTTGCGATCGAGCCAATGATTACTAGGGGTTCACCGAAGACAAAAGTCTTGGGTGATGAGTGGACTGTGGTTTCTCAAGATGGAACCCGCGGCGCCCACTTCGAGCACTCGTATGCAATAGCCCCAGATGAGAAGCCCTTCGTTCTAACGGCAATCGACGGCGGAGCGGCAAAATTGGCGGAGTCTGGCCTCGAAATTTCCACCCTTTTGAGCTAATTGGGAGTATAAGAGCCGATTTCCTGATTTGGGGCTCTCGCCTTAGACTAACCCTCTGTCCGCGAGTTCCAGTTCTGGAATAAATGGTCGGAATCCTGTTAACGATTTGAAATAGAGAAGTAGGTATTGCTTGGCTAAGAAAGATGGCGCAATCGAAATCGAAGGCTCCGTATCTGAAGCGCTACCAAATGCAATGTTTCGAGTTACGTTAACAAACGGACACGTAGTACTTGCACACATCAGCGGCAAGATGCGACAGAACTACATTCGCATTCTTCCTGAAGATCGCGTGATTGTAGAACTAAGTCCATACGATCTCACAAGAGGTCGAATTATCTATCGTTACAAGTAAGAGGAGTTATCGTGAAGGTAAAACCAAGCGTGAAGAAGATTTGCGACAAGTGCAAAGTCATCCGTCGTAATGGTCGCGTAATGGTTATTTGCGACAACCTTCGTCATAAGCAACGTCAAGGTTAATCACCAGACAAAAATAAACGCGTGATGCGACTTAGGTGTTAAAACACTTAAGACCTTTGGACCGAAAGGCCGAAGCCAGATCAAAATGATCTGGGTGCATTGCGAAGGACCTTTCGGATAGAAGAAATAGGTATCGATATGGCACGTCTTGTCGGTGTTGATCTTCCCCGCGAAAAGCGGTTGGAGATTGCACTCACTTACATCTTCGGTATTGGTCTAACCCGTTCACATGCGATTCTTGCAGCAACAGGCGTTAGCCCAGATACTCGAGTAAAAGATCTCCAAGAGCCAGAATTGGCAAAGCTTCGTGAATTCATCGAAGCAAATTACAGAATCGAAGGTGATCTTCGTCGTGAAGTAGCAGGAGATATTCGCCGCAAGGTTGAGATTCAGAGCTACCAAGGTATTCGCCACCGTAAGGGTCTTCCTGTACGTGGTCAGCGCACACATACAAATGCGCGTACACGTAAGGGCCCACGTAAGGCAATCGCCGGTAAGAAGAAGGAGACCAAGTAATGGCTGCACCTAAGTCAAAGACTGCTGCCACAAAGGGCAAGGTCAAACTTCGCAAGAAGGAGAAGAAGAATGTTGCGGTGGGCCAGGCCTACATTAAGTCGACCTTCAACAACACAATTATTTCTATTACAGATCCTTCGGGCGCTGTTATCTCTTGGTCATCTGCAGGTCAGGTCGGCTTTAAGGGTTCACGTAAATC
>DFDL01000088.1:0-5601 GCA_002367715.1 Actinobacteria bacterium UBA3028
GCACTCATCGAGGTATACGAGAAGGTAAGGGCCAATAGTGGAGGGGTCGGCGCGGCACTCTTAATTGGTAATACCTGTGATGGATGTCGACTGGCTATAAATGCAGTCGAGATGGAGCGAATTAAATCCCTCGAGTCCGATGAGGTACTTCGCTGCGAGGAATGTCGAAGAATTTTGGTGCGAATCTAAATGGCTCGTTCATTCATTATTTCGGCCGATGGCGGCTCTAGGGGTAATCCTGGTCCTGCGGCATATGGCGCAGTTGTTAGCGAGAATGGCAAAATTCTCCATGAACTCTTCGAGACAATTGGTGTTGCGACTAATAATGTCGCCGAATACAACGGATTGCTTGCTGCGCTTAGAAAAGTAAATGAAATTGATCCAGCTGCCCAGGTAGAAGCAAGGTTAGATTCAAAGTTGGTTGTTGAACAGATGTCTGGGCGTTGGCAGATTAAGCACCCAGATATGCGCGAGCTCGCAAAAGCGGCGCAAGATGCTCACCCGCACGATTTAGTTAGTTATAAGTGGATACCACGAGATGAGAACTCTCATGCAGATCGGCTGGCAAATAAGGCGCTAGATGGGGATGTAAGTACCGATGAGCCGCTGCAGAAAAACTTTTTAACCGAGCGTTTGGTATCTGGCGAGCGACCAACGACAGTTTATTTTGTTAGACATGGTGAGACGATCTTGACTCCGGAGCGCAGATTTTCTGGGGGAGATGGATCAGACCCGGAGTTAAGTGGCGAAGGGATTTCACAGGCACAGGCAGTTGCTAAAGAACTAGCTGCGAGAAAAGCTGATTTAATTGTGGCATCACCTATGGTTCGGACCAGACAGACGGCAGAGGCAATTAGCAAGGCAACTGGTTTAAAAATTTCATTTGATGAATCTTGGCGAGAGGCAGCTTTTGGCCAATGGGATGGGCTGACAATCGCAAACGTAAAAGAGCTTTATTCAAATGAGTGGCAATCTTGGGTTTCAAGTACCAGCGCAGTTGCCGGAACTTCGGGTGAGTCATATGAAGATGTTGCCGCTAGATCCGAGTTGGCTCTGACTAATTTAGTTTTAGAACATCCCGGCAAGACAATAATCGTTGTTACCCATAACTATGTGATCAGGACAATCGCGGCAACTGTTCTGGGTGCGCCACTTGAGAGCGTCTATCACCTTGATGTTCTGCCTTGCAGTATTACGACTGTAAATACGTGGGCTTCAGATGGCCTGCGGGCACTTAGAGGCTTGAGTGAGCGAAGCCATCTAACGTAGTTTTTCACCCTTCCTGCATCACCTAATCCTTAAAGCCGCCTTAGGATTCTTGTAAAGAAGCCTGCGGATGAGTAGCGTTTGTGGGATGCAGGCGGCAACGGAGTCAAAAACTGGGCTAATTAGTAGGAGCCCAAGAGAGTTGGCTTGGCGACGGTTTAGAGCCAACCGAATAGGAATTCCAGCTGCTGTCGCTTCGATGTCAATTGCCGTTGTTGCAATATTTGCACCAGTCATCGCTTGGGTAATAAATGTAAATCCAAATGATCGCGATGGATCTGCAATCACAGACCGTGGCCAAACAATCGGACGATTCGGTGGAATGAGCTGGGATCATCCACTCGGCGTTGAACCTGGAATCGGTTATGACTTACTTGCAAGGCTGATGTACGGAGCAAGAATTTCGTTTATGGTCGCGGTAATTACAACCTTCACAACAATCGCAATTGGATTAATGATTGGAATCATCTCTGGTTATTACCGTGGCCGGGTCGATTCGGTCTTTGGACGCCTTACCGATTTCCTACTTGCCTTTCCCTCATTCTTCATGATCATTGCGTTGAGTGAACCGATGATTGATCGAATCGAGCGATCAGGTATTGCCAGAGGAAATGCGGCGAGAATCTTTTATCTGATTGTGATTTTATCTTTCTTCGGATGGACATACTTTTCAAGAATTATTCGCTCCCAAGTTTTATCACTGCGTGAACGTGATTATGTAATCGCAGCGCGGGCCCTTGGGGCATCTAACCGTAGAATAATTTTTAAAGAGATGTTGCCTAACCTCTGGACACCGGTAATCGTTTACGTCTCATTAGCCCTTCCTGGATATCTTGCCGCTGAAGCCGTCTTCTCTTACCTGGGCATTGGAGTTCAGCCGCCTGCAGCAACCTGGGGCCTGATAATTGCAGATTCGACTAAATACATTCTAAATGAGCCAACTTACTTCTTTATTCCGGCTCTTTCACTAATCTTGGTGGTCCTATCTTTCAATTTATTGGGAGATGCAATCCGAGATGCACTAGATCCAAAATCTGAACAGAACTAAAAACCAAAACAATCAGAAGGAGAGAAAATGGCTAGAGTAAAAAAATCCACTAGCATGGCAGTAGTTGCGGTTCTAGCAATTGCGGTTATTGCAACTGGACTCGTAAGAATGAGCAGCAGCGGTACATCAGAGGGTGGAACAATCACTTACCTGACCCACTCTGAGGCTTGGACTCACGCAGATCCAAACCGTAACTACACAGGACAACACCTTGCTTGGTTCAGTTCATATATGCACCGAACACTCACATCGTATGCACACGCAGAGGGCGCAGACGGTTCTGCCGTAGTTGCAGATCTAGCTACTGACACCGGTCGCGCATCGAATGATAATAAAACTTGGGAATTCACCCTACGCGATGGCGTTAGCTTCGAAGATGGAACTCCAATTACATGCGAAGATGTTAAATACGGTGTTTCACGTACCTTCGCTACAGATGTAATCACAGATGGTCCTACATACTCAATTTCTATGTTGGATATTCCTTCAGCAGATGATGGATCCTCCGTTTACAAGGGTCCTTACACAACCAAGGAGAACGATGTAGCTGCCTACGATAAAGCGGTCACATGTTCTGATGACAACAAGACAATTACCTTCAATCTAAGTCGCTCAGTTGGAGACTTCAACTACACCGTTACCTACCTATCATTTAGCCCAGTTCCAAAGGCTAAGGACAATGGTGATGGATATGACTTAGCACCAGTTTCATCTGGTCCATACAAGATTGAGAAGTACAAGGCTAAGGATGAGATGGTTCTTGTTCGCAATGAGAATTGGAGTAAGGATTCAGATCCAATTCGCAGCGCCTTCCCAGATCGCATCGTAGTTCGCTTCGGTCTAGCTGAAGAGGTACGCGATCAATTAATTATCAGTGATTCTGACAAGACATCAATGTCTCTAGATGCAGTATTGCCAACAAACTTGCCTACCGTCTTTGATGACAATGGCGATCCTGTTGCAGCATTCGCAGAGAGAGCGTTAAATGTCTACGATCCTTATGTTACTTACACAGCAGTAAACGTTAAGACGGTACCTTGCCTAGATATCCGTAAGGCTATTTACTATGCACGTGACTACGCTGGCTTAATTCAACTTAGTGGTGGCGCTGCATTTGGTGGAGACCCAGCAGATGGCTCAATCAAGCCATTAATGGGACTTGACTATGCAAAGGTCACTGGACTCGATGAGTTCATGCCTGCAGGTAATGCTGATGCAGCAAAGAAGTACATGGCTGCAGCTAAAACAGCTTGCCCAGATGTTCACGCTCGTGCAATAGATCCAAACCGCGGTCTAACATTTGACGCTGCAGATAGCGATACAAATAAGAAGAGCGCTGCTATCTGGATTGACTCATTGAAGAAGAATGCAGGGATTACTCTGAAATTCAACTTCATTGAGCCAGGAAGTTACTACGCAGTTGTATTGGACCAGACAAAGCAGGGCGATATGTCTCGCGCTGGTTGGGCACCTGACTGGGCAAATGCTTCAACAGTAATTCCTGAGCTATTTACCGAAACCGGTGGATTCCCAATGTCACAGAACTGGGGAGATCCTGCATACAAGGCATTTAAGACAAAGTCTGATGCCGCGCTATCAGAGCCAGATCGTGTAAAGCAAGGAAAGATGTGGGCAGAGCTCAATCAATATGCCATGGATCAGATGTGGATAATTCCAGGCGTATTCTCTAAGTCACAAGAAATCTGGGGCTCAGGCCTCGGCGGTGTGTACTTCTGGGAGCCACAGGGCGCACCTTCATTTGGTGATATCTACATCAAGTAATAAAACTTTCTAGACTCGTCTAAAAAGTTAGATAAGTAGATAGTGGGGGTACGGGAGTGAAATATCTCTTGTATCCCTCATCTATTTAAGTAATCCCTAACACCTGTAGGTTTATCGACCACAGTTCGATCAAAAAGATTTTACAAAGGAGAGTGCCTTCTAAATGTTTGCCTATATTTCTAGAAGGCTAGGCGTCTCATTTCTTATTCTTCTTGCCGCAAGTTTTGCCGTTTATTTAATTTTTGCCTTTCTACCCTATGACCCAGCCGCACTTACTTGTGGCAAGAACTGTAACGACCCTGGCATTATTGAGGCGAATCGACGCAGACTTGGCTATGACCTGCCATTCTTCACTCAGTACTTCTTATTCTTAAAAGGTCTATTTTTCGGACGTACATTTGGCGAAGGCGCTGCTTTAATTAACTGCCCAGCTCCCTCTCTTGGATATTCATTCCAGCAACATGCTTGTGTCACAAACTTAATTGGGGAGGCGCTTCCAGTAACTTTCTCACTTGCAATCGGCGCACTAGTTATGTGGCTTACCCTCGGCATTGGACTTGGAATTTTAGCTGCAAGGTTTCGTGGGCGAATAGTTGATCAACTAAGTACAGTATTTGTACTAATCGGAACTTCACTTCCGACATTTCTAACCGGTTTAATGTTGCTTGTTTTTGTTGTAATCCGTTGGCACTTAATTCCATTCCCCTCGGGCAACTACACACCATTTTTAGAAAATCCTTTTGAATGGGCACAGATTCTCTTTCTGCCCTGGTTAACTCTTGCATTTGCCTTTGCTGCCCTTTACACAAGGTTTGTTCGAAGCGCCGTCATAGATACATCTAATGAAGATTACATCCGTACGGCTAGAGCTAAGGGGCTCTCAGAGGGTGTCATTCTTGGTAAGCACACACTTCGCGCAGCGCTTGCTCCGATAACCACAATGGCAGGGCTAGATTTTGCAGGTCTACTTGGCGGCGCCATTCTTACTGAATCGGTCTTTAATTTGCCGGGTTTAGGCAGGTTAGCAATCACTGCAGTTGTGAGAGTAGATCTGCCAATTATTGTCGCAACGACGCTTCTTGCTGCAGCCATTGTTGTAATGATGAACTTGTTAGTAGACATCCTCTATGCCTTTATAGATCCCAGGGTTAGGGTCGTATGACACTTCTAGAGGTTAAAAATTTAAGCGTTGAATTTCCGACTGCCGATGGCAGAGTTCATGCAGTTCACGACATATCTTTCGAGGTGAATGCTGGTGAAACCTTGGCGATTGTCGGTGAATCTGGATCTGGCAAGACCGTTACAAATTTGGCACTGATGGGGCTAATCCCGCTACGCACAGCAGATATAACCGGATCAGCAAAATTCGAATCTCATGATGGAGTAATTGATTTAATTAAGATTAATCGAAAAGATTTGCAGAAATATCGGGGCAGAGATGTTGCAATGATCTTTCAAGATCCAATGTCCTCGCTCCATCCGTTCTATTCAATCGGTGATCAGAT
>DFDL01000088.1:5896-7305 GCA_002367715.1 Actinobacteria bacterium UBA3028
GCAATCGAGCTATTGGAGCTTGTCGGTATTCAAGGAGCAGCTGAGCGAATTAAGGCCTTTCCGCATCAATTCTCTGGTGGTATGCGACAACGAGTAATGATTGCAATGGCCTTGGTAAATAACCCATCACTGTTAATTGCAGATGAACCAACAACAGCACTTGATGTGACAGTTCAAGCACAAATTATGAAATTACTAAGTGATCTTCAGAGTGAGCTAAAGATGGCGATGATTCTGATTACCCATGACATGGGTGTTGTTGCAAATGCGGCTGATCGCGTAAATGTCATGTATGCCGGTCGAATTGTGGAAAGCGCAAATGTAAATGAGCTATATGCAAATCCATCTATGCCATATACCCAAGGGTTACTGGCATCAGTTCCGAGAATGGATCGGGCTCATACTGATCGCCTTCCAACGATTCCAGGACAGCCGCCTTCAATGATTGAACTGCCAACTGGATGTTCATTTAATCCACGTTGCACGCGTCAAGGTGAAGTTGGCGGCACTAAGTGCCAAGAGCAGATGCCAGAGCTAACCCTGCGCGGCGAGTCTCATCTTGCTCGTTGCTTTATCGGAGAGAGCGCATGAGTTTACCGATAATTGAGGTCAATGACCTTCACATGTATTTTCCGCTGGCTTCACAAGGAATCTTCTCTCGAGTAAAAGGATTTAATAAAGCGGTAAATGGTGTCTCATTCTCAATAAATCCAGGTGAAACTCTTGGTTTGGTCGGCGAATCTGGATGCGGAAAATCAACTGTAGGCCGTGCAATTTTGAAATTGTATGAACCAACTTCTGGCTCAATTAAATTTGAGGGCGAGGATGTTACAAATTATTCAACCTCTGAAATGAAACCACTTCGAACCAAGATGCAGATGATCTTTCAAGATCCATACTCATCACTAAATCCAAGGCACACAGTTGGTTCAATAATTGCGGCATCATATGAGATTCAGAAGATAACGCCTCAGGGTGGCGTAAAGAAGGCCGTACAAGAGTTAATGGAGCGCGTAGGTTTAAATCCTGAGCACTACAACCGCTATCCGCATGAATTCTCTGGGGGACAGCGCCAGCGAATCGGAATCGCTCGCGCCCTTGCTTTGAAGCCAAAATTTATTGTCTGCGATGAAGCAGTCTCTGCCCTTGATGTGTCGATTCAAGCTCAAGTCATAAATCTTCTAGCTGACCTCCGTGATGACTTCGGACTCTCATTCCTCTTCATCGCCCACGATCTCTCAATTGTCCAACACATCTCAGATCGCGTAGCCGTGATGTATCTGGGCAAGATTGTTGAGCTTGCAACAGTCGATGAAATTTATAACTCTCCGCACCACCCATATACCAAGGCTCTTCTCTCTGCGGTGCCGATTCCGGATCCGATAGAAGAGCGCAAGCGTGAGCAGATT
>DFDL01000013.1:0-1566 GCA_002367715.1 Actinobacteria bacterium UBA3028
TGCTCTGAGTACATGTCACTTGATAACTCATCTTGTAACTTGGCATCACTAAACCTTCTTAAGTTCCTAGAATCAAATGGTTCTTTCGATACAAAGAACTTTGTAAAGGCAACTGAGCTAATTATTACCGCTATGGATATTTCGATCTGTTTCGCAGATTTCCCAACCGAACCAATCGGTGAGACAACTCGTAACTACCGTCAACTTGGAATTGGTTATGCAAACCTTGGCGCGCTACTTATGGCTTCAGGTCTTGCCTATGACTCAGATGGCGGTCGCCAACTAGCTGGCGCAATTACATCTCTTTTGACCGGAACTTCCTACCGACGCTCTGCAGAACTTGCTGGCATCGTTGGACCATATGCTGGCTTTGCTCGTAATGCACAGGCACATACTCGGGTAATGAAGAAGCATGCAAATGCCTCAGCATCAGCAAAGAGCATTACTTCACTTGATCAAGATGTCTGGAAAGTAGCAAATAAGGAGTGGGAGAAGGGCTTAGAGATTGGCGATAAGAATGGCTGGCGCAATGCGCAAACCTCTGTTCTTGCCCCAACCGGAACAATTGGCTTGATGATGGATTGCGATACAACAGGTATCGAGCCAGACCTTGCTCTAGTTAAGTTTAAGAAGCTTGTTGGTGGCGGTTCAATGCAGATCGTGAACCAGACAATTCCGCAGGCGCTTAAGAAGCTTGGTTACTCAGATGAGACCAACGAGGCGATTGTTGAATACATCGGCGAGAACGGAAATATCATCGACGCTCCTGGCCTAAAGCCAGAGCACTATGACATCTTTGATTGCGCAATGGGAATTCGTTCAATCTCAGCAATGGGCCACGTAGAGATGATGGCTGCTTGTCAACCATTCCTATCTGGTGCAATCTCAAAGACAGTTAACCTGCCTTCAGATGCAACAGTTGCTGAAATCGAAGAGGTTTATTACAAGGGTTGGAAGCTTGGCCTAAAGGCGCTCGCTGTTTATCGCGATAACTGCAAGGTCGGTCAACCACTATCTGATTCAAAGGGTGCACCAACAGATGCTGTGGCAGAAGCAATTCACCCAACAGCAACCCGCAAGCGTCTACCTAAGTCACGTCCATCAATCACAACATCATTTATGGTTGGCGGCGCCGAGGGTTATATGACAGCTGGTGCCTATGCAGATGGCGCACTTGGCGAGGTCTTCCTAAAGCTTGGCAAGCAGGGTTCAACTCTTGCCGGCGTAATGGATGCCTTCTCAATTGCAGTTTCTATCGGATTACAATACGGGGTTCCACTAGAGACATTCGTAGAGAAGTTCACCAATCTACGCTTCGAACCAGCGGGCATGACAGATGATTCAGATATTCGCATGGCGCAATCCATGATGGATTACATCTTCCGTCGTCTGGCACTTGATTACTTACCATTCGAATCTCGCACCGCGATGGGTCTCTACACATCATCAGAGCGTCAACGCGCACTAGATACTGGCGAATACACTCCAGATCCATCAGCGATCAAGGAGATTGTTGCAGCAGCAGCGCAATCAGCTTCCTTCAAGCCAGTTGCAAAAGCTCCAACT
>DFDL01000013.1:1896-10583 GCA_002367715.1 Actinobacteria bacterium UBA3028
TCATGCTTCGTCTGCGAAGGTTGTGGAAACACATCTGGTTGCTCATAAAAGCTTAACTACTAATTAGTGGGCCCTCTGTTAGAGATAACAGGGGGCCCACTTCTTGTCGAAAAGGTATTTCTTCTAAATGGCGAGACTTACTCGTATGGTACCATTTCTCGTACCACTCAGGAGAGGCGTCAAATAATGGCTATAACCGCATCACAGGCTCGAGCCCAACTATTTCCATTAATTGAGCAAGTCAATGAAGATATGAAGCCGGTTGTCATAACTTCCAAGGGCGGAAACGCAGTGCTTATCTCAGAGAGTGAATATGAATCCATGATTGAAACCACCTATCTACTTTCGACACCAGCAAATCGAGAATGGCTACTTGATTCATTGGCCCAGGCAGATCGCGGTGAAACCACGCGAATGGAATTTCCTATTGTGGCTTCGGCTACTCCAAAAGTTAAAACTCGCAAAGCCAGACAACGCACTTAGTGCCACGCAAGGCAAAACTCACCCAGGTCGAACAGACCAAAAGGGCTGCAGAAGATATTCAATATTGGATTGAGAGCGGAAATAGCAAGAAACTTACGAGAATAAATGCGTTAATTTATGGTTGCCTTCAGGACCCTTACTCTGGAATCGGTGTTCCAGAGCAATTGAGATTTCAAGATGAGGCTACATATTCAAGAAGAATCGATAAGAATCATCGCTTGGTCTACCGGGTTCGCGCTTCAACTCTAATAGTTATTTCGGCACGCTTTCATTATGAAAAATAATAGCGAGATAGGGTTGCCGGTGTGATTGAAAATGATTGAGAAGATGCGAAAGGCCCTAGACGCAGCCGTTGAGGCTATTGGTGGTCAGCCACGTGAAGGCCAGATTGAGATGGCAGAGGCCGTTGCAAATGCACTCTCAAACCGCCACCACCTGCTAGTCCAAGCTGGAACCGGCACCGGAAAATCACTTGCCTATTTAGTGCCGGCACTTGTGCATGGTAAAAAAGTTTTAGTTGCAACAGCGACCCTTGCCCTACAGAGACAATTAGTTGAACGTGATTTACCAAAGATTAAGGGCGCCCTTGAAAAAGAGCTCGGCCGCGAACTAACTTTTGCGGTTTATAAAGGCGTTGGAAACTATTTATGTTTGCAGAAAATGAACAGTGCCGAGCAAGATCCTGACAGCGAAGTTTTGCTAGAGATTGGCAGCCTAGAGAAAGATGCAAAACGGCTGCGGGCTTGGGCGCAAACACCCGGGATCTCTGGCGATCGCGATGATGCCCCAGATGTTGATAGGCGGGTCTGGTATGCAAACTCAGTCTCGGGCCGTGAATGTATCGGTAAGGATGACTGCGCATTTGGTTCACAATGTTTTGCAGTAAATGCAAAGGCGAAGGCGCAGACCGCCGATGTGGTCGTAACAAATCACACTCTTCTTGCAATTGAGATTGTTGACTCACATCCGATTCTGCCAGAGCGCGATGCTGTAATTTTGGATGAGGCCCACGAATTTATGGACCGCACAACCCAAGCTGTTACTGAAGAGCTAACAGTCGCCCGCGTCGAACGCGCAGCAAAGATGGCAAAGAGGCACCTACCGGGCAAAGCTTCAGATGCATTTGGAAAAGCTGCAGATGTATTTGCACAAGCTTTAACTGATTTTGCCTCAGATGTTCGAAGTGATCCAACAAAAGCTGGGCGCCTGCCGGAGCTTCCATCGCAATTAGAGGCACCAATCCGTAAAGTTAAAGAGTGCGCACAAGCCGTTGTTGCACTGATCAATGCAGATTCTGATGTTATAAACCCTGATTCGATGGCCGAGCGTGCACGAGTTAAGGGTGCTACCAGTGAGGTGCAACAGACCGCAACTAAGATGCTAAAGCCAAGTGGGCATCAGGTCATGTGGTTTGAGCCGACATATTCCACTCTCTATTTAGCGCCACTATCTGTTTCGCAAGTTCTGCGCGCAAATCTACTTACCGAGACCCCAGTAATCGCCACAAGTGCAACGCTCTCGGTCGGAAAGTCATTTGATGCAATCGCAAAATCAATTGGTTTTGTCGTCAATGGCTCAAGTGGTGAAGATGAAGATTCTGAAGATGAATTTGAGGAAGGCGAGATCGATCCAGCAAATGTTCAGATGTTAGATGTTGGCTCGCCCTTTGATTTTGCCAAGCAAGGTGCTCTCTATCTACCAAGAGATATCCCAGAGCCAGGTCGCGATGGGCCAAGCAGTGAGGCGCTAACCGAACTAGCCGAATTAATTGATGCGGCTGGCGGTCGCACCCTTGCCCTCTTCTCCTCTTGGCGTGGCGTTGAGATGGCAGATGAATATTTACGAAAGGCCTTAGCCGAATTAGAAATTCCAATTATTACCCAGAGGCGCGGGGATATCGTCGGTACTTTAGTTGAGCGCTTTGCAAAAGATCCAAAGTCAATTCTGCTCGGAACAATTTCACTCTGGCAGGGAATCGATGTTCCCGGCCCATCATGTACTTTGGTCGCGATCGATCGAATTCCATTTCCAAGGCCAGATGAACCAGTCATGAGTGCGCGCGCAGCTGAAGCAGATGCCGCTGGCGGAAGTGGCTTTATGCAAGTTTCACTGCCACGCGCTGCGCTCTTGTTGGCGCAGGGGACTGGACGTTTAATTAGATCAGTCGATGATAGGGGAGTCGTTGCAATTCTAGACTCTCGAATTGTTACCAAGCGTTATGGATCTGTTCTATTAAACTCAATGCCACCATTTTGGCGAACAAGTGATGGCGCCGTGATTCGAGAGTCGTTAAAGCGGTTAAATAAAGATTATCTCGAGGCGGGCAAGTAAGGCGGGCCAACTCTTTGCAAAGCTTGGATGTAGAACTTTCTTCTCAACATCATCAAATTTGACCCACTCAACTTGCAGCGATTCATCATTCTGTTCGTGGGCAACTAAGTTTGCATGCGCATTTGCAATGACAGTGTCATATCTCCACCCATTGTGCTCATCGCCAAATGTTTCAATGGGATCAACTAAGTTTGTATGAATCCCAATCTCTTCTTGTGCTTCACGCAGCGCAGCTTCAATCACAGTCTCGTGAGAATCTCGGGCGCCACCAGGAATTCCCCAAGTGTCACCATTGTGAACCCAAGGAGCTCGATGCTGCATCAAAATTGTTCTATCTCGGACAAGAAGTAATCCGGCTGCGCCATTTAAGCCCCAATGGCGATTACCACATGGACATTGAACCCACCCATCACCATCTCTATGCGCCACGGCTCTAGGTTTACACACCCATAGCTTTTCCACAATTTAAAGAGCAAAGTTTCTGGCAACTCAGCAATCGCCCTACCTTGCACGGATGCCCACATATCTAACTCGCCTAATTCCACTGGCTTCTATAGTTCTTCTGCAAATACCTACCGCTATTCCTGCATCAGCAGCGCCCAACTGCACAATTAAGGTCTGCGTAAAAGTTTATACCGACCCAAAAACTGGAAAGTTAATTATCTCGGCCAAACAGAATGGCAGTAGTACGAAACCAAAGCCGACTCCGGCCGTTACTGCGAAGCCGACCGTGGCTCCTAAGCCAATTCCGAAGCCAACGCCAAAACCGACTCTGGTGCCATCCCCTAAACCAACACCTACGCCAAAACCGAGCATTGTTGTAAGTAAAAAGTATCTGCCAAAGCCAGTTGTAAAGCTCTCACTCTCAGATCAACTTGCCCAATTAATTCCTATGAAAGATATCTTTCATCAGCCAAGTACTCGTGCGTTGGTACAAGTCCCAGTTAATTTCTGGACTACGACGCCTGAAACTTTTAAGACATCTGTTGTGATGCTCGGAGTTCCGATTACTGTCTATCTTGCACCTACTTACTTATGGGACTTTGGCGATGGCACAATTTTGCAGACCAAATTACGGGGCGGGCCCTATCCAGATACAAGTATTCGTCACACCTACAGAGGCGCTGGAACATATTTTTCCTCCCTAACTATTTCCTGGAAGGGTTCATGGAGCGCATCTGGCAATACAAGCGCAGTAAGTGGTGGCGCGATAATTCAGAGGCTATTTAGCCAAGTAAATGTAGTTGGAGCACCTTCAAAATATATAAATTAACCACAAGGCGGGTATCTCCACAATCGCTGAATATTTAACGACTTGATCTTTAGCAAAGAGCAATTCTTCGCGCTATGACAACACTTACATCACCACATGATTTATTAGCAGCAGTTCCTTTCTTAATTGGATACCATCCAACAAATTCCTTAGTAGTTATAGCCTTGCGAGAAGAGGCGGTGGGAATGGCTATGAGAATAGATTTTCCTGAAGATTTAGAGGCAGGCCAACTAGATGAGCTGGCTGATCATCTAATTGCCGAAAGAGCCGATGGCGCCCTCATAGTTGCTTACCTGCCAGAAGAAGTCATCGACAGCCAGTACCTATTAGAACCACTTCGTGAAGCAATTGAACTTCGAAATCTAAGCGTTAGAGAGTGCTTAGAGGTACGTTCTGGTAGATGGCGCTCAGTACTCTGTGAAGATCTAACTTGTTGTCCTAAGAGTGGAAACTTGCTCCCCGAATACAATACTTCCCGGATCACTGCCGAACAGGTTGCAAATGGAAAACCACTTCCATATGTCGGGATTGAACAATTACGAGAATCCATTGCTCCAGTTGATGGCGATGCCGAACTTCGAGCTCTGATAGATCTCGTTCCAGAGATTGACTATGAATCGGGCGAGCACTTGAAGGATCAGCGCGCAGGGGCACTCGCCTTCAATGATTTAGTCGAAATATTTACTCGAGAAGGTATCTGCTTGGATAAAGTGTTAATTGCTCTAGTTCTGGTCCGCTTGCGAGATCTTCAAGTTCGCGATTATGCAATGGGCGTTACCGATGGCGAGAATATAGATGGGCTCTGGGCAATGTGGCGCTGGTTGCTGCGGATTGCACCATCGGAATATGTTGCACCAGTGGCTTCGTTATTTTCTGCAATCTGTTATGAACGGGGAGATGGGGCACTTGCCGCAAAATCCTTGGATCGAGCTCTAGTCGATGACCCCAGGTATCCCTTAGCAAAGTTGCTTCGCAGGGTTTATTCGGCAGGTTGGCCACCTGAGAGTTTTGCCAATATGCGTCGAGATCTGCACCCGAAAGTTTGTGCCGCACTCTTTAGCGAGTAGCCTAATCGCATGATTATTGGTATTCCAAAAGAACTAAAAAATAATGAATTTCGAGTTTCAGCGACGCCATCTGGCGTACATGCACTAGTTCAAGCAGGTCACCAAGTGATCGTAGAGTCTGGCGCCGGAATCGGATCTGCTATTACTGATTCGAATTTCATCTCAGTAGGGGCGAGAATTACTGAGAGCGTTGAAGACCTGTGGAGAGAGGCAGATTTAATCCTAAAGGTTAAAGAGCCGTTACCTATTGAATATCCTCGTATGCGAAAAGGGCAGGTTCTCTTTACATATCTACACCTAGCTGCCTCGCGAGAATGTACTGAGGCGATTATCAAATCTGGAACTACAGCGATAGCGTTTGAAACAGTTGAGATAAATGGCCAGCTCCCGCTACTTGCTCCGATGTCAGAGGTTGCAGGACGAATGTCTATTCAAGTTGGAGCCGCCGCGCTACAGAAACCTGCAGGTGGCCGAGGCGTATTGCTGGGTGGAGTCCCAGGTGTTGCCCCAGCAAAAGTTGTAGTCCTTGGGGGCGGGGTTGTCGGAGTTTCAGCTGCAACCATGGCGCATGGAATGCGAGCTGATGTAACTATTCTGGATCTGGATCTAAATCGCCTGCGTTATATCGATGAATTATTTGCTGGCCAGGTAAGAACAATTGCTTCATCGGCCTTTGCAATCCAAGAACAGTGCATGGCAGCTGATTTAGTTATTGGCGCAGTACTTGTTCATGGTGCTAAGGCACCAAAACTTGTCAGTAATGATTTAGTCTCCAAGATGAGGCCTGGTTCAGTACTTGTAGATGTTGCTATTGACCAAGGGGGATGCTTCGAAGGCTCAAAGGCGACCACACACTCAGATCCAACATTTAAAGTACATAACTCACTTTATTATTGCGTCGCAAATATGCCTGGAGCAGTGCCAGCTACCTCAACTGCCGCACTAGCAAATGCCACAATCAAATACGCCTTGGCTATCGCCAATAAGGGATGGCAGGGGGCCTGTGCCGATGATCCAGCCCTTGCTCGTGGACTAAACGCGCATGAGGGTGAGATTAGGTATCAGGCGATAGCTACCGCTCACGGGCTGTAACAATTCCGTAACAAGCATTTGGCATTATCTCTCCCATGCCTTCTAATAATTTTCATAGTGATGAGATAAGCAAGCAAGAAGAGTTTGTAATGCGCACTTTAGAGGAGCGCAATATTCGATTTGTGCGCCTCTGGTTCACAGATGTTCTTGGCTTTCTAAAATCAGTTGCAATTGCTCCCGCAGAGCTAGAGAACGCCTTTCAAGAGGGTATTGGATTTGATGGTTCGGCAATTGAAGGCTTTGCAAGAATTACTGAGTCGGATATGTTGGCAAAACCAGATGCTGCAAGTTTCACAGTGCTTCCTTGGCGCACTGCAAATCCAGGCGCAGCGAAGATGTTCTGCGACATAACGATGCCAGATGGAACGCCATCATCTGCCGATCCAAGAAATGTTTTAAAGCGGGTACTGCGCAGAGCGGCAGATATGGGATACACCTGCTACACACATCCGGAGATGGAATTTTTCTTATTTAAAGGCGCGCCAGAAAAGTCAACTGTGCCAGTACCGGTTGATTCGGCTGGATATTTTGATCAGACACAATCTGTAGTTGGCCATGATTTTCGCAGACAGGCAATTACGATGTTAGAGGCAATGGGAGTTTCAGTTGAATTCTCACACCACGAGGGTGCGCCAGGGCAGCAAGAGATAGATCTGCGTGATGCTGATGCACTTACAACTGCAGATAACATTATGACCTTTCGCCATGTAATTAAAGAGATCGCTCTCGAACAAGGATTTCACGCATCATTTATGCCAAAGCCATTTACTGAACATGCAGGTTCTGGAATGCATACACACTTCTCACTCTTTAAAGGTGAAGAGAATGCCTTTCACGAAGAGGGCGCTGAGTTACAACTTTCAGCTCTCGGTAAATCTTTTATCGCCGGCATCTTGAAGCATGCGCGCGAATTTACTGCGATTACAAATCAGTGGGTTAACTCGTATAAGCGTTTAAGTGGTGGCGGTGAAGCTCCATCTCTAGTTGATTGGGGCCACAACAATCGCAGCGCGCTAGTGAGAATTCCTGCATATAAGCCTAAGAAAGAGAACAGCACTCGAGTTGAAATTCGCTCACCAGACTCAGCATGTAATCCATATCTTGCCTTTGCCGTAATTCTGGCGGCAGGCTTGAAGGGAATTGAAGAGAGTTACGAACTGCGCCATGAAGAAAACCCAGAACTACTTCCAACTAATTTGGAGGAGGCAATCTTGGCTATGGAGTCGAGCGTATTTGTTAAAGAGGCGCTGGGTGAGGATGTATTCGAGTATGTACTGCGAAACAAGAAGGCCGAATGGGCCGATTATCGCCGACAGGTAAGTGCTTATGAGCTAGATAGATATCTGCCGGTTCTCTAGGTTATAGTAAGCAGATGCGCAACACTCTCAATTTAGGACTCCTCCTATGTTGCCGCAACGGGGCTAATTAACCGGCTCCCCTGTTGCGGAGTTTGGTTTTGCCGGAAAACCAACCAGACAAAGCAAAAACAAGAGGAGTAATAAAATGAATTTTCCAAAGCAACAACCTTCGACAATGCCGATCCATCGCTATGCGCCATTTATTCCTGTCGATTTAACGGATAGAACCTGGCCAACTCGCCGAATCGAAATTGCACCAAAATGGTGTTCGGTGGATCTACGCGATGGCAATCAAGCACTTATCGATCCTATGGATTCAACGCGTAAACTTGCGATGTTTAAGTTACTAGTCGAGATGGGCTACAAGGAGATTGAAGTCGGTTTCCCAAGTGCCTCACAGACCGATTTTGATTTCGTCCGTAAAATTATTGAAGATGGTCTGATTCCAGATGATGTAATCATTCAGGTCTTAACTCAAGCTCGCGAGAATCTAATTGCTCGAACCTTTGAATCCCTAAAAGGTGCAAAGCAGGCGGTAGTACATCTCTATAACTCAACATCGACCTTGCAGCGCCGCGTCGTCTTTGGCCTAGATAAAGATGGCATAAAAAAGATCGCAGTAGATGGCGCAAAATTATGCAAGAAGTATGAGGAGAGCGTTCCGGGAACGATTATCTCCTATGAATATTCTCCAGAGTCATACACTGGAACCGAACTCGAATTCGCACTGGAAGTTTGTGATGCGGTAAATGACATCTGGAAGCCGACGCCAGAGCACAAGACAATCATTAATCTTCCAGCGACTGTTGAAATGGCAACCCCAAATGTATATGCCGATTCGATTGAATGGATGCATCGCAATCTTAAGTATCGCGATTCGATTGTTCTTTCACTCCATCCACATAATGATCGCGGAACCGGAGTAGCTGCAGCCGAACTTGGATATATGGCAGGTGCTGATCGAATCGAGGGAACCCTCTTTGGCAATGGTGAGCGCACCGGAAATGTCTGTCTAGTAACTCTTGGCTTAAATCTATTTAGTTATGGAATCGATCCTCATATTGATTTTTCAGATTTAGATGA
>DFDL01000013.1:10881-11366 GCA_002367715.1 Actinobacteria bacterium UBA3028
TCGGGCTCACACCAGGATGCAATCAAGAAGGGCTTCGAGCATTTAGAGAAGGATGCAAAGAGCGCCGGTAAGCATGTTCACGAAATTACCTGGGCGGTTCCATACCTTCCAATCGATCCTAAAGATATTGGTCGCTCATATGAAGCAGTTATCAGAGTTAATTCGCAATCTGGCAAGGGTGGAATTTCATATTTAATGAAGAATGATTATCACCTCGATCTACCTCGCCGACTACAGATTGAATTTAGCCAGGTCGTGCAGAACCACACAGATGAACAAGGCGGCGAATTTAGCGCAGGCGATCTCTGGCGGATCTTTGAAGATGAATATCTTCCTGCTGAACAGAATAAGTGGGGACGTTTTAAGTTAAAGGCGCTTTCGCAATCCTCAAATCTAGATGAGGATGCCAATCTAACTGTTCAGCTTCTAGAGAAAACGGAAGGATCAGAGGCTTCAGAGCTTAGAGAGTTATCTGGTTCTGGAAA
>DFDL01000065.1 GCA_002367715.1 Actinobacteria bacterium UBA3028
TCGGCAGCCACATAACAGATGCAGCCCGCGAAGGAGATTCGTTGGCGATTGAAGCTTTAGAATCTTGTGGCGATTGGCTTGGAGCAGGAATTGCTACCCTCTCAATGTTGTTTGATCCATCAATTGTCGTGATTGGCGGCGGAGTAGTTGATGCTGGCGATCTCCTTCTCGAACCTGCAAGACGGGCGATGCATCGCCAGATGCCTTTTGCTGGAAAGCACGAAGTGCCAGAGATAGTTGCAGCCAAGCTTGGAAATGACGCTGGCCTAGTTGGAGTAGCTGACCTGGCAAGGATTTAAAGCTCTACGCCATCTCCAAAATCGCTATCTGGTCTTGCTGATCGCCAAATATAAGTTGTTACTCCAGCAATAAATCCTAGAACTCCTGGCCATGGCCCCATTCCTAAGAGATCTATGCCAGTGAGAGCCCCAAATAATATGTAAGTACTTCCGCCTACTATTCCAAGAAGCGCAAACCTTGAAATCTGATCTGCAGGTTCAAGTTTAGGATTTGGTGGCGTGAAGCCTTCAGGATCAAATTTCCTAGCATCCAACTCATCTAAATAGGTAGTTGGAGCTGATTCATCGAGTGAGAGTCCAGAGACTATAGATTCAAATTCAGCATCGATTAATTCGCGCTCATCTGAATCAGACATAGATTCACCTCGCCGCAATTCGCCGGAGACCACATCTAGGATAAATGCGAGACTCTCCTCATTTAGAAGTTCGGCATCATAATCCAGAGCAACATTATGAAATGACTTCTCAAATACAATTTCGCGAATATCATTTGAGTAGACATTATCAATAATGGTCTCACTACATACCGGATGTACAACATGATCATTTAGTGAATATGCCACCATGAGCGGTAGATCTACTAGATAAAGATCGTGTTCAACAGTGCGCCACAACTTTCGTACCTGATTTAAACCCTTTAGTGGAATTCTCTCGTAACCATGTTTTATAGCTCCAGCTTTTGCAATATCTCCCATACCGCCCTGTATTGATGGCAGAAATAGCGAGAGCGCTGGTACCAAGTTAAATCTTCGGCGTTCATCGTAAATCGAGGCATTAAGTAAAATTGCACCGGCCAATTCACTTCCACGAATCTGTGCGAGCCTAAGAGCTAGAGCGCCACCGACAGAGAATCCTGCAACAAAGATTTGATCACAGTGTTTCTTTAGCTCGAGAAATTCATTTTCAATTACCTGATACCAATCTTCCCAATGAACTTTATTTAGATCACTCCAATGTGTTCCATGGCCTGCAAGGAGTGGAGCGAAAACAGTTAGCCCCTTCTCGTGCAATGAGAGTGCCCACGGTTTTATTGATGCTGGTGAACCGGTAAAGCCATGAATCATTAAAAC
Source organism: Actinobacteria bacterium UBA3028 (assembly GCA_002367715.1). Taxonomy (GTDB): domain Bacteria; phylum Actinomycetota; class Actinomycetes; order Nanopelagicales; family Nanopelagicaceae; genus AAA044-D11. Next base: position 1,370 of record DFDL01000065.1, read on the forward strand.
TCCAGTTTTGCCCGCCAAAAGGCGCAAAGGGGCGATTTCTGGGATATTAGTCACGCTCAGATGGTGTCATAAGAACGGGTTTAGGCATAAATTGAACCCGTGATTTACCAAGCGTTGAAGTCCTTCCTCATTCCCATACTGACGGTGCTATTTAGGCCAAAGGTGACTGGGCTGCGAAATGTTCCACAATCCGGACCGGTAATAGTCGCCTCAAACCATCTTTCTTTTAGTGACTCAATTTTCATGCCACTCGTGGTTCCAAGGAAAGTCACCTTTCTAGCCAAGAGTGAGTACTTCACATCTCCGGGGATCAAAGGCTTCATTAAGAAAATTACTTTTATAGCTCTGGGCCAAGTTCCCGTCGACCGTTCAGGCGGCAGGCGAAGTGAGGCCGCACTCTTAACTGGCCTTGAACTTCTGGCAGAGGGTGCTTGTATCGGAATCTATCCCGAAGGAACACGGTCTCCCGATGGAAAGTTATATAAGGGTCGCACGGGGATCGCGCGATTGGCCATCGAATCAGGCGCCGCAGTAGTTCCAGTAGCGATGTTTAACACCGCAGAGATTCAACCAACTGGCCAGGTGGTTCCAAAGGTGCAAAGAGTAGAGATGATCTTTGGTGAGCCGCTTTATTACAAGGGCGACACCTCTGATTTGAAGCTGTTGCGTGAAATTACCGATGAGATTATGGAGAAGATCCAAGAAATCTCGAATCAAGAGTATGTAGATATGTATGCATCAGAGGCAAAACTTATTTTAATGAAGAAGCGCCGCGATGAGGCTAGAGAGAAGAAGCGCGAAGAGGGTTAATTATTTAGCGTTTAAGATTTCTACGCGCTTATCAATATATTTGCACTGCTCGCAATTTGCCTTAGCCTCTGGAACTGGCCCAGAAATCATCTTGATGAAATCTGTTAGGCGAGTATTTATGAGTCCAGGGCTTCGCTCACTAGGAAACCAGTTGCAGGATAGCTCTAAACCAAAGTTGCCTGATGAGTTGCCTCGCACTTTTACTGGAGACCAGACCAAGAGTCCGGCAGTAGAAACTTTAATCGGTGCATCCTTTGCGGGATTCTCCAGGGCGAAGGCATAGGCCTCTAGCTGTACTGCATAGAACTTAGACTTATTTGTGGGATTGGATTGGAATTTGCAGTCCACAATGCCAAATGTCCCATCTGGATGCTCCATTAGTAAGTCATACTTTCCGCGCACCGCATAAGGCGTAAGAACACCATCAACTTCGATCGGTTTAGAGACCACCCACCCAGCATGCTTAAATACTTTTCCTTCTGGCATATCACTATTTAGTTCAGCCGCGCTCTTGCCAACACAGGAGAGCTCTTGCATCTCGGCTAAATCGCCCACTAAAGGCATAAAGAGTGGAGCCTTTACTTGGTGGTTGTAGTAAAGCCAGAGACAGCGATGACAGTTGTCCCAGCCAAAAGTTAGGTCACTTGGACTGATAAATGCGCGAGCATCTTTTGAGAGAGTTATAGCTTCCATAATTACTCCTATTCTGCGCTATTGCACTGACATTGGCTCGGCTATAGGCCACGAGCCGCAGAGATTAATGTAAATAGGCCCAGAATTATCATCACAGTTCCACCTGCTATGCGCATTCGAACCAAGCGTCTAATCTCTGTTGCTAACCAATTACGAATCGTTCCAGCTAAGAGCCCCCAACCACCATCAGAGAAGAGCGCGATAATCGCAAATATAGCCCCCATTAAAATTAATTGTGAAGTGACATAGCCAGCCTTGCGATCGACAAACTGCGGCAAAATAGCTGCAAAGAAGACCATACCCTTTGGGTTGAGGGCGCCGACCCAGTAACCCTCGCGCATTGATCGCAGAATTGAGGGTCTAATATCGCCCTGACTTGTCATATCACTTGCATGTATTTGGCTATGTTTTATTGCACTGATTCCTAAATAAATTAGGTAGCCACCACCCAAGATTTGCACGCTAGTAAATGCAAGATCAGAGCGCTGCAATATTGGACCAAGTCCAATCGCAACTACTACTGAGAGCGAGAAGGCGCCAAGAACATTGCCGGCAACAGTAGCTACTGCAGTTGCCCTACCCCAAGCGATTGCTCGTGCGATGACAAAGAGCACCGATGGGCCAGGTGCCAAAATAATTATGATCGCCGCAATGCAGTACTCCCAGATCCTTGAGGGAATGACCACAAAATCAAACATGGCTGGGAGCCTACCTGCGCTCCTTTCGGCTTGCATTTCTCCGATAAATCTAGTTTAATATCTTTACGATATATCTTTACGATATATCATTGATTCTGCTCCATTTTGGCTCAAGGAAGGATCGAGATTATGCGCTCACGTATTGAAGCTCTTGAATTCGCGCTACTTGGCCTACTCAGCCAAAATAATTTGCACGGCTATGAACTTCGCAAACGCCTGATTGCGATGTATGGGCCATTTCGTGCGCTCTCGTTCTCAGTCCTCTACCCCCAGCTTCGAAGAATGTTAGAAGCGGGACTTGTCGAGGAGTCGACAGCTACGGCTCCATCTCAATCCCGGCGTCCACGAATCGTTTACGCAATCACAATTGATGGCAGAAAGAGATTTAGCAATCTAGCGGGAGATACAAGTCCGGAAGATTGGGATGATGAGAATTTTGAAGTTAGGTTTGCTTTTTTTAGTCCAACTCCACCATTTAATCGCGTGCAAATACTTGAAGGTCGACATCGGCGGCTTCTTGAAAAAGCAGCAATTCTTCGGAGTGGAATTTCCAAAGCTGCACAAACTTCAGAGGGGGCAGATAAGTACTTAACCGAATGGCGTAAGCATTTATTGGAATCTATTGAACGTGAAATCTCATGGTTGGAAGAGATGACTAAAATCGAAAGGAATAATTAGTTGAATAATTCAATAAGTAAAGAAATTAGAGTTGCAATTGTTGGTGTAGGAAACTGTGCAAATTCACTCATCCAAGGAGTTACTTACTACAAAGATGCCGCAGTTGATATAGAAATCCCAGGGCTTATGCATGCAGTCCTCGGTGGATATCACATTAACAGTGTCAATTTTGTTGCGGCTTATGATGTTGATTCAAAGAAAGTCGGCCTTGATCTTGCTGATGCAATTTGGGCTAGTGAAAATAACACAATAAAGTTTGCTACAGTTGAGAAAACTGCAATCAAGGTTCAGCGCGGCCATACCTTTGATGGTTTGGGGCGTTACTATAAAGAGACAATCATTGAATCTAGCGAAGCGCCAGTTGATATTGTTGCAAATCTAAAAGCTGAAAAAGTAGATGTACTTATATGCTATTTACCTGTTGGCTCTGAGAAAGCAGCGAAGTTTTACGCGCAGTGCGCAATAGATGCGGGTGTTGCATTTGTAAATGCGCTACCAGTTTTTATAGCTTCAGATCCCGAATGGGCTGAGAAATTCACAAAAGCAGGAGTTCCAATTGTGGGAGATGATATAAAGTCTCAAGTTGGAGCCACAATTACTCACCGAATAATGGCAAAGTTATTTCAGGATCGAGGGGTTCACTTGGATCGTACCTACCAATTAAATGTTGGTGGGAATATGGATTTCAAGAATATGCTTGAGCGCGATCGCCTAGAGTCGAAGAAAATCTCTAAGACACAATCTGTAACATCACAATTAGATCATGACCTCGGAGCGAGGAATGTTCATATTGGTCCTTCCGACTATATTCCTTGGCTAGATGATCGTAAGTGGGCTTATGTAAGACTTGAAGGTCGAGCATTCGGTGATGTACCACTCAATCTAGAGTACAAACTAGAGGTATGGGATTCGCCAAACTCTGCTGGCGTAATAATTGACGCATTGCGTTGCGCAAAGATTGCTTTAGATCGTGGAATAGGTGGCCCGTTGCTCTCGCCGTCCAGTTACTTCATGAAATCTCCACCGGTTCAATACACTGATGAGCAAGCACATAATCGGGTGGAAGAATTTATTGACGGAGCCATTGAGCGTTAATTGATTTAGTAATTTATTTATACGCTAAGAGGCCCCTTGCTCCTTCGAGTTCGGGGCCTTTCCTCA
>DFDL01000043.1:0-20723 GCA_002367715.1 Actinobacteria bacterium UBA3028
TTCGAGTTCGGGGCCTTTCCTCACGGAGAGATGAGGTCTCTTTATTTGATACCCGTTAACGCGGGTATTTAGATCACCGCATCGCTATCTACTCTCCGTAGATGTGCGAAGCCGAGGATGGCCAGGATCAAGAAGATTATTCCGCCAGCAAAAGTTACATAACTTGCGGCTATAGCAATATCTCCTAGCATTCCAAAGGCGTAGGCATTTAATAACATACCGCGCAGAGCCTGCCCCTTAAAGACTTTCTCCACAGTTGCTGATGCCTGCATCGCTTTCGCTGCAAGATCTGCATTTGCTGAATCGGAAGCGGCGGCTGCGGCTGCTGATCGATTTGCGCCGGATGCAGCTGCATATGTTGGCATTGCAGATAAGTGGAAACCGATGTAATGATCGGCATACATCTGTGCTTGTTGCCCTGTTGTCATCATCTTGCCAGCATTGTCTGCAAAGAATTTTTGAATATCTTCTGTTGCCTTTGGGTCTCCGTTTTCACCCGGAATCGAAATTGCCTGTGGCTCTAGTTGCTTAGCAACTTGCTCGGTAGCAAAGTTGCCGCCATACTGGAGAATTCCACTAATTATTACTAAAAATCCTGCAAGTAGTAATCCAATAATACTTGCAATCTTGTCAAATGATTTTCTATTCATTTTGTTTCACTTCCTACTCTCCGAAATTGTAGAAATGAAATTTGGAGTTATTTCATCTCGACTTAATTTTGGAGCATCAGCAAGATTGGTATATACAAAAAGGCGAGTGCTAGCACCACTTAGACGCATCAGAGGGATAGCCCTCATAGATCAAAAGTTAAATTACTTGTTGATAAACGATTTAATCTTGGTGCTTATCGCAATACCTCTGACCATCTGGTCCAATCTGACTGTGTGAGCATTCAACATTTAATTTATCTATAGCTGAATCACTAAAGTTTGCACGATAGGCCAGGGCCAGAAGTACTCGGACATTTGTATCACCATCGGATTTAATGCCAAATGCTCTAGCCATTCTAGAGACGGTATTCTCAATAACTTTTTCAGTATGAGCGGTTGTACTTGCTATTGCGCTATTTGATAAGCCATCGCAGAGATGTTCGGCGACAAGTTGTTCAAATGGGGTTAACTCGCGAGACATTATTGTGATATCAGTCATCAGATCACCTACGCCCTCTCCGAACCGTGTGTAATTCTTTGTAATTTTCATTCTCCACCCTAAACTCGGATAATGGATACCATTTTCTCTGAGAAGGTCGGCCAGATCTTAAAGCTCACGCTCAATCGACCAGAGAAGAAGAATGCTCTGACCCCGCAGATGTATTCAACTCTCACGGCAAGCCTAAATGAGGCAAAGGCTGACTTCGATATTCGGGTCGTAGTCATAACCGGATCAGGCTCTGCCTTTACCGGTGGCAACGATATTTTTGATTTTGCAAATACTCCGCCAACTGGACCAGATTCACCTGTTATGCAATTTCTTGCAGTTCTACACGATTTTCCAAAACCGTTGATTGCTGCGGTTCACGGAAATGCGGTTGGTATCGGAACTACGATGCTTCTGCATTGTGACCTGGTCTATGCCACTGCTGATGCAAAGTTTTCAATGCCCTTTGTCTCACTTGGCCTGGTACCAGAGGCTGGTTCCTCCCTGTTATTTCCAAGACTTGTTGGCCATGTGATTGCCTCAGAAATATTCTTAACTGGTCGCAATTTTTCTGGGACTGAGGCCCTCGAGATGCGATTAGTAAACTCAATCGAGAGTGACCCCTTAGCAAAGGCGATGGAGATTGCAGATGAGATTTCAAAACAACCACCGACTGCTGTCATAAACACTAAGGCTTTACTTAAGAGCAGCCAGCATCAAGCAGTTGCTATGGTGATGGAGGCCGAGGGTGAACTATTTCGAATCGCGCTCGAGTCGGATGAGGCGCAGCTAGCATTTATGAATTTTCTAGCCAAGAAGAGTAAGGGGTAATTTGATGTCACTAGCTGGTAAAAATATCTTTATAACTGGAGGTTCTAGAGGAATCGGACTTGCGATTGCAATTCGCGCCGCTGCCGATGGTGCCAATATTGCAATTGCAGCAAAAACTACTGAGGCCAATCCAAAATTACCAGGAACAATCTTTACCGCTGCAAGTGAGATTGAGGCAGCTGGAGGTAAGGCGCTGCCAATTCAATGCGACATTAGAGATGAGGATGCCATAACTGCGGCAGTAGGCAAGGCGGCACAAGAGTTTGGTGGCTTAGATATTCTAATCAACAATGCCAGTGCGATAAATCTGACACCTACAGAGAAGACCCTTGCAAAGCGCTTTGATCTTATGTTTGATGTGAATGTCAGAGGTACATTTCTAACATCACAAGCCGTAATTCCATTCCTGCGCAAGAGCGCGGAGGCGGGGCGAAATCCACATATCTTGACGCTCTCGCCACCACTTTCGATGAACCCCAAATGGTTTAAAAACCATGTTGCTTACACGATGTCTAAATATGGAATGAGTATGTGCGTACTTGGGATGGCCGGAGAGTTTGCTCGCGATGGAATAGCTGTAAATGCACTATGGCCGCGGACTGCAATCGATACCGCGGCGCTACAGATGATTCCTGGAGTAGATACCGATTTTTGCCGTAAGCCAGAGATTCTCTCAGATACTGCCTACATAATTTTAAATCGCGATTCTAAGACAACAACCGGGAACTTCTTCGTTGATGATGAAGTCCTAGCATCAGAAGGCATTACAGATCTAGAGAAATATTCAGTCAAGCCAGGAACAACTGATTTCCTGCTCGACTTCTTTCTAGATTAAATGTCGCTTAGCCCAACTGCTTAGTGAGTAACTGCGCCTTCAATCTCTACAAGAGATTCCTTGCCAATATTAATTGTAAAGTATAGAACGATAGCTCCGATAAAGAAGAAGAGCGATCCAGCGATAAAAGCTAGCGAGAAGCCATGCGTGAGGGCGAATGGTTGTAGTCGCTCACCCATATCTTTATTTGCTGCTAGGTAATTAAGTGTTCCGGTAGCTGCGACAGTGTTTAGTAGCGCGGTACCGAGGGATCCGCCAACTTGCTGGCTTGTGTTAATCATCGCACTTGCAACACCTGCATCTTGATTACCGATGTGGTGTAGCGCTGTAGATTGAACTGGGATAAACACAAGTGCAATACCGAAGCTCAAGATTAGAAATACCGGCAGCACATGAGTTACATATGAGGTATCAGGCGTAATTCGAGATAGCCCAAGTTGTGCCAGGCCACCAATAATTAAACCTGGGATCATAAGCGGCTTAGGTCCGATCTTAGGCAAGAGCTGTGATGCGACACCTGCTCCTATGATAATTCCGAAGGTAAATGGCAGAAAGGCAAATCCTGATTTCAGTGGTGAATAACCGAGAACACCCTGCATGTAAATGGACATGAATAAGAACATTGCAAAGAGGCCAGCGCCTACAAAGAGAGAACCTAAATATGATCCGCCTCGATTTCGTTCAAGAATTACTCGAAGTGGAAGTAGCGGGCTCTTGACCTTCTTTTCAATTAATCCAAAGGCGGCAAGCAATAGAACTGCGGCAACCAAGAAGGAGATCGTCTCTCTATCACCCCAACCAACTCGAGCGGCTTGGTTGAAACCATAGACGAGCGCAAAGAGCCCGGCAGTAGCGGTAAGGACTCCTGGAATGTCATAGGAGTGCTTGCCTTCAGCCTTTGAATCTTTTACATATACAACCGCTAGAAGCGCGGTAACAATCGCGATTGGAGTGTTAACGGCTAAACACCAGCGCCACGAGAAGTATTGGGTAAGAGCGCCACCGGCGATGAGCCCGATTGCAGCCCCGCCGCCAGAGATTGCTCCGTAAACACCAAAGGCGCGTGCGCGCTCCTTTGGGATTGTGAAGGTAACTGTCGTAATCGATAGCGCGGCTGGAGCTAGAAGAGCGCCGAAGACGCCTTGAAGAGCTCGGGCAGCGAAGAGCAGCTCTTGAGTTGAGGCGATACCGCCAAGCGCCGAAGCACCGGCAAAGCCAATCAAGCCGATAATGAAGGCACGCTTTCGGCCGATGAAATCACCTATTCGCCCACCAAGTAAAAGTAGCGAGCCGAAGGCCAAGGTATATGCAGTGACAACCCATTGTTGATTAGCATCAGTAATACCTAAATCAGCCTTAGCGTTTGGAATTGCAATATTTACGATTGATCCATCTAGAACGATCATTAATTGCGCAATTGCAATTACAAATAAAGTACGCCAACGATTTGGATCCTGACCATTTTCATCAAGTTCGACATGGGTTTTGCTCACAGTTTCTCCTTTAAATATTTTTCACAGAATTATGCAAAATTATGTAAAAACAAAATTTTCGTGCCACGATTGGGCAAGACGTCATTTTTGCATATTGTCAAAGGTGGCGCGAGTTGATTTCTCAGTTTCTTGAAAATTTCTTGAAAATTGTCCAAATTGCAAGAAATAAATTATTTAAATGAGCATAAAGCCAGCCTATTAGTGCGTTTTCTTGCTATCTCTGCTACCGTCTCCTTTATCGGAAAACGACTTGGTTTTCTCACTAGCAAAGGAGTTTGTACCCAAAAGGGATTCGTTGAAGTTAACGAGCAATCCAACAAAAGGTACTTCTTTCCAAAATGACCTGAACTTTAGAACCACAGACTTTTCGCAAGATACCAGAATCTGTAATCCAAGTTTCACCTGAAAAAATTAGTGAACTTATGGCCGCCGAATGGGCGCAATTTTCAAAATCTACCTTCGCTTCTAGCGCTGAAAATAAGCTTGCAAAGGCATCCTCGCCACTCGGCGTAACATCAAGTTTCCAATATTGGGATCCATATCCAATCAGCGTAGTTTCTGCTAAAGGTGCCTGGATGACCGATGTTGATGGTCGTGAGTTACTGGACTTATCAATGGGATTTGGGGCGATGCTTGCCGGTCACTTGAACGATGAGGTAATTGCTGAGACGAAGACTTCCCTGGATGGCGGAACCCTATTCGTTACCCCATCGCCAATCTCTAGAGATGGTGCTGAGAGATTATGTAAACGCTTTGAGATTGATCAGGTCCGATTCGCTAACTCTGGTACTGAGGCAACAATGTATGCCGTCCGTACCGCCAAAGCATTCAATGGAAAATCTGCAATCGTCAAAGTTGAGGGTGGCTACCACGGTAGCTATGACCCACTTACGGTTTCAGCTAAGCCAGATCTAGCTAAAGCAGGTAACCCAGAAGAGCCAACCCCGGTAATCGGCCATGGCATCAATGCTGGAGTTGTCTTTGTTGTTCCTTACAATAATCTTGAGGCGCTCGAAAAGGTATTTGAGCGAGATCACGAATCAATCGCCTGCTTTATAGTCGAGCCTGTTCTAGAAAACCTTGGCATCGTTCTTCCAGATGCTGGGTATCTTGCGGGTGTGCGCGAGCTCTGTACCAAATACAAGATCGTATTGATATTTGACGAAGTAAAAACTGGTTTAACGGCTGGTCCTCGCGGGGCAGCCCACCGAATTGGCGTACAACCAGATTTAATCTGTCTCGCTAAATCAATTGGTGGCGGACTTCCACTTGCTGCCTTTGGTGGCCGGGCTGAAATGATGAACACAATTACGACTGGCGCTATGGCGCACTTCGGAACCTTCAATGGAAATCCACTTGCAATGGCTGGACTGCGCGCGATGGACAAGCTCTGCACTGAAGAGGCCTTGGCAACTGCTGAAGCATTTAATAAGCAGGCGCTAGATCGAATTTCAGAGATTATCGATGAGTACCAGCTACCGGCACATACTGTTGGCTTTGGAGTTAAGGGTTGTATTACTTGGTCTAAGGATCCAGTACGCAATTACCGTGACTATAAAGCAACCGATTTCGCAATAGCCGAGCTCTCTTGGCTCTGGTCGATGAACCGCGGAATTATCACGCCTCCGGGCTTAGATGAACAGTGGTTAATTTCGCTGGCTCACGGCCAGAAGGAGATTGATTTACTTGTTGAGAATTTCCGCTTATTTGCGGTTGCTCTACGTTCTTAAAAATTTAAGTGGATCTACCTATTTATATTATTCAAGGGCAATTAGTTCAAGGTACTGATTGCCCCACAAATCTTCGTCGCCATCTGGCAACAAGAGAACTCGCTCTGGTTTAAGGGCTTGTACTGCGCCAATATCGTGGCTTACTAGAACTACTGCGCCTTGGTACTCGCCAAGCGCTGCGAGAATCTCCTCGCGAGAAGCTGGATCTAAGTTATTCGTTGGCTCATCTAGTAGTAAAACATTTGCAGAACCAACAACCAAAGTTGCTAGAGCTAATCGGGTTCGCTCGCCACCACTTAGTACCTTCACTGGCTTGTGAACATCATCGCCTGAGAATAAGAAGGAACCGAGAGTTTGGCGCGCTTGCTGCTCGCTAATTTTCGCACCAGCAGAGAGCATGTTCTCTAGGACAGTTCGTTCGAAATCTAGGGACTCGTGCTCCTGGGTGTAGTAACCAATTTTCAGACCATGGCCAGGCAGAATCTCTCCGGTATCTGATTGATTCGTGCCACCTAAAATACTTAACAACGTTGTCTTTCCAGCGCCGTTTAGTCCGAGAATAACAACTCGAGATGACCTATCGATAGCCAGATCCACATCGGTAAAGATTTCAAGTGAACCATATGACTTGCTTAAGCCAGTTGCCATAAGCGGAGTCTTACCGCAAGGTGCTGGAGTGGGGAAACGTAATTTTGCGACCTTATCTGATCTGCGAACATCTTCAAGATTGGAGATAAGTAATTCTGCCCGGCGGAGCATTCCTTGGGCGGCAGTTGCTTTAGAGGCCTTGGCCCGCATCTTCTCGCCCTGCTTCTGCAAAATTTCAGCCTTCTTCTCGGCATTGGCCCGCTCTTTCTTGCGACGGTGCTCATCAGCTTCGCGCTGCAACAAATACTTCTTCCAGCCCATGTTATAGACATCTATAACATTGCGGTTTGCATCAATATAGAAAACTTTATTGACAACAGTTTCAATCAGGGCAACATCGTGAGAGATAACAACTAGGCCACCAGAATATTTAGTTAAGTAATCACGTAGCCAGTTAATGGACTCGGCATCAAGGTGGTTGGTTGGCTCATCCAATAGCAGAGTCTCGGCGCCACTAAATAACAAGCGGGCAAGTTCTACTCGGCGACGTTGACCACCAGATAGAACTTGTATTGGTTCTTCAAATAATCTTTCGGGTAGCCCAAGATTTGTTGCTATCGACTCTGCTTCTGCAGAAGCGCCATAACCACCGGCTGCATTAAATTCGCTATCGACTCTTGAATATCTCTCTAGTGCTAATTCAAGCTCTTGCGGAGTTGCAGTTGCCATAGCCTCTTCGGCTTTGCGCATGCGAAGAACAATCTGATCGAGTCCGCGGGCCGATAAAATTCGATTTATTACGCTCTCTTCTTGATCACCAGTACGAGGATCTTGGGGGAGGTAACCAATTGTTCCGGTGCGAGTTATCTGTCCACCGGCCGGAAGGGTTTCACCGGCTAAGCATTTAGCTAGTGTGGATTTCCCAGCGCCATTTCGGCCAACGAAGCCGATTCGATCCCCGCTATTGATACGGACCGCGACATCCTTAACTAAGAGTCTTGCGCCAGCTCGGAGTTCAACGCTTTGAGTGGCAATCACTAAGCGATACTCCCACACCTAGCAAGCGGCGATTACAGAGCCCGTAGGGACTAGAGGCAGGGTCCGCTTATATCTGGCAGATGCAAATAATTTGCAATAGAATTGGCCAATGCATATCCCTGATGGATTTATCGATCTCCAGACATCAGCACTCTTCGCAGGAGGGTCTGTGATCGGTGTTGGAGCAGCGCTAAGAGGAGCTAGAAAAGAACTCAATGATAAGAGCGCACCTTTAGCCGGACTTACAGCGGTATTTATCTTTGCAGTACAAATGTTGAACTTCCCAGTTGGCGCCGGAACAAGTGGGCACCTACTCGGTGGCGCGCTTGCTGCCGTACTAGTGGGGCCCTGGGCAGCAACCTTGGCGCTCACAGTCGTATTACTAATGCAGGCATTCCTATTCGCAGATGGTGGGCTTAGCGCAATTGGTTTAAATGTCTTTAACATGGCGATTATCGGCGTCTGGGTTGGCTATGGGGTGTATCTAATTGTTAAGCGCCTGCTTCCAAAACGGAGAGCATCTATTGCGCTCGCCGGTGCCATCGGGGGCTTTATCTCGGTGCCCGCAGCAGCGTTTGGCTTTGTTGTTCAATATGCACTTGGTGGCAATGCGACCTTCTCGCTGACCTCAGTACTTACGGCGATGATCGGAACTCACATAGTTATCGGAATCGGTGAAGCGTTAATAACCGGCCTAACGATTAGCGCAATTATGGCTAGCAGATCTGATTTAGTTTATGGTTGGAAGAAAAATGAAACTAAGTTAGTTATAAAGGAGATCTAGATGTCGGCAAAGAGAGATCTTAAGTTTTATCTAACCTTCTTTGTATCTGCTCTAGTTTTGGCAGCAGTAGTTTCCTTTTATGCTTCTTCATCGCCAGATGGACTTGAGAAGGTGGCTGGAGATATCGGTTTTTCTAAGAACGCTAAAGATAGTGCTAATTCAGATTTTGCCTTGTCGAATTATGGCGTGGCCGGTATCGAAAATGAGCGTTTCTCAGGTGGCATTGCAGGTGCTATCGGAGTCGTAGCAACCGGCGCAGTTGCCAGCATGTTATTTCTTGTACTTCGAAGAAAAAAGAATGAATAATTGCTAGGAAACACTAGTACATCAGATTCTTCACAAAATACGAAGCTTGGCCACAAAGATGGACATCGGCATGATCAGAGCCATAATCATGGCCATGATGTAGGAGAGCGCCTCTATATTCACCGACATTCGCTGGTTCATCCGATGCCTGCTCACCTAAAAATATTAGCTGGGCTGTTCTTTATTATTGTCGCGGTCTCAACTTCAATTTCAAATTGGCCAGCATTTATCGGCTACTTTTTACTTATCTCTGTAGTTCTTGCAATTGCAAAGTTACCAGTTAAGAAGATTTTGTCTAGGGCAACAATCGAAATTCCCTTTGTGCTATTCGCATTTCTAATGCCATTTTTCGGTACCGGAGAGCGTTTTGAGCTATTTGGGCTAAGTCTCTATCGCGAAGGGTTACTAGCTGGAGCAGCAATTATCGCGAAGGGAACCCTGGGTTTGTTGGTTGCAATAACACTTTCTGGATCGACTAAAGCACGAGAGATTATTGGGGGACTTGAGAGATTGCACCTTCCAAATCTGATGGTTCAGATTGCAACTTTCATGCTTAGGTATGTAAATGTTGTCAGCGATGAAATGGAGCGGATGAAAGTAGCTCGCTCATCTCGGGGCTTTGAAGCCAAGGGAGTTGCTGATTGGAAAATTTTAGCTCAAGCTGCAGGTGCGCTTTTTATACGATCCTATGAGCGCGGAGAACGAGTTCATCTTGCAATGCTCTCAAGAGGATATTTAGGTCAGATGCCAGTTATGGAGAGAGCGGCCATATCAAAATTACAGAGCGCCTTTGTATTTCTATTGCCTGCCATAGCGTTAATTATTTTAATTTCTACTAGAGTTATTTGGAGCCGTGGATGATGAATGAGCCTGTACCGAGTCTATTAATCGAAGGACTTGCATTTGCATATCCAGATGGCCATCAAGCGCTCTTTGGCGTTAATTTGCAGGTTTCACAAGGCGAGTGCGTTGCAATTCTTGGACCGAACGGCGCTGGCAAAACAACCCTAGTTCTGCACTTAAATGGAATTCACCCAACTAGCGTCGGCAAAGTTTGGATTGCTGGAGATTTGGTAGATGCTGATGATAAAGAAGGCCTACGCAAGATTCGATCTAAAGTTGGCATCGTCTTTCAAGATCCAGATGATCAGCTATTTATGCCAACAGTCGGTGAGGATGTTGCATTTGGTCCCTACAACATGGGTATCCGCGGCGCAGAACTCAATGAAGTTGTAGATAAAGCGCTCAATAAAGTTGGCATGCTTGAGTTCAAAGATCGCGCACCTCATCATCTATCCTTTGGTCAGCGTCGGAGAGTTGCAGTAGCCACGGTTCTTGCAATGAAACCAGAGATTTTAGTTTTAGATGAGCCATCTTCAAATTTGGATCCAGCAAGCCGTAGAGAGCTCGCCGATATCTTACGTGAGCTAAAAATTACGACTTTGATGGTTACTCACGATATTCCTTATGCCTATGAGCTCTGTGAGAGATCAATTGTTTTATCGGGCGGTGTGGTTGTGGCCGATGGAGCTACGAAAACTATTCTTAGTGATTCAAAGCTTCTAAGTGAGAACCGACTAGAGCTACCAGTGGGTTTCTCGCTATAAGTAATTGACCATACATAAAATTAAAGAGCCCCTACAGATTTCGCTGCAGGGGCTCTTTAATTAACTATCGTTTAGAGATCGTAGTAGAGCTCGAACTCTGCTGGATGTGGACGCAAGCGGACGTAATCAACTTCTTCCTTACGCTTCCAGGTAATCCAGGTATCGATAAGATCTTTTGTAAAGACCCCGCCCTTAAGCAGGAATTCGTGATCTGCCTCTAGGTTATCTAGTACGGCATCAAGAGACCCAGGAACTTGTTGGATTGCATCGGCTTCCGCGCCTTCCAATTCATACAAATCTTTATCAACTGGCTTTGGTGGCTCGATCTTATTTTCAATACCATCAAGACCAGCCATAAGCATTGCTGCGAATGCTAGGTATGGGTTTGATGAAGGATCCGGGCAACGAAATTCGATTCGCTTGGCCTTTGGATTTGAACCAGTAATTGGAATACGGATACATGCAGATCGGTTACGAGCTGAGTAAACAAGATTTACTGGTGCCTCATAGCCAGGAACTAGGCGGCGATAAGAGTTAACAGTTGGGTTGGTGAATGCGAGCAATGAAGGCGCATGCTTCAAAAGTCCACCCACATACCAACGAGCTATATCTGAAAGATCGCCATAGCCATCTCCGAAGAACAACGGCTTGCCATCTTTCCAGAGTGATTGGTGTACATGCATACCAGAACCATTGTCACCAAATAGTGGCTTTGGCATAAAGGTTGCGGTCTTGCCTGCTTCCCATGCAGTGTTCTTAATGATGTATTTGAACTTCATAACATCATCGCCGGCAGACAAAATATCTGAGAAGCGGTAGTTAATCTCCATCTGTCCTGCAGTTCCAACTTCGTGGTGTGAGCGTTCCACAAGGAGTCCAGCTTCACCTAGCTTCATAACCATCTGGTCGCGAAGATCTGCAAATTGATCAGTTGGAGATACTGGGAAATAGCCACCCTTGATACGTGTGCGATATCCACGGTTTGGAGTTCCATCTGGATCATATTCAACGCCGGTATTCCAGGCACCTTCGTATGAATCAATGTGGTGGAATGATTCATTCATCCCGGTCTTGAAGCGAATCGCATCAAAGACATAGAACTCTGCCTCAGGAGCGAAGAATGCGGTATCTGCGATTCCGGTTCCCTTTAAGTATTCAACAGCCTTTGCAACAACGCCGCGGGGATCGCGTGAGTATGGCGAACCATCTATTGGGTTATGGACAGAGAAGAGAATTACTAGAGTCTTCACATCACGGAATGGATCGATGAATGCTGATTCTGGAATTGGTAGCAATTTCATATCTGACTCATGAATCGCTTGGAAACCACGGATTGAAGAACCGTCGAACATCAGACCATCTGTAAAGACAGCTTCGTCAAATGATTCAACCGGAACATTGAAGTGGTGTTGGATGCCAGGAAGATCGATGAAGCGAACATCAATTAGCTTCACCTCTTCTTTCTTAATGTAGGCAAAAATATCTGCAGAATTCTTAAACATTTCACTCCCGTTTTAGGATTAGTCCTCTTGGTTGGGCGCTTCGGCGAGCCCCCCAATTTGGGTTCTTGATGGGTGAAAATATAGGGCGTTATAGTAAAAAAGGGTTAACCGAATTGTTACATTTGTGTTTCAAAATCAGCCGGAGCGCTCATTCTGGGCTATCGGCTAGCCTTGCCCAATGGTTGAGGCAGGAATTGGGCGCAGATTTTTGGCAATTACGATCGATTGGTTGATGTGCGTATTCATCGCCAATCTCGCGGGCTTTGAGGCTAAAGCCCTAAGCATTTTGCTCCTCTTCTTTGTGGAGGTAAGTATCTTGACCGCGCTTCAACAAGCCTCTGCAGGTCAGCGCATTATGAGATTGAAGGTAGTTGAATTTAATACGGGTGCATATCTAGAAGTTAAGCGAGTGTTGATTCGTACCCTTTTAATCTGCCTAGTTCTGCCGGCAGTATTTACCCGCGAACAACGAGGTCTTCATGATTGGGCAACAAATTCAGTCGTAATAAGAAATTGAATTAGCGCTTAGGTATCCTGGCGTTTCGATTCATCTGCATTGGACCTTTAGGAATTGGCATATTGATCCCACCAACTGCTTTGAGACGGTTGCGTAGTTCACGAAGTTGAACTTTATTTAATCTCTTTGGCAGCTTCTTCAAATGTTTCTGTATTTTGCGAAGCGGTACTTGGCCAGCCCCATCACCCACAATAACTTCAGTCAAAGTTACGCCTGGAATGAAACGTTCCATCTTGCGTCGCTCATCTTGAAGAAGTGAGCGGACCGCAGGGCTACCCTCGCCAACTAAAACGATGCCTGCTCGACCCACACTTCTGTGGACCATATCCTGATTACGAGAGACGCTAACTGCTGCAGAAGTTGTGAAACCTTTACGTATCGCCATCAAGACAGATGCTCCGGCGCCTACTTGATCCTGAATTGATAAAAATGCTGCAGTATTTGCCTGTCTGGTGAAGATAAAGAAGGTAGCCAAGATTGCCATCGGCAGCGCAATCATCGTGAAATAAATTGGATGATCAAGAAGAGTGCCGACAATTATGCCGGCAGAAAGTACTACAACAAAAGAGAGCGACATCCATAGAAATGCAGTGGGCTTGTGTTTGCGGACAAGCTTGAAGGCATCCTTTAAAACTTTGATCTGGCCCCGCTTCTCGCCGCTATCTTCCGTGGACTTTGCTTTGCGCTTAAAAAGTGCCATTGACTACTTACTCTCTCTCTTCGATGCGGGCCTTTGCCGCTAAATGCTCAGCCCATTCTATTTCAACTTCTTGAGGAGTTGGCGCAGTGCCACCTAAACTGGCAGGCGCCCAACGCTCTCCTTGATGTGAATCTGGATAAGCACTTTGTACCTCTTTCAGTAGCGCTTTCATAAGCGAGCGTAATTCTGCTTCGGCAGCATCAACATCCTGCCCCTTCTTGACAATAAATGGTTCACCAAATGTGACTGAGATTGGGAACTTATTTCTTCCCCAATCTGCCTTTACTTTTTTGGTAAAAATTCGCTGACTGCCCCAGACGATAGTTGGGATAATTGGAGTATCTGAACCCATGGCCAACCTAACTGCTCCGGTCTTTAACTCTTTAATCTCAAAGCTTCTACTTATGGTCGCCTCCGGAAATATTCCTACAATCTCACCCGCGCGAAGGTAGCGCAGCGCTGCAACAAAGGAGCTAGATCCACTTGAACGATCTACACAGATATGGTGCATACCGCGCATCAATGGCCCAGCCAATTTATGATCGAAGATCTCTTTCTTAGCCATAAATCTCACATAGCGCTTTCGGGGCAGCACTGCAGTTCCGGTTATTGCAAAATCTAAATACCCGATGTGATTTATCGCTAAGACTGCTCCGCCGTGATCTGGAATGTTGTGAGCGCCAGAGAATGTAAAGCGCAGCGCCAGATATTTCCAGATGGTCTTAATCACTACAACAACTGGTGGGTAGACGAAATCACGCATTAAATTTCGGCGCGCTTCTCTTGTGCCTGCTTATATAGGCGACCTGCGCGGTAGCTCGAGCGGACTAGGGGACCACTCATAACTCCAGCAAATCCAACAGCTTGCGCCTCAGCGCTTAGCTCAACAAATTCCTCGGGCTTTACCCAACGCTCAACTGGATGGTGCTTTGGTGTTGGGCGAAGGTATTGAGTTATCGTAATTAGATCGCAGCCCGCGCTATGCAAATCTTTGAGTGCTTGCGAAACTTCTTCACGAGTTTCGCCCATTCCAAGAATCAAATTTGATTTTGTAATCAAGCCAAAGGCTCTGGCCTGGGAAATAACATCTAATGATCGGTCGTAGTTAAAGGCCGGACGGATACGTTTAAATATGCGTGGCACAGTCTCTAGATTATGCGCGAAGACCTCTGGCCTGGTCTCAAAGACTTCATTTAGTAGATGTGGCTTTCCGCTGAAATCGGGGGCCAGCATCTCAACGCCAGTGCCAGGGTTTAATTCATGAACCATGCGAATAGTTTCGGCATATAGCCAAGCACCTTCATCTTCAAGGTCATCGCGTGTTACGCCAGTGATAGTTGCATATTTGAGTCCCATGGTTCGTACAGATTCGCCAACTCTTCGTGGCTCATCGCGATCAAGTGGATCAGGTTTGCCGGTATCGATATTGCAGAAATCGCATCGCCTCGTACAACGCTCGCCGCCGATTAAGAAGGTAGCTTCGCGATCTTCCCAGCACTCAAAAATATTTGGACAGGCTGCCTCTTGGCAGACAGTGTGCAAACCCTCGCGGGCAACCAATGAACGCAGCGCTGTGTACTCAGGCCCCATATTTGCTCGAGTCTTAATCCACTCTGGCTTACGCTCTATTGGAACTTGTGAGTTGCGCGCCTCGATACGGAGCAATGGCCGACCATTTGGTGCTGTCTTCAATTTAAGTCCTCACTCTTTATAATTCGAGTTAGCGTATCAATCATGTGGCGTTCGACAATTGGCGAGATTTCGCCAATCTTGAAATCACGACCCAGTTCGGTGGCGATCGAGCTAACACCAGTGTCTGTGTAGCCACATGCAGATATCCGGTTAAAGGCTGTTAAGTCAGGATTAACATTTAGCGCAAAGCCATGCATGGTTACACCCTTGGCGACCCTGATTCCGATTGCTGCAATTTTGCGATCGCCCTTTGCATCTCGAATCCAGACCCCACTTCGTTCACAATATCTCTCAGTCTTTAATCCGATTTCACTGCATGCTTCGATTAAAGCTGTCTCAACTTCACGGACAAATCCGAGAACATCTGTTGGATTTCGTAATTTAATAATTGGATATCCGACAAGCTGACCCTCGCCATGCCAAGTTATCTTTCCGCCACGATCAACATCGATTACTGGAGTTCCATCAATTGGTCGCTCATGAATCTGTGTTCTACGACCAGCGGTATAGACCGATGGGTGCTCGAGCAATAACAAAGTGCTGGGTAATTCATTAGAGATTACACCGGCTTGGATTTCACGCTGTTTTTGCCAGGCGCTCTGGTATTCAACAAGACCTAGGTGCTCAACCATGATTGACTTTGACTTGACCCCTAGGTTTGACTGCATAGGTCTGAGCCTAAGGTAATCTTCGGGTCGAAACCAATTTAAAGGCGAAATAATCGAAAGGCTTGGCATGTTCTCGGGAAAAAATTCAAAAACAAAGGGGCGCAAACCACTATGGCTGGCAATAACAGTTGTCGTATTTTGGATGGCTCTCTCTAGCGTTACTGGCCCACTATTTGGCGGCCTCTCCTCAGTCCAGGAGAACAACAACTCTTCATTTCTACCCGAGGACTCAGTCGCTACTCGAGCCGCAAATGCCATATCGACATTCTCCGATAGCGCCAATGATCAGATTCCAGCTTTAGTTCTATTTACTGGTGAGGTAACACCAGAGAAAATCGCAAGTGCCCAACTCTTTGCTCAAACGCTGGGTAGTAAAATTTTGGTGCATTCAGATGGCGAGCTCCTTAAAGATAAAGACGGCAACGATGTCAGGCTTCTGCTCTCAGATTATTTTATTAAAGGTGGCGAAATTGCTGCCTTCCCATCTCAAGATGGCAAGGCCATCCTTGCAAGTTTTCCTATCAGCGTTCAAATTGCTACAGAGCTCTTGCCAGATGGAAAAGAGCCTGCCCTTCCTGGCGTAGTCAATGCAATCCGCTATTACGCTAATGACTTTGCTAAGGCAAATGGATTTGTTACATATACAACTGGATTTGCCGGAATTTTAGCTGACCTCTTTGGGGCATTCGGAAGTATTGACTCGACCCTCTTGCTCACAACAGCTACCGTAGTTGCGATAATTTTGATCTTCGTCTATCGATCTCCAATACTCTGGATCCTGCCATTGTTATCTGCAGGCTTCGCTCTGACCCTCTCAGGAGCCGTGGTTTACATTCTCGCGAAGAATGATCTGATTGCGCTAGATGGGCAGTCGCAAGGAATTTTATCCGTGCTTGTTCTTGGAGCCGCAACTGACTATGCCCTGCTATTGATTGCGCGCTATCGCGAAGAGCTGCACCTGCATGAATCAAGATTTGATGCAATGAAAATTGCTTGGCGCGGTGTAGTTGAACCAATTCTGGCATCAGGCAGCACGGTAATTGTTGGACTATTGGTACTTCTATTAAGCCAGCTAAATAACAATCGCGGGCTTGGTCCAGTAGGCGCAATCGGAATTTTCTGTTCAATGCTAACTATTTTGACGCTTCTGCCAGCCCTGCTTGTACTTTTTGGCCGCTGGATATTCTGGCCAAAGATTGCTCGATTTGGTGAGCCAGATGAGAAGTTATCTGGAGGTTGGTCGAAGGTAGCTGCAGCAACCGCCCGTAGCCCACGCAGATATTGGATTGGCGCATTAACGTTGCTAATAGTCCTAACAGGATTTTCAACAACGCTAAATGCAACGGGATTATCAACTGTTGATTCATTTACAAAGCGAACAGATTCGGTTGTTGGCCAAGAAGAACTTCTTAAGCATTTTCCTGGTGGTCAAGGTCAGCCAACACAGATTGTGGTGAAAGTTGAACTTGCTGATTCGGCAGCCGATATTCTTAAAAATAGCGCTGGCATCGACTCAGTCCTACCAATGACTCAAACCCCATTGATTCCAGGCGGCGAGATGTCGCCAGTAAAAGTTGTTAACGGAAATGTACTTCTTAACGTGACTCTTGATTACTCGCCAGATTCAAAAGAGGCCATTGCGCTGATTCCTGGCCTGCGAGCTGAGATGGCAGAAGTGGACCCAGAGATTCTTGTAGGTGGATCTACTGCTGTTAGCTATGACATCAATAAGGCATCAGAGCGCGATCGAAACTTAATTATTCCAATCGTACTTATTCTAATTTCGATAATTCTCGGTTTTCTACTCCGTTCGATCTTTGCCTCAATTCTTCTACTCGGAACCGTTGTTGTCTCATTCTTTGCAGCCCTTGGTGCTTGCGCGCTCGTCTTTGAACATATTTTCAAATTCAAGGGGGCAGATCCATCCTTCCCGCTCTTTGCATTCATCTTCCTTGTAGCGCTTGGAATTGATTACAACATCTTCCTGATGACTAGAGTTCGCGAAGAATCCTTAAAACTAGGAACCCGTGCCGGAATGACCAAGGCGTTGACTGTTACTGGCGGCGTTATCACCTCTGCTGGTGTTGTACTCGCGGCGACATTTGCAGTACTTGGAATCTTGCCACTCGTATTTCTAGCTGAGCTTGGCTTTGCAGTTGCCTTTGGCGTGCTGCTAGACACAATGATTGTCCGCTCAATTTTGGTTCCAGCACTTGTGCATGAAATTGGACCAAAGATTTGGTGGCCATCAAAGCTTGCAACGCAGAGTAAGTGAGCAAATCAGTAATAGTTGTGGGCGCTGGCCTAGCCGGCTTGACCTGCGCGATTTATCTGCAACGATCTGGAAATTGCGTAACACTTTTAGAGGCAAGTGATCGAGTTGGTGGACGAGTAAAAAGTGATCTGGTTGGTGGATTCCAATTTGATCATGGCTTTCAGGTTATAAACCCAAGCTACTCTGAGATAAGACGGTTAAATGCGCTCTCTGGTATCCGGTTCAACCAGATATTTAATAATCTACGGATTATTGAAGGGGAGAGTGAGATAAAGGTCGGATTAGGCCACATCAGAAAAACTCTTGGAATCAGCAATCTTGGCGAGAATTTGGAACTTTTCAATTTTCTAACAGGAAGGCCGAAGCGGCTAACGCTCGGAGAGTGTGCCAAGAGGTTTAATACGATTTATCAGCGGGTCTTATCACCATTTCTCCGGGGTGTATTTCTAACTGACCCTGATCTAGTACGTGCAGATATCGCTGCGAAAATTATCCGCTCATTCCTACTGGGAAGACCAGGTGTTCCATCTGGCGGTGTCGGAGAATTTAGCCAGGCACTTGCTGGCCAGATAGAAAATATCGAACTCAATATGCAAGTCGACGAAATTAAAGAGGGAAGTGTAAGTGGAAATTTCGGAGTTCTAAAGTGCGATGCAATTGTTGTTGCCACCGACCTTACGACCGCCGCACAGTTGCTCGACTTGGGCGCTATTCCTAAAACTCTAAGTTCAACAACTTGGTATCACAGTACATCTGATCAGTTGGCAAATGGCAAGTACCTTGCTCTAGATGCAAAGAGCCCACTTGTAAATTCTTTGGTAATTTCAAGTGCGGCGCCATCTTATGCGCCAGCCGGTATCAATTTGATTTCAAGTACAACGCTGGATCCGATATCAGAGAGTGAGGTCCGAAAGGAGCTAACTCGCATCTGGGGACGAGATACCCGAAATTGGGATCTCGCGGCGCGCTATGAAATCAAGCAATCACTTCCACTTCGAGGTGACTTATTAGAGCTAGATCGAAACCCGATGATTAGCGAAGGCATTTATATTGCCGGCGATCACCGCAATATTCCGTCACAAAATGGCGCAATGAAATCAGGGCGGTTAGCCGCTCTGGCACTAATTTAAAGTTATTTAACTGGTGAGACGAGGGCTTCAAGGGCGCTAGTTAGATGTGGGTAATCAAAGTTGAAACCATCGTTAACTAGCGCCTGTGGCAATATTTTTTTTGAGCCAAGTATCTCGCTTGAAAAGCCACCAAGTGCCAACTTCAAAGCGATACTTGGCGCCGGAAATAGCGCAGGTCTATGCATGGCGCGGGCGAGTGCTGCGGTAAATTCTTGATTAGTGGCAGGATTTGGTGAGACTAAATTTACTGCTCCTGAGAGCTTGGACTCCATAAGGTGGCAGATCGCTCGGATCTGATCATGCAAAGTTATCCAAGACCACCACTGCTTTCCATTTCCTAATTTTCCGCCAAGCCCTAAACGAAAGAGTGGAATCATTCTTCCTAGCGCCCCACCTGTTGGGTCTAAAACCAGACCAGTTCTAATTTTTACTGTACGAACATCACCGGCAAGGTCGCCAGCGCCTTCCCATTCTCGGCATACCGCTGCCAGGAAATCGTCGCCACCGCGATCCTCCTCCGTCATCGCGCGATTGCCAGTCTCGCCATACCATCCAATTGCGCTAGCTGAGATAAAGACTGATGGCGCTACCGTCGCAACGGCATTTGCGATAGTTGTTGTTCCCAATAAACGTGAATTCAATATTGTTGATCTATATTTCTTTGTCCATCGCTTATCTCCAACGCCAGCGCCAGCTAAATGGATTACCGCGTCGACGCCTTCAAGTGCCGAAAGATCTACTGTTCCAGCAGTTGGGTCCCAAGAGATTTCATCGCGAGCGATTGCTGGGCGTCGGACAAAGCGCTGAACTGTGTGGCCCTCATTTCGAAGGTGGCCAACTAGAGCGGTACCGATAAGTCCTGAAGCTCCAGATACTGCAACGCGTTGTGGTGGGAGGCGAATTGCCATACTTAAGCTAGACCCAAATCAGATTCGAAGCGACCGCCTTCTAGGCGCTCCTTAAGCGTTACTAAGAATCTTGCAGCATCTGCGCCATCAACAATTCGGTGATCATATGAAAGTCCAAGATAGACCATAGATCGAACTGCGATTGTCTCGCCACCATCTGTGCCCTTCATAACCATTGGGCGTTTTACAACGGCTCCGAGGCCAAGGATTGCAACTTGTGGTTGATTAATAATCGGCGTATCAAAGAGAGCGCCGCGACTTCCAGTATTTGTAATTGTGAAAGTTCCGCCACCTAGTTCATCTGGTGCAATCTTGTTCTCTCGGGTACGGGCAGCAACATCCGCAATCTTGCGGGCTATCCCTCCCATATTTAAATCACCAGCATCTCGAATAACTGGAACAAGTAAGCCGCGCTCGGTATCAACTGCAATTCCAAGGTGCTCGGCTGCGTGGTATGTAATTTGATCGCCAGCAACAGAGGCATTTAAAACTGGATGTTGTTTTAGCGCTTCACAGACCGCTACTGAGAAGAATGGTAGGTATGAAAGTTTTGTACCTTCACGGGCTTCAAAGCTTGCCTTTGCCCGATCGCGCAGCCTTGAAATTGCTGTCACATCTACTTCGATAACGGTAGTTAATTGGGCGCTGACATGAAGTGATTCGAGCATACGTTCTGCAATAACTTTACGCAATCTAGACATAGTTACTGTTGTGCCACGTAGTGGAGATACTGAAATAGGTGCTGATGAAGCAGCCGGCGCAGCCTGCGGTGTAGAGGCAGGTGTAGAGGTAGGCGGCGCACTTAGTGTTGCGCTCGCTCTTGGCGCAGCAGCAAGCACATCCTCTTTGCGAATTCGACCTCCAATACCAGTTCCCTTAACCTTTGAAAGATCAACGCCATTTTCTGATGCAAATTTACGGACGATAGGAGTTACGTATGCATCCTCATTGCTTACCTGAGCAACTGGAGCAGCAGCAACTG
>DFDL01000043.1:20984-21326 GCA_002367715.1 Actinobacteria bacterium UBA3028
GCAGCAGCAACTGGAGCAGCAGCGCCCTCACCACCAATAACGGCAAGGCGGGCACCTACTGGGACTGTTGAATCAACAGCTACATCGATTGAAATTAGCGTGCCAGTTGCAGGTGAAGGAATTTCGGTATCAACCTTGTCGGTAGAAACTTCGAGTAGCGCTTCATCTGCAGTAACTAGATCTCCAACGTTCTTTAGCCAACGTGTAACAGTTCCTTCAGTAACTGATTCACCAAGTGCTGGCATAGTCACAATAGTTCCGGAAGATGTTGCGACGGCGGCAGGTGCTGGTGCGGTGACTACCGGAGCAGCCGGAGCTACCGGAGCTACCGGAGCAGCTGGA
>DFDL01000043.1:21603-37510 GCA_002367715.1 Actinobacteria bacterium UBA3028
GCTACCGGAGCAGCTGGAGCAGCAGCGACTGGCGCACTAGATGCAGCAGGACCATCTGCAATTACAGCGAGCTCAGCGCCCACTGCGACTGTCTGATCGACGGCAACAACAATTTTCTGCAATATACCTGCAACGGGTGAAGGAATTTCGGTATCAACTTTGTCGGTAGAGACTTCGAGGAGCGGTTCATCGACTGCGATCGCGTCACCCTCATTTTTTAGCCAACGCGTAACAGTTCCTTCAGTTACCGACTCGCCAAGTGCTGGCATCGTTACAGAAAAGGTCATCTTATTTTCTCCCGTTACCCGTGTGCATGAAGTGGTTTACCTGCAAGTGCTAAATGTGCTTCACCAACTGCTTCTGAAAGCGTTGGATGAGCATGTATGAGAGCAGCAACATCAGATGCTTCTGCTTCCCAGTTAAAGATTAATTGTGCTTCAGCTAATAATTCACCGACACGCGATCCGACCATATGAATTCCAAGGACTGGACCATTCTTTGCAGCGACCAACTTGATAGCTCCTGCAGTCTTTAAAATTTGCGCCTTACCATTTCCTGCTAGATCATAATTTAATTCAACAACATCATGTCCACGCTCTTTGGCCTGTGCAGTAGTAAGACCAACTGAGGCTACTTCTGGCTCAGAGTATGTAACTCTTGGAACGCCATCGTAATTAATTGGACGGGGATTTAATCCAGCAATCTCTTCAGCCACCAAAATACCTTCACCAAAACCAACATGTGCTAGTTGTAGCGTTGGAATCAAGTCTCCGACTGCCCAGATGCCCGGGACATTTGTGCGACATTTGCTATCAACCAAGAGATAGCCGCGATCCATAGCTAAGCCTGCCTCTTCATAGCCAAGATTTGCAGAAACCGGACCTCGCCCAACTGCTACTAGTAGGACTTCAGCAGTAAATGTCTTGCCATCCTCAAGGGTAACTGTGACGCCCTTCTTATCCGTACTTGCAGATTTGAATCGAGTTCCTAGCTCAAAATTAATGCCACGTTTTCTAAATGCGCGCTCGAGCAGCTTGCTAGAAGATTCATCTTCAAGTGCGACCAGGTGAGGCAAGCCTTCAATAATTGTTACTTCAGCGCCAAAGGATTTCCAGACTGAAGCGAATTCGCATCCAATTACTCCGCCACCTAAAACGATCACACTTGCAGGAACTCGGTCCATCGAAATCGCATGCTCACTTGTAATTATGGCAGCTCCATCAATTTCAAGTCCAGGCAAGGTCTTTGGGTATGAACCAGTGGCTAGAACAATATTTTTTCCGGTGTATTTAACGCCATTTACTTCAACTTCATTCTTAGAGATTAACTTGCCGTGACCTTCAATGTAAGTAACGTTTCGGGACTTAACAAGCCCTTGTAACCCTTTGTGTAATTTTGAAACCACACCATCTTTATATGCATTTACCGCCAACATATCGATTCCGATAAATTTAGTGTTAACTCCAAATTCAGCCGAATGTCTCGAACTGTCTGCAACCTCACCCGAATGCAACAGGGCCTTAGTAGGAATACAGCCACGGTGTAAGCAGGTTCCACCCAGCTTTCCCTCTTCAATAAGAGCAACGCTTAGTCCAAGTTGAGATGACCTAAGGGCGCAGGCATAACCGCCGCTTCCGCCACCAAGGATTACTACATCAAATTGTGACACAAAGCGCCTTTCCCTAAATCTCATTTCGCCCCAATGGGGGCACTTCAATCTTCACCTAATCTTGCCACGAATTTCGCCTGAGCCTAATTCAGTCCATTTCAGATTGCGAGATTAATCTGATGAAGCAGCCTCAACCAGGGCCACAAGAGATCTAAGGGCAACTCCGGTCCCACCAACTGGGGTGTAGCCGTGAGCAGCGCCCTCGTTATATGAGGGACCGGCGATATCAAGGTGTAGCCAAGGAACGTCTGGCGCAACAAACTCCTTTAGAAATAATCCAGCGACCAACATGCCACCCATTCGGTCTCCGATATTGGCCATATCTGCAACTGGTGAGTCCAATGATGCCCGAAGTTCCTCAGGTAATGGCATTGGCCAGAAAGCTTCTCCAGCGACTTTGGAAGCAGCTAAGAATTCTGCAGAAAATTCTTGATCATTTGTCATCACCGCACTTGTTCTAGTGCCTAGTGCAACAACTTGTGCACCCGTTAATGTTGCGACATCAATTAGACCATTTAGCCCACCAGCCTGCTTTCCCACTTCCTGCGCTCGCACAAGTGCATCGGCTAGGACGAGGCGCCCTTCTGCATCTGGATTTAAAACTTCAATTGTTTTCCCGCCATAAATACTGATGATGTCACTCGGCCTTGTTGCATTTTCACTAACCATATTTTCGGCAAGTGGCGCCCAAGAGTCGATTGCAACGGGAAGCTTTAACTCGGCGATTGCAAAGATGGCTCCGACAACTGCAGCAGCGCCACTCATATCACTCTTCATCGCCTCCATGCCATTGGCAGGTTTTAGCGCGAGGCCACCGGTATCAAAGGTAATTCCCTTGCCAACAAAGGCATAACGAGGAATTGATTTAGAATTTTTAACGGGCTTGTATGAAATATGTAGCAACCGCGGTGCATTTGCTGATCCTTGCCCGACTCCGATGAGGCCACCATAACCCTGCGCCTTTAAGGTCTTCTCATTTAAAATTTCAACTTTTAGTCCAAGTGGGATCGCAATCTTCTTCATCCGAGTACAGAAAGAGTCGGGCGTCAGATGGCTTGGTGGTGTATTTATAAGGTCTCGTACAAGTGCAGTATTTCGGGCTATTACTTCAGCTCGGACCAATGCGCGCTTAAATGAAGTATCAGTTGGCTTGGAGACCGCAATAACTATCTGGTTAAGAGGCAATTCAATATCTTTTTTAGTGCTAAACCGGAATTCATTAAATGCATATGCGCCAAGTGCTGCGCCTTCGGCTACTGCAGCAATTTGCGATAGTGAAATAGCAGGTAGCGCAAAAGTTGCTGAGCTAACTCCACCAAGTGAGCGGGCTGCGCTTCCAGCGGCCCTGCGAAGTATTTCTGGGTTGTATTTTTTCTCAGCGCTGCCCAGACCGGTGAAGTAGATAACTTCTGGCCTTGTAAAGGTGACCTTTGTTATCTCATCTACCTTACCTTTGGCGCCGAGGCGATTTAAGATTTCCAGTAGCGCCTTCTCATTTAGCTTTATCGCACCCGATTCAATCTTCAATTTGCCGTCAACGTTAGCCAAGCCAACAACTGCGTATGTGGTTGAAATTGCTGACGCTAACTTCAGTGCCTTCATCAAAGCCCCCGTAAATTTCAAGTATCTCGTAAAGATCGAGTTACAACTCTAGCGAACTATAAATCACCTGCGAGAGTTTCCTGAAGTTGGGCAAGTAAATGAGATAAGTTTGCGTCCATGAAATCACCTATTTACGACTGGCACCTTTCGACATCTGCCAAAATGGCTGATTTTGGTGGTTGGGAGATGCCGATTGAGTATCCAAAAGGGGTAGGAAAATTTCCTGGCGGAACTTTGGCTGAGCATCTTGCAGTCCGGGAGCGAGTCGGAATCTTTGATGTCTCACACTTAGGCAAAGTCAGTGTTAAGGGGGCTGGGGCGAAAGAATTCGTAAATTCCTATGTGTCTAATGATTTAAATCGTATTTCTGCTGGCAAGGGCCAGTACAACCTCTTCTGCAACGAAGATGGTGGAGTTATTGATGACCTAATTATTTATGAATACTCTGGCGACGATATTTTTATTATCCCAAATGCCGCTAACTGCGCGAAAGTTGCAGCGGACCTACAAGAGTTTGCGCCACCAGAAATCGTTGTCCAAAATATTCATCAAGATTATGGCGTCTTTGCAGTTCAAGGTGCCCTCAGTGGCGATGTATTGAAGGCACTTGGCCTAGATCTCAACCTTGATTACATGTCTTTTACGACTGTGGCATTGCCAAAGTATCCACAACTCGGTGAGCTAATAATCGCTCGAACCGGTTACTCAGGTGAATTTGGTTACGAGTTACTTCCAAAGTGGAGTTCGGCGCTAGAGATCTGGAAAATTTTAACTCCGATAATTGCAGAGCTAGATGGTCGAGTCTGTGGCCTAGGCGCTCGAGATACCCTGCGAACAGAGATGGGCTATCCGCTACATGGTCATGAATTATCGCTCGCGATATCTCCGATTCAAGCCAGTGCAAATTGGGCCGTTGTCTTAACCAAGGAAAAGTTTCGAGGTAAAGCGGCGCTTGAGTTAGAGCGAGCTGCTGGCCCGGAACGAATTATGCGCGCCCTTAAGAGCAACGATCGGGGAATCCCTCGCCCTGAAATGAAGGTTTTAAATCAGAACGGCGAAGAGATTGGTGAGGTAACGAGCGGAACATTCTCACCAACACTAAAGGTTGGAATTGCTCTGGCTCTACTAAAGCCCGAATATAAAGTCGGCGATCTAGTTCAGATAGATGTTAGAGGGCGGCTTTCTTCGGCCACAATTGTGAAGGCGCCATTTGTGCCATCGAAAGTCAACTAATTACAGCTACTTATCTAGCCTCTTTCTTTGCAACGATAACTGGCCGCCCGGACTCGAGGGTGTAGACATTGATTCGATTCTCAAAGGCAGATTTTAGTTCAGGGGAGTGAATTACATAATCTGAAGTTCCAGTCAATAGAACTTTTCCCTCTTGCATCACAACAATTTGTTCGGCATACATCGCCGCAAGTGTGATGTCATGCATGGTGGAGATAATTGTTACACCACGCTCTTTGAGAAGCTCAATATTATTCAAGACAGATATTTGGTGATGTAGATCAAGGGCGCTAGTTGGCTCATCTAACAAGATGAGTGTGGGTTCTTGAACCAGGGCTCGAGCTATAAGTGCGCGCTGCATTTCACCGCCTGAAAGATTGGAGACAAATTGCCTCTGCATTCCAAATAGTTCAGTTAACTTCAAGATATCAGCAACTAAATTGCGACTCTTTGAGCTCTCATTGCCCCAGCCATCACGTTTTGATCGCCCGAGCATTACATACTCACTAACGCTCATGCCTATAGGTATTTGGGGGTGCTGTGGCACGAATGCAACATTGCGATCGTGATTCTTGAAGACTTCCTTCTCGCCATCAGTTATCGAACCCGAGTAAGGCTGCAGTCCAAGTAGCGCCTTTAAAAAAGTTGTTTTTCCGGCGCCATTTGGCCCAACCAGACAGGTCCATTTTCCAGTTTGGATTTCGATATTTATATCGCGCAAAATATCGCGCCCGCCAAGTCGAATAGCTAAATCTGTAACTTTAATCATTACTTAACCAACCTTTTCTTACGTAAAATCACCAAGAAGAATGGCGCGCCAACAAATGCAGTAATCACCCCGATTGGAAGCTCGGCTGGTGAGAGCAGAGTGCGCGCGCCTAGATCTGCGAGAACTAAGAAGCTGGCACCGACAAGTGCAATTGTAAGTAGCCCTCGATTAGTTACTCTATGAGTGATTCCACGAACTAGGTGAGGGACAACGATTCCAACGAAACCAATTAGCCCACTTGCTGAGACCGCTGTAGCAGTTGCAAGGGTCGCCGCGATGACTGCGATTACTCGAAGGCGATTTGGATTGATGCCTAGAGAGTATGACTCTTCATCAGTCAGCATCAGACCATCTAGCTGCTTTGAAACTGTAATTAAAATTGTAAGTGCGATGAAGATATAGATCGAGGACCAGATAACTTTCTGCCAATTTGCAACCGTCAATTCACCTAAAATCCAAGAGTAGACCGGTCTAAGTGAGTTGCTATTTCGTTGCTGCAGATAGGTCTGGACGGCTGTTGCAAAAGATCCGACCGCGATTCCAGATAAGAGAAGCGAGTTTGGCTCAGCGAAGAATTTTCCAGAGATGAAGAAGCTAACAAGAACTGCAAGTATTGCGCCAATAAAGGAGAATATCGGTAAGAGGCTATAGAGGTCGGCGCCAGCACTGGTAATAGCAATTGTCGCGCCAAGCCCAGCACCAGCGGCGGCGCCAAGTAGGTATGGGTCTGCTAGCGGATTTCTAAAAACTGTCTGATAGACCGCGCCACTTGTTGCAAGTGCAGCGCCAACTAGCGCTGCAAGCAAGGCTCTTGGCAGTCTCAGATCAATTAATAGCGTGCGCTCTTGGCCAGATAGTCCACCCGGTAAGCCAAGCAAGGTGCAAATAATTTGTAAGAATTCAATTTTAACCGGACCAAAACTAATTGCGAGAATTCCAACAAATACAAGAAGAGCAGCAGAGAGCGCAGTTATTTTCCAACTCCAGATTGGAGCCAGTTCGCTCTTGCTGCTCTTTTTTACCATCTTAATTAGTTCTCTCTAATTTAACTTTTTAGAGCTGTTGCGATGAATTCATAGAAGTCAGCTAATCTAGGTCCCCAGCGAGATGGAATGTCTTCTGGGAGGGCGATCACATTCTTCTTCTTTACGGCCGAGATAGAGCTCCAGCCAGGTCGCGTTGAAACGCTCTCGTAGTTCTGGCCATATTGCGCATCAGCCAAAAAGATAATCTTCGGATTTGTCTTGATTACATACTCTGCCTGTATCTGCGGATAGCCAGCCGAGTCTGCGCCGGCAGCTAAATCAGCAATATTTTTCAAATTAAAGCTCTTATAAACCTTTCCAATGAAGGTCTGCGATGTGGCGCTATATAAGGTCTCATCTAGCTCATGGAAGAAAGACATTTTCTTAGGTTTTTTGGCGCCCTGGATTGCAGTCTTAATTCGAACCTTCATCTCAGAGATTGTGCGCTTCGCGTTAGAGGCTCTGCCTGTAGCACCTCCCAGCGCGGTGATCTGGGCGTATGCCTCTTTCAAATTATTGGGAGCTTGCTCTAAGAAAACTTCTATCTCCAACTTCTCCAAAGCGCTCTTAACTTCTAGCGCCTTTGTCGCATTAGCGTTTAACACAATTAAATCTGGGCGATAGTTTAAGAGCGCCTCAACATTGGGACTAAATGCAGATAACTTGGTCATCGGTGCATCTATTGGATAGTTCGAAAGATCATCGACTGCTATTACCTGCTTACCGGCGCCGATTGCAAAGAGCGTTTCGGTAGCGCTAGGTGAGAGCGAGATTATTCGCGTTGGAACTTGCGCAGCATTTACTACCGGCGCAGCGATTAGCGATGAAAATATTGCGAATACAGCCAATAATTTAATGGCCGGTGAATTGTGAAGCTTAAACATAAAAAAAATCTCCCTCAAGAGGTTTGAGGGAGGAAGCTTGGGCAACAAGAAATAAATTCTCATGTGGCCCGACCTTCCTCCGAGGTCGGATACAACAACAATGAATTAGGCGACCTGGCTCGGATTTAATCCCCAAGAAGGGATAAATCTCTACAGTTGCGGGACAGCGCCGGGTTTTCACCGGACTTCGCTAAACGCATTGCTTCTGAAATTACTTAGCTTAAAATTATTTAAGAACCAAGTACTTTCAGTGGTGGAAAGTTAGCACTACTTCAATCTTTCTTGCCAGAGCGACGCCCTACGGTGAAGGCGATTGCGCCAGCAATCACCAGCCCTGCACCGACAGCGAGATATTCTCCGACCTCAATTCCTTCGTGAGCCTCTGAAATCTTGTGTTCGGGTTCGTTTGCCTCATCCTCATCAGCCAGCGCTGGGCTCAAGGCCAGTGGCGCACCTAATGTCAAGAAGATCGCGAAAAGCCCGGTAAACAATTTTAGTTTCACAAAGTACACACTACGCTTTCGGCTATGGAATATCGTCGCCTTGGCTCGAGTGGAATGTACGTCTCTGAAATCTCATATGGAAATTGGATCACTCATGGCTCTCAGGTAGAGCAAGAGGCGGCCATAAAGTGTGTACATGCGGCGCTAGATGCCGGAATCACAACCTTTGATACCGCTGATGTCTATGCCGGAACAAAGGCTGAGAGCGTCCTTGGCCGAGCGCTTAAAGGCGTTAAGCGGGAGAGCTATGAATTATTCACCAAAGTTTATTGGCCGACCGGAACCGGCAAGAATGATCGCGGTCTTTCTCGCAAGCACATCATGGAGTCGGTACATGCTTCGCTAATCAGGTTAAAGACCGATCACATCGACCTCTATCAGATGCATCGCTTCGATTATGAAACCCCATTAGAAGAATCACTGCGCGCCTTTGATGATTTGATTCGTCAGGGCAAAGTTAATTACATTGGTTTTTCAGAGTGGACTGCGCCGCAAATAAGTGATGCGCTAAAGATTCAAAGAGCTAATGGCTACGATTGTTTTGTTTCGAGCCAGCCGCAGTATTCAATGTTATGGCGCGTAATTGAATCCAAAGTTGTCCCACTCTGTGAGAGTGAAGGTATTGGCCAGATAGTTTGGTCGCCGATCGCGCAGGGCGTGCTCACCGGAAAGTACTTGCCAGGCAAGAAGCCGCCAGCAGGTTCACGCGCTACCGATAAGAAGAGCGGCTCTGAAATGATTTCGAGATGGATGCGAGATGAAGTTCTTACAGCTGTGGCCAAGTTACAGCCGATAGCAAATTCATTGGACCTTTCAATGTCGCAACTTGCACTTGCCTGGGCTCTAGCCAATCCCAATGTTTCCTCAGTAATTATGGGAGCTTCCAAGCCAGCTCAAGTTAAAGAGAATGTAAAGGCTTCGGGAGTAAAACTTAGTCCAGAGATTTTAAAGAAAATTGATCTGGCACTAGGCAAGATTCCTGAGACAAACCCTGATTTAACAGTTAGCCCAAAGCCAAGGCCTTAACAGAATTAAATAACTTAAATAAGCGATTAAATACTTTCGCCGAGTTTTTTCTGTGGCGCAGGTGCGCGAAGTCGGCGCATCTGAGTTGAGCGTAGCCAA
Source organism: Actinobacteria bacterium UBA3028 (assembly GCA_002367715.1). Classification (GTDB taxonomy): domain Bacteria; phylum Actinomycetota; class Actinomycetes; order Nanopelagicales; family Nanopelagicaceae; genus AAA044-D11. The sequence continues at coordinate 30,411 of DFDL01000043.1, forward strand.
CCGTAAAATCCGAGTCCCTTAGTAGATTCACCCGGAAACTTCTCGGACACTATCTTCTTTATCTTGCGGCCAACAAAGATTCCATAAATAGCTGAGTAGCCCATTACTGAGTACATCAAAATGATGGCAAAGAATCTAATTTCAACTGATGGAATTAAGGTCAGTACAAGAATTGCAATCATTAGTGGTAAGAAATATTCACCGAGCGAGCGATGTGAATCTATATAGTCACGGACAAATCTTTTGACTGGGCCGCGATCTCGAGCGGGAAGTGCGCTCTCTTCTCCGCGCATGTATGCAGCACGGGCCCCAACTCTTGCAGCTCGTAGCGCCTGACGGTTCTTAGATCGATCAGCCTTGGAGACTGGGGAGGTTATGGAATTTACTTTATTCTTCGCAACTGCATCTTTACGCTTTGGAGTTGCCTTACCCTTTTTATCCATCTCGTTGCTCATGGGGCTAAGGTAGAGCGAGCATTCGCTCGAGCGCAACTTTTGCATATTTTGCGACCTCAGCGTCAACACTTATCTGGTTTACCAGGTGGCCCGCGACTAGTGATTCCATCGCCCAAACCAGATGGGGCAGATCAATTCGATTCATGGTTGAGCAGTAGCAGACAGTCTTGTCGAGGAAGTGAATTTCGCGATCTGGATAGTCCTGCGCCAACCTCTGAACTAGGTTGAGCTCGGTTCCAATCGCCCATTTGCTGCCAATTGGTGAATTGGCAATGGTCTTGATAATCATTTCAGTACTTCCTACGACGTCGGCGAGTTCAACAACTTCATGTGGACACTCAGGATGTACCAAGATTTTGACTCCGGGAAGTTTAGCTCGCATACTCTCAACATTCTCAACGCTAAAACGGCCATGTACAGAGCAATGACCACGCCATAAAATTACTTTGGCCTTATGTATTTCTAATTCACTCAAGCCGCCATTTAGCTTCCAGGGATTCCAGATGACGCAATCTTCAAGAGTTAGGCCAAGACTTAGCACAGCAGTATTGCGCCCAAGATGTTGATCAGGGAGAAAGAGAATTTTCTCACCTTTGTCAAAAGCCCAAGTCATAGCCCTGGCAGCATTTGATGAGGTACAGACAGCTCCACCATTCTTGCCCGTGAAAGATTTGATTGCAGCCGATGAGTTCATGTAGGTAATTGGAATAGTTTTTGCAGCTACACCAAGTTTTTCTAGTGAGCCCCAACAGTCGTTAACTTGTTTTGCAGTTGCCATGTCGGCCATCGAGCATCCAGCTGCGAGGTCAGGGAGAATTACTTTCTGCGATGATGAAGTCAAGATATCTGCGCTCTCGGCCATGAAGTGAACGCCACAGAAAAAGATAAATTCTGCGGAAGTATTATCGGCGGCAGCTTGAGCAAGTTTGAAGGAGTCGCCAGTTATGTCGGCGAATTGAATTACTTCATCACGTTGATAGTGATGACCCAGAATCATCGCCCTACTTCCAAGCGCTGCCTTTGCTGCTATGGCCCTAGCGATTAAATCTGGATCACTGGCGGCAGGTAGCTCGCCAGCACAGGAGACTCCACGCTCGCTCTTAGGATCAGAGCCCTGGCCCAGGATTAGCAACTCGGATAGTTTTGAAGAGCCCATGGGGACATTATGGAGTAGCCTTAGGGCAATAACGAACTGAAACTTTGATAACCGTGTAGTTCCATCGAGAATTGATTGAAGAATCACCGAAGAGCAGATTGGGAGAGCAATGAGCACAGAGACATCACAAGAGGTAACTATTACTAAGGCGCCAGCCACTGGAATAGTTTTAACAGATGTTGCAGCGACCAAAGTTGCAGCGCTCCTGACTCAAGAAGGTCGCGATGACCTAAGTCTTCGCGTTGCCGTTCAACCTGGTGGTTGCTCTGGACTTCGCTACCAACTCTATTTTGATGACCGCACTCTTGATGGTGACACGATCACAGAATTTGGTGGCGTAAAAGTAGTTACCGACAAGATGAGTACCCCATATTTGACGGGCGCAGCTATTGATTTTGTGGACACAATCGAGAAGCAGGGCTTTACGATTGATAATCCAAATGCCGAAGGCTCTTGCGCCTGTGGCGATTCTTTCAACTAACTAAACAGTTATTTAATAAGTTATGAAAATTGCTTGCGCTGGCTCTGTCGGGCGCGATCATTTAATGACTTTCCCTGGAAAATTCACCGACTCACTTGTTGCCAGCTCGCTCGAGAAAGTTTCACTCTCATTTTTAGTCGATGGTTTAGATATCCGTCGTGGTGGAACAGCAGCAAATATTGCATTTGGAATCGGTGCACTTGGTTTAAATCCATATCTAATCGCAGCAGTAGGTACTGACTGGGGCGATTACGATGCCTGGCTCACTCGACATGGTGTAGATACCAGCCATGTAAAAGTTTCCAAGAGCTTATTAACTGCATCTTTTATAGTTACGACAGATCAAGATCTAAATCAAATTGCATCATTCTTTCCAGGAGCGATGAGTGAGGCTCGAGAGATTGAGATAGCTCCAATAATTGAGAAGTCAGGCAAGTTTGATCTCTTAATAATCTCACCAGATGATCCATCAGCGATGATGAGCCACAGCCAGAGCGCACGCGAGCTCGGGATTGCCTTTGCTGCAGATCCCTCACAGCAGTTGGCGCGAATGAATGGCGAGGAGATTAAAACTCTAATTACTGGAGCAAATTACTTATTCTTAAATGAATACGAATTAGCTTTAACGATTCAGAAAACTGGCTGGAGCGATGAAGAGATTTTTAACCAAGTCAAGGTTCGCATAGTTACTCTTGGATCAGATGGCGCTCGAATCGAAGAGCATGGGAAGGCGCCAATAACTGTTGGCGTTCCTAAAGAGAAGAGCAAGGTCGATCCAACAGGGGTCGGAGATTGCTTCAGATCTGGATTTGTCTCAGGGTTGGCTTGGGGATTTGGCCATGAACGTTGCGCCCAGATTGGTTCGATGCTCGCAACTTTCTGCATTGAAACAACAGGAACCCAGGAGTATCGATTTACCAAGGAAGAGTTTCTAAATAGATTTGGCCAGGCCTATGGCCAAGTGGCTAGCGATGAAGTTGGGCAGAAATTGGCGCCCCGGTTAATTAGCTAATTAATCTTGCTTAGCATCTTTAGTTATAGCAAATCTATTTGCGCCGAGAACTTTGACTTGATTGCCGGTCATGCGAGACCAGGCGCCAAGATCAACTTCAGTAGCTGGGTCATCACTTAGAAGTAATAGCTCAAAGCCATCTACCTCAGATGCAATTGCCTTGGCGGTAGCAATAATTGGGAGTGGGCAGCGCATTCCTAGGCAATTTAACTCAAGTGGAATCTCACCAGATGGCTGTTGTGTTGGTTCCATCAAGCACGCAGCTCTTCAACAGTTACTTTGAGTACTTCAAGAAAATCAGCGACCTCTTCAAAGGTTGTGGCATGGTGAATTGTTAATCGAATATTTCCCTGAGTTAGCAGGCCAAGTGCTGCCAATACATGGCTAGGCTGCATATTGGCCGAATTACATGCCGATCCAGAGTCGACCGGATAGCCCTTATCCGCCAATTTTGTAACAAGTTGTTCGGCGTTTACATATAAGAATGAAGCGCTTAGAAGATGATTGGCTTGGCCTGGGGCGATGTCACAATCTGGAATATTTTCAGTTAGATAGCGCCGGATCTCGCTATTTATTGCCCCAATTTTTGCTGCAAGATTCTTCTCATCAGCTACCCAGCTATCGATAGCAAGAGCGCTAGCAACTATCAGTGGTAGTGAGGTGGGTCCAGGATGTATTTGTGAATCTAAGTGGGGAAGCGGGTTCTTCCAGTTTGCGCTCTTTGAGATTGCAAAGACTCCAAGCCCCAAAGGACCAGCCCAAGATTTTGAATCCCAGAGGGCAGTACTCCAATTTTCAGGTAGCGGGATCCGGGTACCAGAAGCAGTTGCATCGACAAAAATGCTTTTGGCTTTATCCGGACTAGTAGTTTGGATTACCCCGGTCTCGCGATTGCATGTCTGATATACAAGTACATCAGAGCCGCTTGCACCTGCGTAATCTGAGTAATCAATCTGACCATTTGGATCCGCCCGAAGTTCTAACGAGTTGGTGTGGGCCTGGGCGATGGCATGGATCTGCATTGGATCAACATTGCTATATACCAAGCATGCTTGCGGATTTAACAGCCCAGAGGCGCCTAGGTTATAGCCGAGATTTGCCTCGCCGAGGAATGAGATCTCATCACTTCTAACTCCAAGGTGGCCAGCAAAGGTCTCTTTAGCCTCATTTAGTAACAGTGAGGCGCTCTTGGCATCAGCACCTAGTTTGCTGGGATCTGGCCAAGTTACTTCGAAAATATGGGCAAGGGCCATCCGGGCAGCATCGTGAAGCCGAGGCTCGGATTGAAAGTTTGGGGTGATGGATACCACGCCTCGAACGCTACTCCCACATGGTTCTAAGAGTGAAACTGAGCGATATTCTTTACCAATGAGTTTAAAGCCCACAAAGAGATCCGTGGCTCGAATGGCGCTCGCGCTGTTAGCTGGTGGGCCGCTTCTATTCCTGACCTCTTGTTCATCTGAAAATATTTCAGGGATGGGATTTCCTAAGGGCGTCTCTAGCGTAAATGACATCTCACTACCGCTCTGGCAGGGAGCCTGGATAGCAGCTGCCGTTGTAGGAATTTTTACTACGATTCTAATTTTGTGGCCGGCCTTTCGCCACCGTCGCAAGGGCGATGAAGTTCCAAAGCAGACGCAATATAATATTCCAGTTGAAATCTCGTACACCTTAATTCCGTTTTTAATTGTCGCGGTGCTTTTTTATTACACAGCGGTAAAACAGAGTGAGATTGCAAAAGTTTCGGCAGATGAGAGCATCAGTCATATAATTGATATCAATGCATTTCAATGGTCTTGGCAATTTACTTATAAAGATAATCCAGATGCGCAAACTATTACCGGAACTCCCGCTAAGCCACCAGTCTTAGTGCTACCACAAGGTGAGCGAGTTAAATTTAATTTAACTGCCACAGATGTTGTTCATGGCTTTTGGATTCCTGCATTCATGATTCAGATGCAGAATCTTCCGGGTGTAAAGAATCACCTTGAATTTACGGCAAATGAAATCGGTGAATATCCAGGTAGATGCAACATTCTCTGCGGCCGGTCACATTCACAGATGCTCTTCACGGTCAAGGTGGTTTCGCCAGAGGCCTACGATGAATATATCTCTAACTTAAAGGTGGCTTAATAATGACAACTTTTGCTAACCCAACTGTTACTTCACAAGCGCCGACTAAGCCCGCGCCGACTAGTAAAGGTCGGTTGTTCGTAAAGCTGATTACATCTACAGATCACAAGACCATCGGATATATGTATTTAGTAACTACCTTTGTCTGGTTTCTAGTAGGCGGTTTACTTGCGCTTATTCTGCGAGCAGAGCTTGCGCGCCCCGGTCTGCAATTCATATCAAATGAGCAGTACAACCAAGTTTTCACAATGCACGGAACAATCATGCTTCTGCTCTTTGCAACGCCACTCTTTGTTGGCTTTGCCAATGTAATTATGCCGCTTCAGATCGGCGCAGCAGATGTCGCTTTCCCAAGAATGAATATGCTCTCGTACTGGCTCTTCCTATTTGGCGGGCTAATGACATTTGCAGGTTTCTTAACTCCTGGCGGCGCTGCATCATTTGGCTGGACGGCATATGCACCGCTCTCTAATTCACAGTATTCACCTGGGATTGGCGGGGATCTCTGGGTTATGGGACTAGCTCTCAGCGGAATCGGAACAATTCTCGGCGGAGTAAATTTCATTACAACAATTTTTACAATGCGCGCACCTGGAATGACGATGTTTAGAATGTCAATCTTCAGTTGGAATGTATTGCTAACCTCAATACTTGTACTTCTTGCATTTCCACCGCTAGCGGCGGCATTGCTTGCACTTGAATCAGATCGATTATTTGGTTCGCATATTTTTGATCCAGCCAATGGTGGTGCGATGCTCTGGCAGCATCTCTTCTGGTTCTTTGGCCATCCCGAGGTATATATTTTGGCGCTGCCATTTTTCGGTATTGCCACAGAAATTTTGCCAGTCTTTAGTCGCAAACCAATCTTTGGATATAAAGGACTCATCGCGGCAACTATTGCGATCGCTGCGCTTTCAGTATCTGTCTGGGCCCACCACATGTTTGCCAGTGGTCAGGTATTACTTCCATTCTTCTCGTTTATGACATTTCTAATCGGAGTTCCGACTGGCGTTAAGTTTTTCAATTGGATCGGAACCATGTGGCGCGGTAGCGTCTCATTTGAGACCCCGATGCTCTGGGTTATGGGATTCTTAATTACCTTCTTATTCGGTGGCCTAACTGGAATTATTCTTGCCTCACCGCCACTTGATTTCGCTGTTTCGGCCTCTTACTTTGTTGTAGCCCACTTCCATTATGTTCTCTTTGGAACAGTTGTCTTTGCAATGTTCGCTGGGTTCTACTTCTGGTGGCCAAAGATGACAGGGCGAATGTTAAATGAGCGCCTTGGAAAGATTCACTTCTGGACAACTTTCTTCGGCTTCCACCTAACTTTCTTAATCCAACACTGGCTTGGAATTAAGGGAATGCCACGCAGATACGCTGATTACTTAGCTACAGATGGCTTCACCACAATGAATACCATCTCAACAGTTGGCTCCACACTTCTTGCATTCTCGATGATTCCATTCTTGGTAAATGTTTGGATTACTAGAAAGTCTCCACCTGTTGGAGTTGATGATCCTTGGGGTTATGGCGCCTCACTCGAGTGGGCAACTTCTTGTCCACCACCTCGCCACAATTTCACTTCAATGCCACGAATTAGAAGTGAGCGACCAGCATTTGATCTCCATTACCCACACATTAAGACTGAGGGACACTAGCGATGAAAACTGGTTGGGTGTTATTTGGTGGTCTTGGCGTCTTCTACACAATAGTCACAGTTATTTACTGGTTAATAGGCGGAGAAGCTGTTGGAATCACAGCAATAGGTCTCTCTGGTGGCTTAGCAGCGCTAACTGGATATTACCTCTGGTTTACAGATAAGCGACTTGGCAATCTTCTTCCAGAAGACAATACGAGTGG
>DFDL01000043.1:37836-39538 GCA_002367715.1 Actinobacteria bacterium UBA3028
TTAGATGCAGATGCTAATCGCAATTGCAATCTTCGCATTGGTGTATGCAGCGATTGCCACTGAGAAAATAAGTAGAATTGCCATCGTACTAGGCGGCGCTGCAGCAATGGTTGTTATTGGAGCTACCGATGCTGACAAGGCGTTTTATAGCCACGAAACTGGGATCGACTGGGATGTAATTTTCTTACTGCTCGGCATGATGATAATTGTTAGCGTTATCCATAAGACCGGACTATTTGAATTCCTTGCAATAAAAGCAATAAAGCGCTCCAAAGGTAATCCTAAAGTTGCGGTGGTCTACCTAATGATTCTCACCGCTCTGGCATCTGCCATTCTAGATAACGTCACGACAATCTTATTAGCGGTACCAATGACTCTGATCGTTTGCAAACACCTAAATGTATCGCCAGTCGTTTTCATTCTTGCTGAAGTTTTTGTCTCCAATATCGGGGGAGCAGCAACCTTAGTTGGAGATCCGCCAAATATTATTATTGCCAGCAAAGCCAATCTAACTTTTAACGATTTCTTAATCCATATGGGCCCAATGGTCTTGGTAGTACTTGCAGTAATTATTCCGTTACTCGTATTTCTATTTCGCCGCGAACTCATTAATTCTGCCAGTGACCGTGAACATGTAATGCAATTAGATGAGCGCTCTTTTCTTCGTGACCGCAACTTACTGAAAAAGAGCCTAGTTGTTCTCTTTGGCGTTATGATTGCTTTTACTCTTCACTCAGTTATCCATGTCGAGCCTGCTGTCGTTGCGCTCTTTGGTGCGGGAATTCTCGTGGGAATAAGTGGGCTAAAGCCTAGAGACTATGTCCAGGATATTGAGTGGAATACGTTGATCTTCTTTGCTGGCCTCTTCATAATGGTTGGTGCTCTAGTAAATGTAGGAGCTCTTGAAGAGTTTGCAACTTTCTTAAAAGAGCTATTTGGTGGCGATACAAAACTTGCGGCATCGAGTATTTTATTTATATCAGCCGTTTTATCTGGCCTGATCGACAATATTCCATTCGTGGCCTCAATGAGCCCAGTCGTTGGTGAATTAAGTCAAGGTCTAGTGGCTCGCCAAGAGCATGTTCTCTGGTGGTCACTAGCTTTTGGTGCGGACTTTGGTGGAAATGCAACGATCATCGGGGCAAGTGCAAATGTTGTTGCTATCGGGCTTGCTGCAAAAGCTGGAATAAAAATTTCTTTCTGGAAATTTGCAAAGTACGGCGTTTTAGTTACTTTGATAAGCGTTTCCATGGCTTACCCGTACTTAATGCTCTTCTACTTTTAGCTCAACTACTTTTAGCTACTAGTGGTGACCACTCTCTAGCTCTTTTGCTTCACTGGCAGATGGAGCCGATACCTGTTCGACATGAGCTTGGCTAAGGCGAGCCCGAAGCTTTCCTTTAAGTCCCTGGGGATTTAGCACACCGTTGGCATCGCTATTAGGTACTTGTAAAGCCATTGGCTGCTCATGTTGGGTCAGTGTGAATTTCTCAGCGGCGCTTAGCTCTTCATGCACCTCAACAAATTCACCGTGTGGCAACATCACAAGTCGGCCAGTTTCGCGGCCGTGTAGTACTTTCTCACGATCGGCTCTTTGAAGTGAGAGACAGATACGTTTTGTGATCACAAAAACCATCGGTGGAATAACAATTACACCTATTCTAGTGAACCACATAATCTGATTAATCGTGAGTGAAAAATG
>DFDL01000060.1 GCA_002367715.1 Actinobacteria bacterium UBA3028
GGAACACTTCAACTCTCAAACTGGTTTAAACCAGGTGGAGTTTGGGCAGGTCTTGCCAACGTTCCTGATGCGCTGCTAACTGAAACTGCAAAACTTCTAAATGACGCTGCAGCTTCTGAAAGCAATGAGCAGATACTTGAGAAATTAACAGCGGTTGAAAAGATCGCCTTTGATCTCTCTACATTCATTCCAATTGGAACTCGCTTCTACGTATCAGGCAGTCGCATTGGCGATAACTTGGTAGAAGCTCTTCTTCCAGGACAGTTGCAATTCATTGTTGCAACAAATCCACCTCTGCCAAAAGATTAATTTTTATTTTGGCAAAGCTAGATTAACGAGGGTGCTCCAGGAGTGGCTCGCTACTCCTGGAGCAAGAAGTTAAGCAGTGGTAATAGTTGATTAATTCAATTATTACCACTTCGCTTTGAAAGGAAAGGGTCTCGACCATTACTAAGAACGTTTTCTTAAAGAAAGTCGTAGGACGCCTCTTTCGCGCAGTCGCCATTTCTTTTTGGGTGATGGTCATTTCCTTTATGCTAATTCGAATTACACCGGGAGATCCTGCTGCGACTCGACTAGGAGCTGGAGCTGAACTGGAAGCAATTGAGGCACTACGCAAGCAGCTAAAGTTGGACGTTTCACCGATAGAGCAATTTCTCAGTTACGCATCTGGATTATTCCGGGGAGATCTGGGTGTTTCGTTAGTAACGGATGTTGAAGTTCTTGAGGTAATTCGAAACACACTTCCTTTAACTTTAACTTATATTTTTCTTTCAGTATTTTTTGCATTCTTAATTTCGATTCCAATTTCCACCTTGGTTGGCTGGTCTAATAAAGCATCAGTGGTCTATCTCTTTAGAGGAATTACTTCAGTAATTATTGCTACTCCTAACTTCTTTATAGCCATGATTGGTATACTTCTATTCAGCGTAAGAAGAGAATGGGCTCCTGTTTTTGGCTATGTAAATGATTTTCCTGAAAACTTAAAATATTTATGGCTTCCCGTAAGTATCAACACCTTGATTTTGGTCGCGATTATCTCCAGAGTTCTGCAATCATCCATTGTTGATACTAAAGGTGAAGAATTTGTGGAGACTGGAATCATTAGAGGAGTAAGCAGGCCTCGCTTTTTTCTCTTTTACATTTTAAAGCCATCTATGGCCCCGACCGTCGTTCTGCTCTCTTACATGATGGGAATAATGCTTGGAGCAACAGTTATTCTTGAGACTATCTTTTCCCTTCCGGGTATAGGTCGTGAGTTAGTTGGGGCTGTTTTAGCTAGCGACTATCCTATGGTTCAAGGCATTTTGCTATTTTTTGGCGTTATCACGGTATTTCTCAGTTTTATTGGTGATCTATGCGCATATGCCCTTGATCGACGGGTGAAACTATGAAGACAATTAATACTGCAGCTAATGTCCAAACCAGACGGCAGCGCTTAAAGGAATGGGTTTCACTTCCAGGCGGATTTGGCATTATCACTGGAATTTCCATGTTTTTAACTATTGTATTAATTGGTGTTATCCATCCATTCATTAGCGCATATGAACCAGATGAGTTCGTTGGGGAATCATTTCAACCTCCCTCATGGCAGCACCCATTTGGATTAGACCAACTGGGTCGAGATGTCATGACTCGCACCTTTGCTGCCGTACCTGCTGATATTGGTGTCGCATTTCTTGGAGTTAGCATTCCGTTAGTAATTGGAACCTTGATTGGCATTTTGCTTGGCCTAGCTAAGAACAAGTACTTTGTATCTTTGGTTAGTTCGATAATTGATGGAATAAACGCTTTTCCTTTGCTCATAATTGCAATCGCAATGATATCTTTTTTGGGCCCTGGGCTTTATAACGTTGTGATAATTCTGACTATTATGAATTGGGCTCGCTATGCCAGAATTGCCAGAACGAAGGCAGTGGTTGTATTGCAACAAAATTACATAGAGGCTGCTCAATTAATGGGTTATTCAAAAAAGCGAATAATCTTCAAACATGTCACTCCAAACGTCTCCTCTGAGAGTTTGGCTTATGCACTTAGTGACTTTATTTTGGTAATTATTATCGTTTCTGGTCTTTCATTCCTTGGTTTGGCAGCAAGGCCTCCAGCAGCTGAATGGGGGGCGATGATTGCAGATGGCCGAACATACCTCGGGGATGCTTGGTGGATAACAATTTTTCCTGGAGTAGCCCTCTGCTGGTCTGCAATAGCCCTTTCTTTTATCGTTGAAGGTCTTTCCCGAAGAGATAAGGGAAATTAATGGCAAAACCGTTGGTTATTTTTGATCAGTTAAGAATTGATGTCAGGGTAACGCGCTCTAGACGACTTAGGATCGTGGATAGCGCAACTTTTAATATTGAAAAGGGTCAGCTTCTTGGGTTAATTGGTGAGTCTGGTTCTGGGAAAACCATGTTATGCAGGTCCTTAGTTGGGACACTGCGACGTCGTGGAGCCTATATAGAGTCTGGAAAATTGGAGTTTGATGGCATTGATCTCGTATCAGCCAATGAGAGTCAGTGGAGAGCAATAAGAGGAAAAAAGGTGGGATACATACCTCAGTCTGCACTTGCTGGGCCGAATCCAGTAATAACAATTGGTGCCCAACTTGCCGAAGCAATAAGACAGGGTGGGAATTTTACCGATCAGCAAATAAAGAACCGTTCTATAGAGCTTCTTGAGTTAGTTCAAATTCGCCGACCCGAAATTGTTCTGCAACAATTTTCTTATCAATTATCTGGTGGCATGAAGCAAAGAGTTATGATTGCCTGCGCTATTGCTCAAGAACCTCAATTGATAGTTGCCGATGAGCCAACCACAGGCCTAGATGTAACAGTCCAAGCTGAAATAATGGAATTGCTCAGAAAAATTCGACAGACTTTAAATACAGCAATCATCCTAGTGTCTCATGACTTACAACTGATTAATTCAATTTGTGATGATGTAGTTGTGATGCACGCAGGTTCGACAGTGGAGAAGCTTCCATCTGCCATGATTAAAAATGCTAAGCATCCCTATACTCATGCCCTTTATAATTCTCGTATCGACATAGTCGAGCCTCGAGGCAAACTAATAACAATTAAGGGCCAACCACCTACTGTTGGAGCATGGCCAGAGGGATGCCGATTTGCCGATCGCTGTGACTATGTTCTTGACCCTTGCCGAAGTGATAAGCAACTCCTTCTTCAGTCTGCTAATAAAGATCACCTAACGGCCTGTATCCGCTATGCAGAGATTTTTAAAGGGGATAAGCGTTGAACAACCTATTAGAGGGCATAGACATCTCCGTTACTTTCAAGGCGTATGGTGACGAAATTTTGGCTGTAAGAAACGTCGACTTTGTTCTACCAGAAGGGAAAGTTGTAGGAATAGTAGGAGAATCAGGAAGTGGTAAATCAACATTAGCTCGAGTTCTTTCTGGGCTGCAGATCCCAACTACTGGTCAAGTCAAATATCTTGGAGAAGATATTAGACAAGGAAGTGGAGTTTACAAGGGAGAACTCCGCAAAGCAGTGCAGATGGTTTTTCAGGATCCATACTCATCCCTTAATCCCAGAATGCGAATTATAAATGCTGTCACTGAAGGAGTACTTCAGCACCAGACAAATGATAAGCAATTGGCTAAAGAGATTGCTTCAAAACTTTTAAAAAGAATGGGAATCAGCGAAATCGATTCTAGAAAATATCCGTTCTCTCTCTCTGGAGGACAAAGACAAAGAGCATCCGTAGCTCGAGCTTTGACCGCTCAGCCCAAGATTTTGATTGCCGACGAGCCAACCTCAGCTATTGATCAGTCGGCCCAGTCCCAGCTCTTAGAGTTGTTTGGTGAACTAATTAAGGATGGTTTGTCTATCGTCTTGGTTTCTCATGACCTTGGAGTTATTAGGTATTTAACTGACTTTGTATATGTGATGGAAAATGGGGTATTTGTTGAATCAGGTGAGACAAAAGATATCTTTGAGAAACCGAAGAATCCTTACACTCAAAAATTAATCTCTTCGATACCTGGTCACTCAATAAAATAAATGGCGGTGGCGGTGGGATTTGAACC
>DFDL01000034.1 GCA_002367715.1 Actinobacteria bacterium UBA3028
CAGTCTCTTAGCTGCCATTAGATAAGGCTCTGGGTGCGGTTTGGAATTTGTTACATCGTCTCGCGATATTGCGATATCAAAACTATTCTCCGGAAAGCGTGTGAGTGCAGAATTCATAAGTTCTCGGCCGCTGGCAGTTACCAATGCTGTCTTTAATCCAGCTTCTTTTGATTTTGTTATTAGCTCCAAAGCATTTGGCATCAATTCCAAATCCTTTACGAACTTTAACTTCATTACTTCATTCAATCTTTGACCAAAGTAGCCGTATGGCTTTACATTGCCGCTTCTATCCTGCATGTACTTCTCAGTCCTTTCCATAGGACCGCCAAGGCAATTTATTTGATCCTGCTCATCCCAATGACACCCCAGCTCTGCCATTACCTCGATTTCAGCCTGTAACCATAAAGGCTCAGAATCTATGATTGTTCCATCCATATCAAAAAGAATCGCGCTCATAATTTATAACGCTAATCCTAGTAAGGAATCAATTGCACGTGATACTAAACCACTGTGATTAGATGTTGCAATTCTATTGGACTCGAGGGACCAATCGACAATCTTACTTAACGCTTTAGGGGTATTTAGATTATCTGATAGATCCATAATTAAATTGTTGACCAGACTCGAAGCATCAGCTGTTTCGCTTCGTGAAAGCGCCGATCGAACCAATACAACTTCATCTTTCGCCTTCTCAAGAAGTTGTGTGCTCCACTCTCTATCTTGCTGATAGTGACCAGAAAGCAGCGCCCAACGTATAACCATTGGATCAATCCCTTCTTGAATCAATTTGGAAACAAAAATGAGATTACCCTTTGATTTGCTCATCTTCTCTCCGTCAAGGCTAATCATTCCTGCATGTATGTAGCTTTCAGCGAAGTCTCGGCCTAATGCAGCTTTTACTATCTGTGCGCTCATAAAATGGTGTGGAAAAATTAAATCTGATCCGCCACCTTGCAATTGAATTACCGGATCTTTCTCATCATTATCTAAAAACTCACAAGCAATAGCTGTACATTCGATATGCCAGCCTGGTCGCCCAAACCCATATTTACTATTCCAACCTGGTTCGCCATTTTTATTCGCACTCCAAACAACAGCATCTAATGGGTGTCTTTTTCCTTCTTTGTCCGGATCTCCCCCGCGTTCGGCAAAAACCGAGATTGCTTCTGCTAGAGAAATCGGCAGAGAATCTAAATACTTATCCACGCTGAAGTAGAAATCACCATCGATCTGATAAATATGACCATTTCTGTCCAACTTATCGATAAATGATTCAACAAGATCAAGAGAGTCGGTGACTTTCACTAATTGACTCGGAGGCAAAATTCTTAAGGCCGTCATATCCGAAATAAATAGATCGACTTGAGAATTTGCTAAGACTTGCCAATCTTGACCATCGCGTTTTGCTCGCTCTAGAAGTGGGTCGTCGGCATCTGTTATATTCTCGACAAAACTCACTTGAAGATTAGCTAATTGTTGATACCTGTTAATTAGATCAAAGGACAAATAAGTTGCAGCATGGCCTAGGTGCGTAGAATCGTATGGAGTTATTCCGCATACATACATTCTGAACTTTCCACTCTTAGAGTATTCATAAAGACCAGAATAGGAGTCATGAAGTTTAAGAGGTGGAAACTTAAGATCATTAATTGGGGGCAAGTAGACCTTTGGCCAATTTTTCAAAATATTAACCTCATTTAGACTGGTGGCCAAGGAATCGCTGGCCATTCGTCACTTGGAAGTGGAAATGTTCCAGATGCTATAAGCGTGTTTATTCTATCCGAAAATGCTGAGATTTCTATATCAGTTAAATACTTTTCGAATACACCATTGAAATCAACCTCTCGAGTTCTTTCAAGTAGAGCCACTTCTTCAGTAGTAAATTTTTCGCCCGCAAACTGCCAAATCACAGTTCTTAACTTATTTTGGCTATGAAATGATACGCCGTGATCACAACCAAACAACTTCTCATCACTATTAATTAATAAATGCCCATACTTTCTATCAGTATTGTTAATAATACTGTCAAACAAAGCTAGTTTTCTTAGCTGACTATCTTCGCTTTGACCAAACTCAACTACATCAACAGTCTTATCAATCTCAATCCATTGCTGCACCATACCCAAACCAAAAGGTCCATCTCGTAAAATAGTCGCCGGAACAATGTTGAAGCCTGCCAAATCGCTTACCAGAAAGGCGCAGTACTCTCTGAATGCCAAGTTGCCGTCTTGAAAATCCCAAAGTGGCTTTTCACCGGCGATTGGTTTATATATAACTTTAATGCTCGAGTTTGGACTTACTATCTCGCCCATCAAGGTGGCATTGGACGCATCAATTAATCGGCCAATAACTTTAATATCGCCAATGGATAGTGTTTCCGAAGAGGTGTTCATCTGCGATATCCATTTGCTCTAGGACATAGATGGCCCCGTGGATCCACTGGGAGTGAACAAAATGGACATGCTGGTCTGCCGGCATTGACCACAGAAGATGCTCTTAAACAAAAACTTTTGACTTGATTTATTCTTAATGTAACAATCACTAGATCGGGGCCAGTATCCAAATCATCAATTAACATTTCATCTTCCTGGGAAGCTGCTTGAATATTTACAACAACTAAGTCTGACTCCCAGGTAATACTTATTATTCCTACCTGAAAATCTTGCTCAATTGGCAGTTCTAGAGGTTCATCATCGACAACTGGAGTGGCGGATAATTCGTCAGGAGATGCCATTTTTGAGCGCCTAAGTTCTCGAACTAGCTCGTCAAATCTTTCAGAAAGGGCGATTACCTGTCCTTTCTCAATTGCCAAGGTATTTACCCCTAGTGCGGACTTAACTTGAAGAAAAAATTCTCTCTCCCCTGGCTCACCAATTGCACTAACGATAAATCTAGTAGCAGGTTGGTGGCGGTAAATTATTCTTGGCATTACTTGATAGCTCCAAAAAATTTTCTGCTTAGTGTATTTCCCCCACCTAGTGAATCCTTGATTGATAATTGTTTAATTGGAGCAAAGTTCAAATTATTGGTGCTGATTATCTTGGAAGAGCTTTTTTCAATACTAATTGCCGATATTGAACCCGGCTCTATCACGAATTTCTGAAAAGAGTTCAATTCTAGTCCGGCAACCGAGGCAAGAAACATTTTGATCACATCTCCATGGCTGACAACAAGGATAGGCCCTTTCTCACCATGGAGTTTTACTTGAAATTTTTTAACACGCGCATGTAAATTTGTAAAACTCTCGCCTTTAGGGAAAGTAAACTGCGCTGGATTTTTCTGCACTTTTTTCCAGTTTTTCTCTTTTTGTAGCGCAGATAATTTTCGTCCAGACCATTGTCCATAATCCATCTCAATAAGATCAGAGTCAATGAGAGTTTTAATTTTACGCCTTAATTGAATATAGGGATCAATTGTTTGAATGCATCGTAGAAGTGGGCTTGAAAAGATCTTTGTAGGCTTGATCATTTCTATTGTGTTGACTAGATTCTCGGCCTGCTTAAGCCCGTACTTTGATAACTCTACAGAGTTGTCCTGCCCTGCCAATATTCCACTTACATTCGCAGATGATTGAGCATGGCGTAGAAGGTAAACAATGGGCATTTGGCAAGGTTACCGATCTTTTAGCCCTCTTGTTGCTAACCTCCCAGTCATGGAAATGCGCAGGATGGGCGGGGTATCAATTTCAAGACTTGGTCTTGGGACTATGACTTGGGGCCGGGATACAGATGAAAATGAAGCCGCTGAGCAACTGCAGGAGTTTATTGAAGCGGGTGGAAATCTTGTCGATACCGCTGCTATTTATGGTGATGGTGATGCTGAGCGTGTGCTCGGTGGATTTATTGGCACATTGGTTAAACGTGACAAAATTTTTATAGCTACAAAAGCCGGGGTAACTTTCAAAGATGGCGTAAGACAGGTAAGCAATTCCAGAAATGATTTAATTACTGATTTAGACAAGTCATTAAGTAGATTAAATGTAGATCATATTGATCTTTGGCAGATTCAAACTTGGGATTCAAACACCCCAATTGAGGAGACATTATCTGCCCTTGACTACGCAACATCCTCTGGCAAGGCTAGATATGTAGGAGTCTGTAACTTTAATGGTTGGCAATTAGCTAGATCAGCGACCTTACAAAATCCTATTTTTGGAAAAGCAGCAATAACCTCTTCGCAAAATGAGTACTCACTTCTTAATCGGCGCGCAGAAGATGAACTAATTCCTGCCGCAGATTCTCTTGGACTGGGTTTTATTGCATGGTCACCACTTGGTCGCGGCGTACTTACTGGAAAATACCGAAATGGCGTACCTTCAGATTCAAGAGGTGCTTCTCCTCATTTTGCAAACTTTGTTGATGCTTACTTATCAGAAAGAGCAAACAAAATTGTTGAGGCCGTCTGCATCGCGGCCGATGGATTAGGTTATTCACCATTAGAGGTTGCATTGTCTTGGGTAAGGGATGCACCAGGCGTTACAAGTGCGTTAATAGGGGCAAGAACTGGCGCCCAACTTAGAGGGATACTTACCGTTGAACAGATTGTACTTCCACAACAAGTCAGACAAGCTCTAGATGAAGTTTCGGTTCTCTCTTAGGATTTTCCTTAAACATTTTCTAGAAACTCATACAACACTCTTACTCCGAATTTTAAACCATCAATAGGCACACGCTCGTCTACACCGTGAAAGAGTGAGAAAAAATCTAAATCAGTTGGTAGGCGGAGTGGAGAAAAACCATAACCAATAATTCCAAGCTCACTCAGAGCCTTATTATCTGTTCCACCACTCATTAAATATGGAACTGGAATCGCTTGTGAGTCTTCGGTAGCAAGTGCATTACACATTGCCTCTACTAAACTTCC
>DFDL01000075.1 GCA_002367715.1 Actinobacteria bacterium UBA3028
TTTGATGTTATCTCCCACCAGTCGCAACCAGTCTCTGAGCCTAGAAATATCCCTAAACAAGCAGTCTTGTGACAATTATTTATCAGCTTGCGCTGGATATATTTATTCTCAGTTGCGGCTATTAGAAGTTCTTTAGGACTGGCGGTCTTTGCATATAGCTCACCCTTCTTCTCAAAGCCAGGAGGCGGCCATTTCTGTTTTGGCTTTGGTGGTAATTTCTTCTTACGCTTCTTAGCAAGTGGTACCTTTTCCTGGCTTAAATCGGCGCTCTTTGAAATTGATGCGCTCTTACTAGTCGGTGGTTTTGCACTCTGCGCATAAGCACCATTTGAAAGCGGCAAGGTAGCTATGATAAAAAGCGCGATTAGCCTTTTCATTTATTTGACCACCTAAAGGTTTTGAGTGCAAGTAAAGTTCCAAGAATCGTCCAGACTATTAGGACCAGTGCAATCCTTGAGATCTCCCAATTTCCCGCAACTTCCTGCGTTGCAAAATCTTCTGGCAAGAATACAGATCGCATACCTTGAGTTAACCACTTGAGCGGAAATATCGCAGCAAATTGCTGCATCCAGAATGGGAGAGTAGTAAAGACAAAGAAGACCCCGCTAAAGAACTGCAGAATAATGACAATCGGTGAGACGACAGCGGAGGCACCCCGGCCATTCTTCGGTACCGATGAGAATGCTATTCCTAGAATGGTTGAGCAGGCGCTGCCAAGGAGAATTAGCCAGGTGAATCTAAACCACTTATCAAATGTAGTTGGTAGGTTTAAATCAAATAGTGCAGCGCCAAAGCCAATTAACATTGCGATTTGAACAATCATTGCCGCAAAGACAACTATCGTCTTGCCAATAAAGTAGGAGATTGGTGAGACAGGAGTTCCACGAAGTCGCTTAAGAGTTCCAAAATCTCGTTCTATCGGAATCATTATCGCCAGTTGCTGAAATCCGGTGTTTACAAGTCCAGATGCAATCATGCCAGCAACAAAATATTGACTAAAAGTTACGCCTGGTGCGAGCTCACCTTTAAATACTGAGCCAAAGATAAATAACAACATAACTGGGAAGAGGAGAGTAAATACAACTGACTCGCGCTGGCGCATGAACTGCTTAATCTCGAGTCCACCTCGTAGAAAACCGACCTTTATAATATTTGGTCTCATTTGTGGCCAATCATCTCAAGGTAGATATCTTCAAGAGAGGGTCTAATTATTGAAAGCTCTGGTATTTCGCCACTAAATCTCTCGGCAAGTTTGGCTACCTCTAAAGTAGGAGAGTCACTTTCAACCTCCTGCTTTATGCCATTTTCCAGCCAGGAAATCTTTGCCTTGGCATTATTGCGCCCGCCTAAGTTTTCGGGAGTAGCAATCTCAACTATCTTGCCATCAACAATTACTGCGACTCGATCAGCCAGCGCTTCAGCTTCATCTAAATAGTGGGTGGTGAGAAGAATGGTTGTTCCTTCATCTCGAAGTTTGCGAATCAAATCCCAGAATGCGCGCCGGGCCTCTGGATCAAATCCGGTAGTAGGTTCATCTAGAAAGAGAATTTCAGGGTTGCCGATTATTCCAAGAGCAACATCCAATCTGCGCCGCTGGCCCCCCGAAAGGGTTGCGATTCGCGCATCTCTCTTCTCTTCTAGGCCGACTTCAGCAATTACCCGATCTGGATTTCTCGGATTTGAGTAGTAATTTGCAAAGTGTTTAACAGTTTCGGTCACCGATAAATCCTGTGAGTCATTAGTGGATTGCAGGACAATGCCTATTCGATCGCGCCAGGCCCAAGAGTTTTTATCGAGAGCGGCTGGATCTTGGCCCAAAACTTTCACATCCCCGCTATCTCTACTTCGATAGCCCTCAAGAATTTCAACTGTTGTGGTCTTTCCAGCCCCATTTGGCCCAAGGATTGCAAAAATTTCACCTACGACAACCTGTAGGTCGATTCCGGCTACAGCTAATTTCTTGCCCTCAGAGGCGCTCTTATAGCTCTTGGTAAGAGCCGAGATTTCGATTGCTAACTCATTTGCCACGTCGATATCTTGCCCTAAAAGTTGGGATATAGAGAATGCTCGCGAGAGAATAAGGCTGTGAGTCCACGTAGAAATCACCCCAAGAGATCCCCGAAGAGAGGGGCAAACTCAGAGGAAGAGCGCGATATTTCGCTCTCTAGTGAGAGTATCGAAGAACATTCTGAGGGAACATATCGAGTACGACGAATAACGGGCTCAACATCGACAAAGCCATATCGCTGTCCGGGCTGTGATCAATTAATTCCAACTGCAACGCCACATACAGTTGCTTGGCTAGAAGAAGATGTTGAATCGAGACGTCATTGGCACACAATCTGCTGGACCAAGCGCGAGGATAGAAGACCAAAGACTTTCAAATCAAAGGGTGCACCTCGATATTAGGTATTAACCAATTCCCTTTGAATGCAACGTCTTAATTGCAAACTTTATAAATTTATCTGCAAACTTACTTCGCCCAAATGTTGTAAAAACAATTGGGATATTAAATATTGTCTTAACAACCGTTCTGGGATAAGTAAATTCGAGCAGCCCTTCAGGTCCATGAATTCGACCATAGCCGCTATCTTTCACGCCGCCAAAGGGCGCGGATGCAACTGCAGCAAAGGCAATTACAGAATTTATCGAGACCATGCCGCATTCGAGCTGCGCTGCAATCTTCTCGCCATTTCGCTTAGACCAGACCGATGCCCCAAGACCATATCTAGTGGCATTTGAAAGCCGGATCGCCTCTGCAATATCTGCAGTTCGATTGATCGCAAGAGTCGGACCAAAGGTCTCATCGGTAATAGCTGTTGAATCTTCTGGAACATCTACCATAATCACGGGCTCGACAAATGGCGCCTTGACCGAGTTAACTCCACCAACAACAAACTTTGCACCTTTTGCAGCTGCATCATCTAATTGTCCTTGAATAATTTTCAATTGTGAAGGCATTGTGGCGGGGCCATAGTTTCCATCTGCGCCGGGATGAATATCCTGTGCCAGCTCAGTAATTTTCTCAATGAATTTGTCAGCAACCTCAGTTACGACATAAACACGCTCAGCGCCAATACATGTCTGTCCAGCATTGGACATCGCCGACCAGAGCGCATATTCGGCGGCCCGATCGATATCGGCATCAGCTGCAACTATTACGGGATCTTTACCGCCGCATTCTAGAACTACAGGAATCATTCGCTCGCCACATGAGGCCGCAACCTTTCGGGCCGTTCTAGTCGAACCAGTAAAAGCAATTTTATCTACTGCAGATTCGGTAAGGGACTTTCCGGTTTCGGGTAAACCAGTTACACATGTAAAAATCCCGGCAAATGGCGAAACGCTCGCAAAGCTTTCGGCGAGCCAATGTCCAACTCCCGGCGTGTATTCACTTGGTTTAAAGAGAACGGTATTTCCGGCCGCGAGTGCATATGCGATTGAACCCATCGGAGTAAAGATTGGGTAGTTCCAAGGTCCAATAACACCCACGACTCCGAGTGGAACTCTAGTTACATTTGTCTTCATGTTAAACATCAAGAGACCCGATGGTCGATGTTGTTTACCTAAGACAGCCGGAGCATGTTTTGCAGCCCATGCTAAATGTCCAAGTGCAAGTGTTGCCTCCAGGGTTGCATCACTTATTGGCTTGCCAGTTTCAGCGCGTACTAATTGAGCAATCTCATCTATATTTTTAGTTATATGTGCGGCCCACTTGCGCAATACTTTTCTGCGGCCACTAAATCCAAGTGCCTGCCAGGCGGTACTGGCCACTCGAGCTCTCGCAACTGCATCAGACACCTCATTAGGAGAGGTATTTGGATAGTTAGCCAATACGCTGCCATCTACTGGATTATGGCTGGCGAAGAACATTGATTCGGAGGTTTCCATTGCACAAGACTAAACTTCTTTTATGTCAGAGTTAATACGCCCGAGCACCGTGTTGCCTGCAAATCGCCGGCCAATAACAATTGAAACTGCAGATGGGCTCAGATTAGTCGGTGAGGTAGCTACGCCTATTGATGTACGGAGCACCTCAATTCTTTGCCTACATCCATTGCCTACCGCTGGCGGGATGATGGACAGCCATGTTTTTGCAAAAGCTGCGAATCGGTTGCCAGCACTTGCTGGAATTGAAGTAATTCGATTCAACACCAGGGGCACTACATCTAAATCCGGAACAAGCGAAGGTGTCTTTGGGGGCGGTGAATCAGAGAGATTTGATGTTGAGGCCGCTATCGAATATTGCTTCTCACAGTTACAAGTAGCGAAACTTTGGGTAGTTGGATGGTCCTTTGGAACTGATCTTGCACTTAAGTTCGCCCGAGATCCTAGAGTCCTTGGCCTTATTCTTCTAAGTCCACCACTTAGAACTTCTAGCCCTAGTGATTTAGATTTTTGGGCAACTGATGGTCGAGCAATCACCGCTCTGATTCCAGAACACGATGACTATCTAAAACCTATAGAGGCAGAGTTGGCATTTAACTCGCTTCACCAAATTAACTTAATAAGCGTTGATGGAGCCAAACATCTATGGGTTGGTGAGCCAGCTGTCTATCGAGTTCTCTCTGAGATTACAAAGTTACTGGCACCAGATAAGTTGCCGTTGCCAACCGAGTTTTAGCTCTTATCTGCCTTTGGATATGCAACCTCATCAAGGATAAGCAGAACTGCAGCAGCAATTGGTACCGCCAAGATTCCACCAACTAGCCCAAGAAGTGAAGTTCCAATTAGCGCGGCAATTATGGTTACTAGCCCTGGAATCGAAAGTGCACGCTTCATAATTCTTGGAGTCAGAATATAGTTTTCAAATTGCACATAAATAATGTAAGAGCCTAAGGATATGACTGCGGTCAAAGGTGAGATTGTGAGTGCAATTATCGTGACAATTGTCATTCCGATAAAGTGACCGATAAGTGGAATCAAGCCACATACAAAGACAACTAATGCCAGCGCTGACTTATAGGGAAGATCTAGCGTAAGCCCGAGAAGGAAGATAAATAAGCTAGCAAAGAAGGAGATAACAATCTGGCCTCCGACAAATGCCCCGACTCGATAGATAATTGCATCGGTAATCTTTGCAACACGATCTCTGCGGCTCGCTGGAACTAAGCGGTATGCATCCTGAGTAACGGTTGGAAGCGCCGCCAAGAAGTAGAGAGTAAGAACCAAAATAGTAAGCGCTGAAAGTGCGCCAGAGATCACGGCCTTGCCCACGCCTAGGACCCCACCAAAGGCCCCGATTACAAATTTGCCATCCTTGATTGAAGACTCGACTCTGCCCTGAATAGTGTCAACAATTCCATAATTCTGATTTAGCGAATCAATTGTTGAATTGTTCTTTAATTCTGCGATTAATTGTGGGGCATTATTTATTAGGGCATTTACCTGATCAATAATGAGAGGAGCTGCTATCCAGATAAAGATGCTAACAAATGTGATTACTGCAGCCACAGTCACGGCAACGGCAGCAATCCGATTTAAGCCTCGACGCATAAATAAAAGCACTGCAGGGTTTAGGCCCATTGCAAAGAAGAGTGAAATTATGATTAAGACAAAAACCTGACTTGCTGAAGCAAATGCTTGAAGCAGGGTGATGGCGATTACCGCACCAGAGGCTGCAACAAAGCCAAAATAGAATGGATGTGAGCGATTTAGTGGCTCTCCAATAGCTCCAAAATCCTCGGCAACCACCCCACTCTTCTTCTCAATTCTCTTGGTGAGACCAGGTCGTTTGCTACTTGGATTTAACTTTGCCATGGCTTTATTTTAAGGGCGCGTTCAAGAAAAATAGGAGAGAATGGGGTCGTGGCTGACCTACGAATAACTGGACTAGCAGAAGAGATGTCTGCTCTGGCCCGCCTACCATGGGTTAAACCGCTAGAAGTTTGGCCTGAAGATGCCTCACTTACAGATATGCGTGGAATCTCGCGCCACATTGTTCGATTAGTTAAAGCGCGTGATACATATGATTCGCAAATTTATGCGATTAAAGAGACAGTTCCTGAGTTCGCAAATCGAGAATATGCCTTACTGCGCGAATTAAATAGCAGAGAGGCGCCATGCGTCGAGCCAGTTGCCGTAATTGAAAACCGCAAAGATATTAATGGCGAGGAGCTTCCCGCCGCTCTAGTAACGCACTACCTACCTTTCTCACTGCCCTATCGCATAATTCTGAGCGGACAGATCACGCCACACGAAATTACCAATATGGCTAACGCCTTGGCGCTCTTGCTCGTCCGATTACATCTACTTGGCTTCTGGTGGGGAGATTGCTCGCTCTCAAATACCTTGTTTCGCCGCGATGCCGACCAATTTGCCGCTTATCTAGTCGATGCTGAGACCGGTGAATTTCAGAGCCGACTTACCGATGGGCAGCGCGAGCATGATCTAGATATCTCATTATTCAATGTGGCGGCAGAGCTAGAAGATTTAAAGATCGCAGGGGTGCTGCAAGAAGATTTAGATCCAGTTCGAGCAAGTGAAGGGGTAATCAAGAGATATCGCCGGCTCTGGACGGCGCTGCGCGAGCCACAAATTTTAGATCCAGATGATCGCCACGCAGTTGAAGGAGCGATGCGACAACTTCAAGATCTGGGTTTTGCGGTTGAAGAGGTTGAAGTATCTATTAATGGCGATAAGGGGGAGCTAAATTTCCAACCCAAACTTGTAGCGGCCGGATATCACCAGAATCGACTTTTCGAACTGCTTGGAATTCAAGCAGAAGAACTTCAGGCAAAGCGGTTGCTTGCCTCCTTCGACCGCTTCCGAGGACGTGAAGCTACGCCAAAGCCACCAGTACATGACAGCGCTCGCAGATGGCTTCGCGATACCTATCACCATGTAATGAACCAGGTCCCGCGCGAACTTCAGGATCGAGTAGAGCAGACCCAAATGTTTCATGAAATTCTTGAACATCGCTGGTATCTCGGAGAGCAAGCAGGGCATGACTTGGGGTTAGATTTTGCAACCAAGGATTACATCGAAAAAATCCTGCCATTTAGGACTTATGTCGGAGTTAGCGTTCCAGGCATTCATGAGCCACCGTAAAAATAAATATCGGTAGGATTACTCCTATGAACCTGCCGCCGCTGCCCAAGAATTTTGCCAGCGCCGTTGATTTAAGCACTCTAGGTAGACCAGCTGCAGAGGCAGCATCAATTCCAGGTATTGCGATAACACAAGCCAATTTAATTTCAGAGATTCTTCCAGCTTCAAATAATAAAGTTGTAATACTTATTTGTTGGTCACCACGAAGTGTTCAAGCCATTTCACTACTTGAAGTAATGGGCAAATACCTGGAGAGCGATATTTTAGAAGATGGCGAGCCGGCCTGGATCTTAGGAACTGTAAATGTTGATACCGAGATCGAAGTAGCACAGGCGCTGCAAGTTCAATCCGTACCGGTTGCAATTGCAATTATCCAAGAGCAGATGGTTCCGTTATTTGAATCAGTTCCAACAACTGATCAAATTCGCCTGGTTCTAGATAAAGTAATTGGACTAGCAGCTGAACGTGGAGTGGGAGCGCCACTGGCTAATTCCGAGGTAATCCAAGCGCCTATGGAGCCAGAAGAGATTGCGGCTATGACGGCACTTGAAGCAAATGATTTGATCGAAGCCAAGGCGCAATATGAGAAATGGTTGGCAAGAAGACCTGGTGATAATTTAGCAAAACTTGGACTTGCACAGACTGAGTTAATTATGCGCATAAAGGATTTAGATTCAAATACTGTACTTGAAAAGGCTACAAAGAGCCCTGAAGATATCGAGGCCCAAATGACGGCTGCGGATGTTGAAATCGCAAGTGGATTAAATAAGAGTGCCTTTGACCGGATGATTGGGACCATTAAGAATTCGCAGGGTGAAGAGAGGAAGTTTGCCAGAGAGCACTTATTGCAACTCTTCTCTCTGGTAGATCCGCAGGACCCAGATTTAGTCCAGGCGCGAAAAGAATTGGCTAGTGCGCTCTATTGAAAACTACATTTTCAAAATCTGAAAGGCGCGCCCTAAACCTACTTTTTTTCCCTTTTGGTATCGGTGCTATGGCTACAGCGATGCGCTTCCCAGAGATTAGAGACCAGCTAAATATTAATAATGGCCTCTTTGGAACATATCTAACCCTAGGTGGAATTGGTTGGTTGCTGGCCTTTATCTATGTTGGAGATATTGTTCATAAATTCGGCATCAGACCAGTAATAATTGTTGCATCAACTGGGCTCTTTGGAACGATGGCCGCAGTTCCACACATTATGAATCCGCAAATTTGGCTTGCTTCAAATATTTTAATCGGATTTTTCTGGGTATCTTTTCACGTCTCTAACAACGGTCAGGCAATTCATAGGCAAGAAGAAATTGGTGAATTAATCCTGACTCGCTTGCATGGACTCTGGAGTCTTGGCGCCCTCGTAACTTCAATTGGTGCGATCATAGTCACGCCCTTTGTCTCGCTAGCCTGGCATATCGATGTTCTGATGTTCCTTGTCTGGGTCGCTACTATTCATGGAATTCGAAAATCAACGCCATACTTTATCGATAAAGCTGATGAGGGGAGTGAACTTCCGAAGATCACTCTAAAAAGCATCGTCACATCCTTTAGGGCTCAACCAGCAGTAGCCCTCACAATGATTTTGGCCATGCAAATTGAATTCTCAACTCAAGATTGGTCAGCAATCTATCTTCGAGACTCAATCGGCATGAGCGATGCATCGAGCATCTATGGTTATACGGTATTTATTGGCGCGATGATTATCTTTAGATTTAATGCTAATCGCCTTCATCACATGTTCTCTGAGGCGGCGCTTCTTAAATGGCCACCAATCGTAGGAGCAATTGGATTTATTACATTTATTCCATTAGGCACCCTAGTTTCTGAATTTAATTTAATGCTTGGATTCTCACTTGCACTATTTGGCTATGCTCTTGCGGGATTCGGATCATCACTCTTAGCTCCGACCCTGTTTGGAATCGCATTTAGGAATTCAAAACATCCTAGCAGTGTTGTTGTTGCCCAGCTCGGTCTAGTTGCTGCGGTCGTAGCTTTCTTTGTTAAAATTCTAATCTCTTGGGTAGCAGAAACAACTTCAGTAACCCTCGCACTCATGATTCCAGCTCTAATGCTCTTGGCTACCTCGAAGTTTTCATACCTCGGAAGCAAGCAGAGAGATTAATTAATCAGCCAGAGCCTTCAGTATTTCCAGGATCTGCTGCGCTGATGTCACTTAGCCGGTACTTATCAAGGGCCTGTTGAACTACCTTGCTCTTTACCTCTCCAGCATCTGCAAGTCTTGCAAGAGCAGCGACAACAATGGACTCGGCATCAACTTTAAAGTGGCGACGAAGTGCGCCACGAGTATCTGAAAGTCCAAATCCATCTGTGCCAAGTGAGTAGAAATCTTGCTCTACCCAAGGGGCAATCTGATCTTGGACTGCGCGCATGAAATCACTTACGGCAACGACAGGACCTTCTTGTTTGGCAAGCTTCTCTGTAATATATGCAGACTTCTTATCGCCAGGATTCATTAAGTTATGGCGATCGACGGTTAGGCCATCTCTACGAAGTTCATTCCAAGATGTAACAGACCAGACATTGGCGCAAATGCCCCAGTCATCATTTAGTAACTGTTGGGCCTTTAGCGCCCAGTTCATTGCAACACCAGATGCTAAAAGTTGAACTTTCTTGCGACCGCGTGGAGCAGGAGAGTAGAGATAGATTCCCTTTAGAAGTCCAGCAATATCTAGGTTCTCTGGCTGTGCTGGTTGTACATATGGCTCGTTATATACAGTCATGTAATAATAAATATTCTCACTATTTTCACCATACATGCGCTCTAAACCATCTCGCACAATATGGCCAACTTCATAGCCAAAGGCAGGATCGTAGGCAACGACTGCTGGATTGGTTGAGGCCAGAAGATGTGAATGCCCATCTTCATGCTGAAGTCCTTCACCATTTAAAGTAGTTCGCCCTGCAGTAGCACCCAGTACAAAGCCACGCGCCATCTGATCTGAAGCGGCCCAGAAAGCATCGCCGGTGCGTTGGAAACCGAACATTGAGTAGAAAATATAGATTGGAATCATTGGCACATCGTGCGTTGAATACGAAGTTCCGACTGCAGTAAATGAGGCCGTTGACCCAGCTTCATTGATACCTTCATGCAGAATTACGCCAGAGGTTGATTCTTTGTAAGAGAGCATTAGATCGCGATCTACAGAGGTATAAGTCTGACCTTGTGGTGAATAAATTTTAAGAGTCGGGAATAGTGAATCCATTCCGAAGGTACGCGCCTCATCAGGAATAATTGGCACAAAGCGCTTGCCAATATTTGGATCTTTAATTAAATCCTTTAGCAATCTCACAAATGCCATCGTTGTGGCTATCTCTTGAGTTCCAGATCCGCGGATTACTGATTCATAAGTCTCAATTGGTGGCTGTACTAACGGAGCAGATTTGCTACGACGAGTCGGAATTGAGCCACCTAGGGTTGCGCGGCGCTCCATCATGTACTTGTACTCAGGAGAGTCAACGCCTGGGTGATAATAAGGAGGAGCCTTGGCATCGATCTGTTCATCAGTTAATGGAATTAGAAGCGTATCGCGGAAGGCGAGTAGATCTTCGTGCGTCATCTTCTTCATCTGGTGCGT
>DFDL01000047.1:0-833 GCA_002367715.1 Actinobacteria bacterium UBA3028
AAGTTGGCGGAAATAATCTCGATTCCACTTACCTTTATATTTTTAGCATTTGTATTCGGCGGCCTAGTTGCATCGGCGATGCCATTGGTAATAGGAGTTAGCGCAATTCTTGGAGCCTTCTTTATCCTCTATTTAATTAGCCTAAGTACCGATATCAGCGTATTTGCCCTAAACCTTGTTACTGGCCTTGGGTTAGGCCTCGGTATCGACTATGCCTTACTTATAGTTAATCGATTCCGAGAAGAGCTAAATAAGGGCAACTCGGTCGAAGATTCAGTTATAAGAACAGTGGCAACCGCAGGAAGAACTGTCTTTTTCTCTGGAGTCACCGTAATAATCACTCTCTCTTCGCTAATGCTCTTTCCTTTAGGTTTCTTAAAATCATTTGGTTATGCCGGGGTATCAGTTGTTTCAATTGCAATTTTAAGCTCGCTGATTCCACTTCCAGCAATACTTGCACTATTGGGAAGGCGAATCGATAAATTCGTTGTTCGTAGAAAATCACTTGCACCTAAGGAAGAAGGTGGTTGGGCTCGCACCGCAAGATATGTAATGAAACGCCCAGTCTCAGTGGTCGTTCTATCTCTAATCTTTCTTGGAATTTTAGCTGCGCCAGTTAAGGATCTGGTATTTTCACAAGTCGATAGCCGAGTACTTCCTGCAAGTGATCGCTCTGCAATTGCTGCCCAGTTCATCTTGGATAAGTTTCCAGGCCAACAAGGAAATCCAATTGAAATAATCTTTCCAGGGGCTGCTGATAATATTTTAGAGATAAATGATTATGCAAGCAGAATTATCAATGTTCCAGGAATTATCTCTGTCGGAAAAGTTGA
>DFDL01000047.1:1114-2273 GCA_002367715.1 Actinobacteria bacterium UBA3028
GTTGCCGCAGATTATGCAGATGGCCAGAACGCTCTTGCTTCAACACTTCCTTGGGCGCTCACCTGGATTGCAATCGGGGTATTAGTACTTCTCTTCTTATTTACTGGATCCATAATTCTTCCGATTAAGGCCATCATTTTAAATGTCCTCTCACTTGCGGCAACTATGGGCCTCTTGACTTGGGTATTTATTGGCGGTCATCTGAAGTGGCTAGTTGGTGAGTTCACGGTTACCGGAACTTTCGATACATCAATTGCGATTTTAATTGCTGTCGTAGCATTTGGACTTTCGATGGATTACGAACTCTTCTTGCTCTCTAGAATTAAAGAAGAGCATGATGCTGGGCGTTCAAATATTGAAGCTGTGGCAACCGGCCTACAAAAATCGGCACGGATAATCACAGCGGCCGCAGTACTGCTGGCCATAGTCTTTGCCAGCTTCATTACAAGTGGCGTCACCTCTATCAAATCACTCGGCTTCGGTATTGCTTTCGCTATTTTGTTAGATGCAACCTTGGTTCGCGCGCTCCTGGTTCCCGCCTTAATGCGGCTATTTGGCGAGCGAAACTGGTGGGCGCCCAAGGCGTTAAGGCGATTCACAATTAACCATTAAACTTCTGCCATGGATCTCATAGTCACTCTTCAATGCAAAGACCAGCCTGGCATCGTTCATGCGATGACAACTGCGGTCTTGAGCGCCAAGGGAAACATTATTGAGAATCAGCAGTTTACTGATCCCCTAACAAGTGATTTTGTTATGCGCACTCGATTTGAAACTAAGTTGGAGCTTGGTGAGGTAAAGAGAATTTTAAACTCTGGTTTAGATCACTTCAAGCCAAAGCTACAGATTCGCTCACTTGACCAACAGAAGCGGGTTTTAATTCTGGTCACAAAAGAATCCCATTGTCTGCGCGACTTGCTCTACTTGCAAGAACTTGGCGAACTGCCGATTGAGATTGCAGCCGTGGTTTCAAATCACCAGGATTTAAAAGCGCTAGTTGAATCCCATAATATTAAATTTATCGATCAGAGCACTCTAGATAAGAAGCCAGCTGAGACACAGATTTCAAATTTGGTCGACGAGCTTCAAATAGATCTCATAGTTCTGGCACGGTATATGCAGATTCTGACTAAGGAACTTTGCGAGCAGATGTTTGGTC
>DFDL01000047.1:2554-4050 GCA_002367715.1 Actinobacteria bacterium UBA3028
CAAGCACATTCACGAGGCGTAAAAATTATTGGTGCTACCGCCCACTTTGTAACACCTGATTTAGATGAAGGCCCAATTATTGATCAAGATGTTGCACATGTTACTCATGCCGCTACCCCAGAAGATCTAATCGCAACTGGGCGCGATATCGAGCGCCGGGTCTTATCTAGAGCGGTCCGGGATTTCGCGCAAGATCGCATATTTATTGTTGGCGATAAGACTGTTGTCTTTCATAATTAAATAAATCTGGTGTCCCAGGCCGGAGTTGAACCGGCGACCTACCGCTTAGGAGGCGGTTGCTCTATCCACTGAGCTACTGGGACCTAATTAAAGATTAGCTATAAATATCTATTTTTATCGTTGATTTGAAATTTTTTAGACATTTACAACCTGTTAGTTTACTAATTGTTGTGCAATATTAACTGGCTGGGCTAGGCTCATCAAAATAGCAAAAATACTCGTTTGGAGTTGGTTTTAATGAAGGCCCTTATAATAGGCGCCGGTGGAGTTGGTAGGGCAATTGCAAATATTGCCTCTCGTAGATCCTTTATAACAGAGCTTGTAATCGCAGACCATAATTTGTCGCGCGCTGAAGATGCTGTATCTCGGTTAAAAGATCCTCGAATGTCTGCCGCACTGGTTAACGCAGCTGAACTAGAAGATTTAAGAGAGTTAATTCGTAAAACTAAGCCAGATATTGTGATCAACGCTGTTGATCCCCGTTTTGTGATGCCGATTTTCCTTGCCTGCGAGATCGAAAATACTAATTATCTGGATATGGCAATGTCCTTATCGAGACCACATCCTGACTATCCGTATTCAGAATCTGGGGTCAAGGTAGGAGATGAACAATTTGCTCGCGATTGGAATTGGAGTGAGCGCAAAATATTTGCGCTAATTGGAATGGGTGTTGAACCCGGACTGAGCGATGTCTTTGCAAAGTATGCATCGGATGAGCTTTTCTCACGAATTGATTCAATAACAGTATTCGATGGTTCGAATTTAGTTGTTGAGGGCTACGAATTTGCGCCCTCATTCTCTATCTGGACAACTATTGAAGAGTGCCTAAATCCACCATTGGTTTGGGAGGATGGCCGTGGCTGGTACACAACTGAACCTTTCTCAGAACTTGAAGTCTTCGACTTCCCAGAAGGAATCGGTCCCGTCGAATGTGTAAATGTTGAACACGAAGAGGTAGTGCTAATTCCGCAGAAGATTGAGGCAAAGAAAGTTAACTTCAAATATGGACTTGGTGAACAATTTATTTCAATCTTAAAGACAATTCAGATGCTTGGTATGGATCGTACGGATACCGTTGAAGTCCATGGCGTAAAAGTTTCACCCCGTGATCTTCTAGCTGCCTCTCTTCCAGATCCAGCGACTCTGGGCTCTCGCATGAGTGGAAAAACTTGTGCCGGTACTCTCGTTAAGGGGCTAGATAAATCTGGCGAACCTAAAGCTGTTTACATTTATAACGTTATTGATAATGCTTGGTC
>DFDL01000047.1:4335-10964 GCA_002367715.1 Actinobacteria bacterium UBA3028
GAATCTGGAAACCAGAACATGGCGTTGTCGGCCCTGAATGGTTTGATTCAAAACCATTTCTTGCCAAGCTCGAAGAGTATGGAACTTCATGGCATGTGCGAGATGAATCTACAGCTGGGATTGTTAAGTAAAAAATGGCAACCGCTCTTGTAACTGGTGCAACTGCCGGAATCGGTGAATCATTTACAAGATTATTGGCCCAAGAGGGTTATGACCTAGTTCTTGTGGCTCGCGATAGTGCGCGGCTGCAAGAGCGGGCTAAATCTTTGGAGGCCAAGTATCAGATTAGGACCGAGGTCTTATCGGCCGATCTTGCCGATGCCAATCAGTTGGCCTTAGTTGCAGCAAGGTTATCAAGCCCCATTGATCCAATCGAAGTATTAATCAACAATGCTGGGTTTGGAATCAAGGATAGTTTTCTTAAAAGCAAGATTGAAGATGAGATCCAATTAATCGATGTTCTGGCGAAGGCGCCCATGCAGCTAATGCATGCTGCTCTTACCCAAATGTTAGAGCGGAACTCTGGTGTAATAATAAACGTTTCAAGTGTTGCAAGCTTTATCGCAGGTGGAACTTATAGCGCTGCAAAATCTTATTTAACAGTCCATACCGAATCACTTCATACCGAACTTGCAAAGACCAATATAAAAATTAGCGCCTTGTGCCCTGGTTTTACCCGTACCGAATTTCATCAACGCGGAAAAATGAAGATGACTGGACTGCCTAATTTCATGTGGCTTGATGCTGATCGAGTTGTACGAGATTCTTGGCGAGCTGCGCAAGCTAGGCGCGTAATTTGTATTCCTGGATGGCAATATAAAATTCTCGCTACGATAGCAAGATTTGGGCCCAGGCCACTTGTGCGCAGGCTCGGAATCAAGGTTCGAAGCAAACAGCGCAATAAATAACTTAAATACCCAGGCTAAAGAGCAGAATTCACAGAACTTTCACTGCCACACATACGATATCTATCCGATATTTCACTAATAGACTATTAGAATTCCAGTATTCGCCACTACTTCAATTGGTGGCTTTGTGGAGGTAAAGATGAGTAAGAAATTCTTAGCGCTATCAATTTCAATGCTGGTTCTTTCAGGAACCTTCTTTGGAATATCAAGTGCATCTGCTGCAACGGCCTATAAAACCTGTTCGCCAGCAAAAGCCAAAACCTCAATTGGCGGTCTTTCATATACATGTTCTAAAAATCCTGCTAAAGCTTCAAAGAAGTTGGTATGGGTCTCAAAGCCTTGTATTGTCGCAAATAAGAATTATAAGAGTGCTAAGTCTATGACCAAAGCGAATAGCGCGACTACTGCCGCTGCCCTAAATGCTGCGACTCGCTCAATCACAGCAAATGAGCGCCAACTAGCAATGGCCCAGAAGAATGTCGATACCTGGACCAAAAATATGCGCTCATATCCAGCGAATCCAACTGCTGCAGAAGCAAAACAGA
This sequence comes from Actinobacteria bacterium UBA3028, assembly GCA_002367715.1. GTDB lineage: Bacteria > Actinomycetota > Actinomycetes > Nanopelagicales > Nanopelagicaceae > AAA044-D11. Next base: position 5,789 of record DFDL01000047.1, read on the forward strand.
TTGCGTTGGTACAGGAAGGAATTGATCGCAATAAGGAGAGAGTTCTCGGTGCCCAAGCTGCAATCGATTCGCTTCAGGCTCAAGTAGATACCGCAAAAGCTGAAGAGAGTAAAAATGCCGGCGGTCTAGCTACGATTAAAACAAGCTTAAAGAAAGCCTGTAAGTAAGCACTTCTTTTTACTCTACGCTCGCTAAATGGCGAGAGTAGTTGTCTTCTTCTTACTGATTAGCCACCTGATTATTCGGGTGGCTTTTCATTTGCCATCGATTATCTCTGATCTAATTCTTTTTAATTTAATTGCATTTGGAGCTGCAGTTATTGCCTACAAATCTCCAAGATCAAATGATTCGCTAGCCAGAATTACAATTTCATCGGCAATTTTTATCTGGGCACTTAGCTCCTCATTTTCAACCTGGAACTCATTTTATGATCTACATATTTCAGAGTACCTAATAGATTTTGGATATATAGCTTTCTACCCCCTTATGTTCCTTGGAGTTATCAGGGCGCTAGCAGTTACAAAGAAAATAACCGCACTCGAATTATTAGACACTGCAATCATCGCCCTCGGCGTATCTAGTGTGATTGCAAGCTTATTGCTGCGCCCGGCAACGCTGCATTTTTCTGGTTCTAGCTACGAGGTCTTTCTGGCCATTCTCTACCCAGTAGGCGATCTAGTTCTAGTTGCAGCTAGCCTCTCACTCATAGTCCTACAACACCGCACTCTTCGAAGCCTGATTCTCTTCGTCGGAATCTGTGCCTTTGCAATTACCGACCTATATTTCTTATTGATCTCAGCAACCACTGGCTATGAGTTTGCAGCGCTATCTGATGATGGTTGGCTCTTGGGCTTGGCACTTATCGCTAATTCGCTCTGGCATCATGGCGGCGAGAGTGAGGTTAGTGAGCGATATTTAAATAATTGGGCCACAACAATTGCCCTTATTTTCAGTTCGGCCATCTTAGGCTATGGCGCAATTCGTGCTAATTACTTTCCATTCTTCATACTTCTATTAGCCTTCATAACAATAACTCTAGCCTTCTTGCGCATGGCCTTAGCGCTGCGAGATGCAAGAGCAGTTGCAGAAGATCGTGAGCATGCTAGAACCGATGAACTCACAGGACTCCCAAATCGCCGCCGATTCATAACTGAGCTAGAACTATTGCGGCGCAAAGTCGGAACCCTGTTACTTCTAGATTTAGATGGATTTAAAGGAGTAAATGATTTGTATGGACATGAAATTGGAGATCAGCTACTCAAACAGATAACTACAAGGTTTAATCGAGTACTTCCAGATACCGCGCTAATTGCCAGACTTGGCGGCGATGAATTTGGAGTAATAATTTATGGAAGTCCAGATACCGGAGCCGATGTTGCACTTGCACTTCGAGCTACCTGCACCTATCCATTTACACTCTCGGTAGGTGAAGTTCGAGTTGGTGTGAGCATTGGAAGTGTTACAACACAGGGCCCTACAACTACGAAGGAAGTTCTCTTAAAGCGTGCTGATGCAGCGATGTATGAAGCAAAGCGATCTGGGTTAGGTTATGTGCAGAGCGAGATTACTCGCCCTTAATCTCTTCTAGCCGGGCCAAGGATTCGAGTCTTTCAGTTGCATGAATAACAATCCGCTCTGGATATCCATGCGAATATCCATCTAGGAATTCCCAGGGTTCATGTATCTGCCTCGCATCTAAATGTGCGAGTTCTGGAACATACTTTCTTATGTAATCGCCATCTACATCAAAACGCTTGCCCTGTTCAATTGGATTAAATACTCTGTAATAGGGCGAGGCATCGGTTCCACACCCAGCTGTCCACTGCCAGCCATGTGAGTTAGATGCGATATCAAAATCAACTAGGTGCTCCATAAAGAAATCTGCCCCGAGTGTCCACTCTAAATGTAGATCTTTAACCAGAAATGAGGCGACTACCATCCGAGTTCGATTATGCATCCAACCCTCTGTTAAAAGTTGGCGCATAGCGGCATCAACAAATGGATAGCCAGTCTTGCCTTCACACCAAGCTTCAAATTTTTTACCTGGACTGTCATAGCGCATATTTTTAAATCTAAGTGCATAGTAATCATGATCGGTATGTGGATTGTTAAATAAAATATCGGCATAAAATTCGCGCCAAGCTAGCTCTTTGCGAAACACATCATGCGCCGTACTATCGCCAAGCTCGGCTAGCAAGGTACGGGGATGAATCTCGCCCCAAGTTAGGTGCGCACTTAATTTGCTAGTGCCATCAATGCCAGCAAAATTTCGATTTGTGTCATAACTTGCCAGGTTCTTTGCTTTGAATTCATTCCATCTAGATAGTGCTGCAACTTCACCAGCCTCGGTAATTTTTGCACCTTCTGGTAGTTGCCACTTCGCAAAGTTTCGATCAGCAGCTTCTGGAGCCACCAACTTTATATTTTTAGGTGCGCTAACAGCTTGGCGCCACCCATGTACACACCAGGCGCGATAAAAAGGGGTATAAACCCGATAAGGAGTCTGATCACTTGGTTTTAATACTCGCCCTGGTGCAACAGCATAAGAACTTCCAGTTCGTACAAGTTTTATCCCAGCTCCTTCAATTATCAGATCTCGAGCTGCGCCAGTTGGTTCATACTCCTGGCTGATATGTACCTCTGAAATATTATGTTTAGCAATTAGATTTTTAAGTATCTCAACCTCATCGCCAGAAAATACATGCAACTTATTAGCTAGCGATTTATCTAGCGATTTAAGTGATTCTGCAAGATAGGCAAGTCGCTTAGGACCACTATCTTTTTCGATTTTTGCATCGATAATAAAGAGTGCAAGTACTTCATCGCTTTCGGCAATTGCAGCTAAGAGCGCTGGGTTGTCAGTTAAACGCAGATCTCTTCTAAACCAGAAGATATTGCGTTTAATTATGGAGCGAGTGGACTGACTCATCCCAGCCCTGAACTTCACTTGGTTTGCGAGGAGCGGGTCCAATATATCTAGCTGATGGTCGAATAATTCGACCTGTGCGCTTCTGCTCAAGAATGTGTGCCGACCAACCAGCGGTGCGAGCCGCAGTAAACATTGAGGTGAACATGTGTGCTGGAATTTGTGCAAAATCAAGAACGATTGCGGCCCAGAATTCAACGTTGGTCTCTAATACGCGATCCGGTTGACGCTCATGTAGTTCTGCAAGTGCCGCTTTTTCAAGAGCAAGTGCGACTTCATATCGCGGTGCATTTAGCTCTTTTGCAATTCGACGAAGAGTGCGTGCACGTGGATCTTCGGCGCGGTAAACCCGGTGGCCAAATCCCATCAGACGCTCTTTGCGATCTAGTACGCCTTTAACATATGCAGTTGCATCGCCAGTTTTTTCGACAGCTTCAATCATGCTAAGTACGCGAGCAGGCGCGCCACCGTGAAGTGGGCCAGACATGGCGCCGATTGCGCCAGAGATTGCTGCTGCAACATCTGCGCCAGTTGAGGCGATTACTCGCGCGGTAAATGTTGAGGCATTCATTCCATGCTCTGACGCAGATACAAAGTAGGCATCAACTGCGCGCACGTGAAGTGGATCTGGCTCACCGCGCCAGCGAATCATCATTCGCTCAACAACTGTGTCCGCCTTATCAACCTCTGATTGCGGAACCATTGGCGCGGTACCACGCGCAGCTTGTGCAACATAAGAGAGAACCATCACTGAAGTGCGAGCAAGTTGAATTCGCGCTTCATCATCTGTTGTGTCTAAAAGTGGTTTAAAGCCCCAAGCCGGTGCCAACATTGCAATTGCAGATTGCACATCGACTCGAACATCACCAGAGTGAACTGGAATTGGAAAGGGTTCAGCTGCAGGAAGTCCTGGATTAAATTCGTTATCTACTAATAAGCCCCAGACATTTCCAAAGGTAACGCGGCCGACAAGATCTTCAATATCAACACCGCGATAGCGAAGGGCGCTGCCCTCTTTATCTGGCTCGGCAATCTCAGATTCAAATGCAATTACACCTTCAAGGCCGGGTTTGAAACTATCTGGCACAGCGGGCTCCTTCAACTAGTTAGCAGTATTCTCCTCACTTTTGCCAGCTATTCCAAACTCAGCCCATAAGAGATGCAGTCAGAGTGAAAGTGAAGTTAGATACAGCTATGAGTGAGATTAATCGAGAGAGCATCAGAGCCATGCGCCTCTCATATGGTGAGGCTGGGCTAGATGAGGGCGAAATTGCCAATGATCCAATCGCGCACTTTATTAAGTGGTTGGGTGAGGCCGCTGAAAATATTATGGTTGTTGAAGCAAATGCAATGGTTCTTTCAACAATTTCAGGCAACCAACCAGTCTCACGAACCGTACTCTTAAAAGATGTTTCAACTGCGGGGTTTACCTTCTTCACAAATTATTTATCTAGAAAAGCAGAATCAATTAATAAAAATCCCAAGGTCTCACTTTTATTTCCTTGGTATCCGATGGAGCGCCAAGTAATTATTCTGGGCAGCGCCGAGAAAATTAGCAGCGAGGAGAGCGAGAGCTACTTTGAATCTCGACCTTGGAGCAGCCAGATTGGTGCAATCGCAAGTGCGCAGTCATCAAAATTAGAGTCCCGCGCTGAACTTGAAGAGAAATTTGCGAGCGCTGCTGCGAAATTTCCAGAAGGTACAAAAGTTGCTCGCCCTGATTATTGGGGTGGATATATCGTCCGGCCCATCAGCATCGAGTTCTGGCAGGGGCGATATTCCAGATTACATGATCGATTGCGATATGAATTAGAACCAACATCGGCTGCGCCCCACGATTCCAATTGGCAAGTTACACGTCTGAACCCTTAGGCTCTACCCTGTGAGCGATATTAAAATTCCAGATAATCTAAAGCCAGTTGACGGTCGATTCGGTTGCGGCCCATCAAAAATTCGTCCAGAAGCACTTGCAGCCCTAGCTAAAAGCGGCAGTGCAATTCTTGGAACATCTCATCGACAGAAGCCAGTAAAGAACGTGGTTAACCGCGTACGCACTGGGCTGGTCTCGCTATTTAATCTTCCGCAAGGTTATGAGGTTGTACTTGGTAACGGTGGTTCAACTGCATTCTGGGATATCGCAACCTTTGGCCTTATCGAGAAGAAATCACAGCACTTGGTATTTGGTGAGTTCTCTTCAAAGTTTGCCGCCTGCGCAAAGGATGCGCCATTTCTTGATGATCCAACTGTTAT
>DFDL01000055.1 GCA_002367715.1 Actinobacteria bacterium UBA3028
TCTAAGGCTTTACTGCGATCTGAGCTGTTCTTATCTAGCTTCTCAGATTGTTTATCCGGCTGTTCTTTAGCCATTTTTTTGACCTTTCATCGATCATCGTTATCGGTCCTGAAGGTACGGAGACCCACCGACGGCAGAGGCTGTGCTTCTGCGGAAGTGTGGAACCGCTCAGGCTGGGTATATCCGGGCCAAGTGGCACGAATAGGTAAAGGGTAGCCGAACATCTGTTCGAATGGCAACAACACGCCGATTTAGGGCTGGCTAATTTAGCTCAGCCGGATTAGCGAAAGTTTGGTGGCATCTGAGGATTGTGCGCCACTATCGCCTTCCAGATATCACCTGGTTCATGACCAATCTTCAACGCCTCTTCAATAGTAACCCCACCGAGCTCAGCATGGACAATATCGCGGCTATAGGTTGATGGGTCTGGAAAATATTCAGAAATGCGAGCGCGCAGTTCAGTTATTCGCACTGCGGCCTCCTCAAATTAACATCCTTAAATTGATTTCCTAGAATTGATTCTCAAAAAAGTAATTCAAAAATTAATTTAGCGCCAGTTTAATTTAGCGCTCTAGCTATCTGCTCGGCTTGGTGGGCCGATTCGCTAGCACTTAGGGGTGATGCAATCTGCCCAATTAACCAGTGCAGGACTAGGCTGGCATTTGTTGGACCAAATAACTTTGTAAGTGAGCCTTGAACGCTCTGCCAGAGCGGGTGGTCTCCGATAGTTACAAATGCTGCAATATCTTTGGGGTCTGTTCTAACCATCATGCGCAGAGCAATATCCCCTGAAATTTCACATGATAAGACGAGTAGGGCATCTTTAGGCGATGGCGACTTCTTAGCTAGCTCGGCCAAGCGCAGAATCTCTGACTCAAGGAGGCTAAACATCATCTCTTCTTTATCAGCAAAGTGGTTATAGACCGTTGCTCTTGAAACTTGAGCCCGGGCAGCGATATCTACCATGTTGGATTCATATGAACCTACTTCAGCGATAACAACCTTTGCCCCCATAAGAATGGCTGACCTTGTTCGCTGTGATGATGCTTTGGCCATCTAATAATTCGCTATTCAAAAATTTCGTCGCTAGCTTGAGAGCTAAGCGGCGGCTTCTACAACAGTTAGTGATGGAGCAGTTGTTGCACGCAGTGAAGTGGATACATCTGAGATAAGGGTTAGCAGTGATAGATCAAGAGCTTGGCAGATTGAATTTAAAAGTTCGGAGGATGCTTCTTTCTGTCCCCGCTCAACCTCAGAGAGGTAACCCAGGGATACGCGAGCTGCCTTTGCAACATCACGAAGGGTGCGACCTTGTGAGATCCGCGCTTGGCGCAAGGTGCTTCCGATATGGGTTCGAAGTAAAGTCACGGGTAAATAATACGCGAAAATGCGGCTAATGCGCTCTCAATTGTGGAATTTCTTACCGTGGCGCGATTACCAGATAGCGATAATTCAATTGCAAAGCACTCACGCCTGCTCGCAATGGCGATCCAGACGCTTCCAGCACTCTTGCCATATGCCTTTCCTGGCCCAGCAACACCAGTAGTTGATATCGCAAAATCTGCTTTAAATAGCTCTCGCGCGTTCAAGGCCATAGCCTTTGCTACCTCTTCAGATACCGCTGTGTGCTTAGTTATCAATCGCTTTGGTACTTCCAATAGTTTGATCTTGGCAATATCGCTGTAGGCAACTATTGCGCCAGCAAAAACTTTTGAAGAGCCTGAAACCTCTGTAATTGCCATACCAAGTCCGCCACCAGTTATAGATTCTGCAAGTGCAAGAGTCTTATCTGACTTTGTTAATTGCTTAACAACTTTAGTTGCAAGAATAAGATTTGAACTCACTTTTTAAAGACCTTTTTAAAGTAATCAAAGCCGGTGGTAATCGTAAGAAGGATTGCAACTGCCATAAAGATATCGCGCGGTAGGTGAAGCCAAGTCGGAAGTGGCAAAATATAGAAACCAACACCAAAGCTTTGAAAGGCCGCCTTGAGCTTTCCACCCTTGCTGGCAGGAATAACTCCATCTCTAATCACGGTTAAGCGCAAAATAGTTACTGATACTTCTCTAACCAAAATTAAAATTGTTACCCACCACAACAATTTTCCCTGCATAGAAAGGCCAATCATTGCGGCGCCGATAGCGACCTTATCTGCAACAGGATCTAGGAAAATTCCAAAGTTCGTGATCTGCCTGCGAGATCTTGCAATCTTGCCATCGAAGAAATCAGTTAACCCAACTAAGAAGAAACCAGCCCAGGCAATTATCCGCCAGAAGTTATCATCCCCGCCATTCTTAAAGAGGGCATAGCAACAGAATGGAACAGCAATCAATCTTGATATTGTTAAAGCATTTGGTAGATTCAATAATTTAGGAGATGTCATACTGGTACCGCAATCAAATCCACCCCTGAGACTTCAGTGACAACTGCATCAACATACTCGCCAATCTTATATTTTGCCCGTCCTTTGATAAATGTGGACCCATCTACCTCAGGTCCTTGGTGCTCGGCCCGTCCCTCTTGGTTATCGTAATCTTCAATTAAGACTCGAACACTCTCTCCGATTCGCTCTTCGGCGCGCTGCATTAAGAATTCATCAACTAACTTTGAGAGTAGCTCTACTCGCTGATTTATTATCTCTTGGTCTACCTTATTTTCAAGAGTTAGGGCCTCGGTCTTATCCTCATCAGAATATCCAAATACTCCAATTGCATCTAGCCTCGCTTTTGAGATGAAATCAAGGAGCTCTTGAAATTCACTCTCAGTCTCGCCAGGAAATCCAACAATTACATTTGATCGAATTCCTGCGCCCGGTGCTAGCACCCGAATCTGCTCAATTAAATGTAAGAATGATTCGGTATCACCAAATCGACGCATGCGACGCAGAACAGTTGGGCTTGCATGCTGAAATGAGAGATCAAAATATGGGAGAACTTTTGGCACCGAAGTCATCGCCTGAATAAGTGATGGACGCATCTCAGCGGGCTGTAAATATGAGAGCCGGATTCGCTCGATTCCCGGAATCTTTGCGAGCTCTGGCAACATATTTTCTAACACCTTAAGGTCTCGAAAATCCTTGCCATATGAGGTTGTATTTTCACTTACGAGAAATATTTCAGAGACTCCTTGTCCGGCAAGCCACTCGGCCTCCTCAATGATTTCAGTTGGTCTTCGCGAAACAAAGGAGCCACGGAACATCGGAATCGCGCAGAACGAACACCTTCGATCGCAGCCAGATGCAATCTTTAATGGCGCAATCGGGGTATTTTCTAAACGCTTGCGATTCAATTTTGCTGCCGGCAAATCTAGATTAGCTCGATCTGCTGGTGCAATTGGAAGCAGAGTGCGCCGATCTTTTGGAGTGTGAGCAGCGATTGAACCGCCACCAATTATTGTCTTCAGGCGCGCAGAGATATCTTGATAATCATCAAAACCTAAGATCGCATCTGCTTCAGGTAGCGCCTCTTCGAGCTCTTTTCCATATCGCTCGGCCATACAGCCCACTGCCACAACGGCCTTTGTAGTGCCATTATCTTTCAGTGAATGCGCCTCTAACAGCGCATCTACTGAATCCTTTTTAGCGCTTTCAATGAAGCCACAGGTATTTATAACTGCAACTTGAGCAAGAGCTGGATCGTCAACGAGAGTCCAACCATCTGAAGCTAATCTTCCGGCAAGCTCTTCGGAATCAACTTCATTGCGAGCACAGCCAAGAGTTACTAGCGCGACAGTCCGCATCTCTTTAGCTTCCAAATTATCAACGCTCATCTGCGCCATCCTACAGGGGGTAGCTATTTATGTTGACTTAGCCGTTATTCGAATTATCTGGCGTAAAAGTCAGGTGAACTACTTCACCGATTCCGCCAGGGGTGCCGAACTCTTCGCCATTCACATTCAATGACACTGCGGCAGCATTTCCGATAGTAACTTGCAGAAGTTGGCTGTTGTTAAATGACTTAACTTGTCCAGAGGTGAGCATCCCACTAAATACTTGAGCGCCGCTTGCATCTTGGATGCCAATCCAAGATTTTCCTGAAATACCTGAAACAACTAGAGAGACACCAGATGTCTTAGTAGCGACAACTGTTGAGCTCTGATCTGTTGTTGAAGGGGCCACAACTTGGCTTGACGGAGCCACTGATGAGGTCTTGCCACTTGGGAAGAGTGAACTTACTGCTGGTACTGCAATTAATAGTGCAAGAACTCCTGCGGCGACAGATGCCATAGATTTGTAAGAGATAGGTGATCGAGCTGTGCGCTGTGAAACTGCACTGCTATCTTCAAGTAAATCGACCATTGGTCGATCAAAATCTCCAGTTATTTCAGCAAACTTTGCGATTAACTCATCTGGATCTAATTTTAATACCTTGGCAATTGTGCGGATATGTCCCCGAGCATATGCATTTCCACCGCAACTAGAAAAATTATCGGCTTCGATCTCTGTCATTAAGGTTTCGCGAATTCGTATAATGTCTGCAACTTTTTTAATGGAATAGCCAGCCTCTTCGCGGGCAGCGCGAATCTCAGTGCCGAGAGTTAGATTCTCTAAACTCATTCATTTTCCTCTTGTTGCAATTTGGAAGGGGATTTCCAAGAGGCTAAGGATAATTCCTTCGAAGCCATTAGGACAAGCCCAGGCAAGATTCTCTGGCCCAGCTCTCGGATTTCACCCTATTGACTGACCCCTCGCCAGCTGGGCCACGCTGAATTACAACTTTTGAAGTTAGAGATTGCCCTGAAGTTGCTCAAGCACCTCTGGCATCTGTTCAGCATTTATTAGCACAGTCCTAGCCTTTGAACCCTCAGTAGGGCCAACTATTCCTCTACTCTCCATTAAATCCATCAGGCGCCCAGCTTTTGCAAAACCAATTCGTAATTTTCGTTGCAACATAGATGTCGAACCAAATTGCGTTGAGACAACTAATTGAACTGCCTGCAAAAGTAAATCTAAGTCATTGCCGATATCATCTTCAATAATGTGAGCTTTTATTGGCGCAGTTAAATCAAGTCGATATACCGGTTGCAGTTGAGATTTCACATGGTTAACAACCGCTTCAGTCTCGCGCTCAGAGACATAAGCTCCTTGAATTCGAACCGCCTTACTTGCTCCCATTGGTAAGAATAATCCGTCACCTTGGCCCACTAGTTTCTCGGCGCCAGGTGTATCCAAAATAACTCTTGAGTCAGCAAGGCTTGAAGTAGCAAAAGAGAGTCGCGATGGGACATTTGCCTTTATTAACCCGGTAACAATGTCCACACTCGGGCGCTGGGTTGCAATTACCAAGTGAATTCCTGCGGCCCGCGCAAGCTGGGTAATTCTTACAATTGACTCTTCTACTTCGCGAGCTGCAATCATCATTAGATCTGCAAGCTCATCGATTATTACAAGTAAATATGGATACGGCTCTAGTACCCGTTCACTGCCTTCGGGCACAGTCAGCTTTCCGGATCGAACAGCTTTGTTGAAGTCATCGATATGTCTAAAGCCAAATGCTGAGAGATCGTCATATCGCATATCCATCTCGCGCACTACCCAAGCCAATACATCAGCTGCCTTCTTCGGGTTTGTGATAATCGGCGCAATTAAATGTGGAATACCTTCATAGCTAGTTAGCTCTACTCGTTTAGGATCAATCATTACGAGGCGAACATCATCTGGGGTCGAGCGCATAAGTATTGAGACAACCAGAGAGTTAATCATCGAAGATTTACCGGCGCCGGTTGCACCAGCTACTAATAGGTGTGGCATCTTTGCTAGATTTGCGCAGATAAAATTACCCTCTACATCTTTGCCAAGTGCAATAACCATTGGGTGTGGATCATTTCCAGCGACCGACGAGCGTAGAACATCGCCAAGGGCGACGATTTCACGGTCAGTATTTGGAATTTCGATACCTACCGCGGATTTACCAGGAATTGGCGAGAGGATTCTTACATCGCCACTTGCAACTGCATATGAAATATTCTTTGAAAGCGCTGTTATCGCCTCAACTTTTACGCCACTTCCAAGTTCTACTTCATAGCGAGTAACAGTTGGTCCTCGCATGAATCCAGTAACTCGGCATTCAACTCCAAATTGTTCAAATACTTGAGTTAGGGCGGCAACAACAACATCATTTGCCTTTGACTTCGCCTTTGAGGTGGGTCCCGTTTTAAGTAAGTCCATTGAAGGAAGCTCATACTTCACGTCTGCAGTCAATAACATCTGCTTTGCATGTTTTGGCACAGTCGGTGTTGAAATAGGAACCACCGTTGGCTCTCTAGAAATTTCTACTGTGAACTCTTCATCAAAGCTCTCTTCATCGAGCTCGTCTTCATCTTCACCATGGTTAAAGCCTTGAACCAGAGGTGTCTCAAATGGTGGGGTATCTGATATTTCAAAATCTTCTTCTAGCCTGGCCGCTCTGGCATCTGAAACTTTATTACTGCCCCAATGAAAGAACAATGCGATTCGAGACATAACCTTTGAAACTGGCGTCGCGGTAATAACTAGAATTCCAAAGAATAAGAGAATAAATAAAATTGGGATGGCAAGAACTATTGTGACCAGTGCGACAAGTGGAGTTGAGATTGCATAACCAATCCAACCGCCACCACCTCTCATTGCACTCTCAGTTGTACCGATAGAGCCATTTAAAATATGGAGCAATCCAGTAATCGTAATCAGAAGGACAAAAGTCCCAACAATTATCCGCCCGGTTGCTCTCGAGTCATCTGGTGTTTTGAAGAGACGGAAGGCGAAATAGATAAAGATGAGTGGTGCAAGAATTCCTAGGCGTCCTACTAATCCAAAGACTGCGGCATAAATTCCGTGACCAACAACATTGTCTAAGCTAAACCAGACACCAGCTGCTGCAACTAGGCCGAGGATAAATATTAAGAATGCGATGCCATCTCGCTGATGAGCAGGATCTAAATCTTGTGCGCCACGAAAAATAAACCTCACAGATGAACCTATGGTCTTAGAAATAAAGCTCCAGATAGCCCCGAGCCAGCCGCCAACGCTATTGGAAGATTTACTTCTAGAACTTCTCCGCTTAGCCGCCATAATGGCTAACCCTAAAGCTTTGGATTAGCTCGCTATCTAAGGCGCGCCGTTAAAAACTATCTACTGACTTACACCTCAATAACTACAGGCACAATCATTGGTTTGCGGCGATGCTTATCTCCCACCCAACTTCCAACTGTTTTTCTAACAACTTGTTGGAGTTGATTTGTTCCATTTATTCCATTAGCAACTGCTGTTGCAAGCGCCTTCTCAATCATCCCAGTAACTTCATTAAAGAGGGCGTTATCTTCAGTAAATCCACGTGCATGGATATCTGGGCCTGCGACAATCTTTCCAGTCTGAGATTCAATGACAACTACTACCGAAATAAATCCCTCTTCACCAAGAATTCGTCGATCCTTTAGTGAGCTCTCGGTTATCTCACCAATACTCTGGCCATCTACATAAACAAATCCAACTGGAATTGCTCCGGCCACATCGACATAACCATCGGTCATATCAACGACGATGCCATTTTCAATTACTAAAGTATTTGTTCTTGCAACGCCCGTCTTAATTGCAAGTTCGGCATTTGCCCGGAGGTGGCGCCATTCACCATGAATTGGAATTACATTCTTTGGCTTCACTATGTTGTAACAGAAGAGCAGCTCACCAGCAGATGCATGGCCCGATACATGAACCATTGCGTTTCCTTTATGGACAACATTTGCCCCAAATCGCGTTAGCTCGTTGATTACTCGATAGACCGGATTCTCATTGCCGGGAATTAGCGATGAGGCCAAGATTATGGTGTCGCCCTTTCCGACTTGAATCTCATGATCGCCATTTGCCATTCTAGATAGCGCAGCAAGAGGTTCGCCTTGTGATCCAGTACAGATTAAGACAACTTTGTCGCCATAATCTTTTAGGTTTTTGGAATCGACAAGTAAGTTAGGCGGAATCTGCAAATATCCTAAATCTTCAGCCAACTTCATATTTCGAACCATGCTCCGTCCAACGTATGCGACTTTGCGACCATGGCTCTCTGCGACATCGATAATCTGTTGAATTCTATGAACGTGAGAGGCGAATGAAGCCACAATTACACGCCGCTCAGTCTGGCGAATTACCCGATCTAATACCGGACTTATTTCGCGCTCTGATGTTGTAAATCCTGGGACATCAGCATTAGTTGAGTCGACCATAAAGAGATCAACGCCCTCTTCGCCTAATCTGGCAAAGGTTGCTAAATCTGTTATGCGTGAATCTAGTGGAAGCTGGTCCATCTTAAAATCTCCGGAAGCAAGAACTAAACCGGCAGGCGTTCTAATTGCGATTGCAAGTGCATCTGGAATCGAATGATTTACTGCGACAAACTCTAATTCGAATGGTCCAAATTTCTGCTTCATCCCTGCTTTTACTTCTATCATCGGCGCAGTAATCCGTCGCTCTTTGAGCTTTGCACCAATAAACGCGAGCGTTAACTTAGAACCAACTATTGGAATATCACTTCGTTCGCGAAGTAGGTAAGGAACAGCGCCGATGTGATCCTCGTGGCCATGGGTAAGTGCCACTGCAACTACATCGTCTAACCGCTCTCTAATATATTCAAAATCAGGAAGAATTAGATCAATTCCTGGTTGGCTCTCTTCGGGAAATAGAACTCCACAGTCAACAACTAGTAATTGTCCTTCATACTCAAAGACGGTCATATTGCGACCGATCTCGCCTAAGCCGCCTAAGGCAACAATGCGAAGAGTTTTTGGCGCCAGTTTTGCGGGATACGGTAAATCAGGATGCGGATGATTCATTAGTTAAGTTTTACTCCACCTTGTCGTAGGTCCTCCCGCAACTGCGCAATCTGCGCAACCGTGGCATCGACAAGTGGCAATCTAGTAAATCCGCCAGGTAGGCCCATTTCATTTAGTGCGGCCTTAGTCAATATCGCACCTTGGGTGCGGAAGGTTCCGGTGAATACCGGTAATAATTTCTGATGAATTGCCAGTGCGCCTTCGCTATCTCCGGCAAACCAAGAATCTAACATTTTGCGAAGATCGCCGCCGACTGTGTGGCCGCAAACAGAAACGACTCCAACTGCTCCAACAGAGAGTAGTGGCAGATTTAAGATGTCATCTCCTGAATAAACTGGGATTCCAGAGCGCTTTATAACCCAAGAAGTTGCTGCAACATTTCCCTTAGCATCTTTAAGGGCGAGGATATTTGGATGTTCAAAGAGCTCAACAATGGTATCTGATTCAATTTCGATACCTGTGCGCCCAGGAATGTCGTACATCATCACTGGAATATCTGTCGCATCTGCCATCGCTCGAAAATGTGCAGCGATTCCGGCCTGTGGTGGCTTGTTGTAATAAGGAGTTACAACTAGAAGTGCATCGGCGCCAGCCTTTGCTGCTCGCTCTGCCTGCACAATCGAGTGTGAGGTCTCATTATTTCCAGCCCCAGCAATTACCTGAATCTTTGCGCCAACAACTTTCTTTACAGCGCTGACAATTTGATCTTTCTCACCATCACTTGTGGTTGGAGCTTCACCTGTTGTGCCATTTACGACAATTGAATCATGGCCAGTAGAAACTAAGTGTGAAGCCAAGCTCTCGACGCCAGCCCAATCAATCTCACCACTTTTTTTAAATGGCGTAACCATGGCGGTAATTAACCGGCCAAATGGTGGAGTAATACTCATGTCCATAGGTTACACGCTATTTGAAGTGCCTTATGGCGCAATACGTCCTGATTTTTCGAATGCCGCATAGGTCATAGGCATTAATTCCGCAAAATGCTTCTCCATTTTCTCGGCAACCATCTCAATTTCACGTTGTGGATATGAAGGAAAATGCGATCCTTCACTAGACGTCCGAAGTGATAGGAAGTTCATCAAGGCACGAGCATTCATAGTCACATACATTGAAGAGTAGAGCGTTACTGGAAGTACGGCTCGGGCAACTTCTCGGGCAACGCCAGATTCAAGAATTTTCTGATAGTTCTCATATGCAACTATGCAGGTCTCTTTTATCGCCTTCACTGTTATCGCCAACTGCTCAGGAGTTCCATCAATAAAGGTATATGCACCGGTCTTCCCGACCTGGACCAATTTGCGATCTGCATTTGGAATATAGAAAACTGGTCGAAGTTCTCGGTAGCGCCCGCTCTCTTCATTATATGAAGCGATGCGGTGTCGCATAAATTCACGGAATACAAATATCGGCGCTGAGATAAAGAAGGTCATGGAAGTATGTTCGAATGGACTTCCATGGCGTTCGCGAGCTAGGTAATTAATTAAGCCAGCATCACGATCGCTTGACTCACCTATCTTCTCTAAAGTCGTCTCACCCGCAGTTGAAACTCTTGCTGCCCAGATAACATCAGCATCACTCGCACTGGATTTAACCAACTCAACAGTCATATCGTCTCGAAAGATAATCTCATGCTTGATATCTTCTTGAAGTTCAGGGGTATCGGTATTCATAGGGCGACCCTATATAAGGCCGTGCCTAACGCCTTGTATTAGGGCATACTTTCGGCGTGTCAGTGAAGCGAGATTCATTTAGCGTCTCTTTAACAGTAGGCGCATATGGCAGTGCATTTGGGGCTGCAGCCGTAGCAGCAAATTTTTCAGTTCTGCAGACCTGTCTACTCTCACTTCTGCTCTTTTCGGGGGCTTCACAATTCGCTGTCGTAGGGGTAATTGCCGCAGGTGGTACTCCAATTAGCGCAATTGCAACTTCGACTCTGCTTGGAACTCGAAATGGTCTATATGGGCTTCGCCTAGCGCCGATTCTTAAACTACATGGATGGCGAAGATTTCTCGGTGCCCACCTAACTATTGATGAATCAACTGGAGTCGCACTAGCGCAAAATAAAGATGACGATATGCGAAGAGGTTTCTGGTACACCGGTGTTGGCGTATTTATTTTCTGGAATCTATTTACCTTGGCTGGCGCCCTTGGCGCACAAGCAATTGGTGATCCAGCTGCATGGGGACTCGATGCTGCAGTACCAGCTGCATTTCTTGGCCTGCTCTGGCCGAGGCTAACTGATCGCAAAGCCTGGGTGTTGGCAGGTTTTGCAATTTTGCTCGCACTTTCTCTGACGCCATTAGTGCCAGCCGGAGTCCCAATTATCTCGTGTGCACTACTTGCAGTAATTATTGGTTGGCGCAGATGAGTACGTTCTGGATTGCAGTTATTGGTTCAAGCGCCCTTGCCTTCACAACGAAATTTCTTGGTGCATCAGTTCCACAATCAGCTCTAGGTCACCCAAGAGCGCTTCGAATTAATAATTTAGTACCGATTGCGCTATTAACTGCCCTAGTTGCGGTAAGCACATTTGCTGATAAGTCCAGGCTGGTCTTGGATAATCGAGCACTAGGAATCTCTGTCGCGGTGGTCCTGTTGATTGCTAAAGCGCCATTTCCACTTGTAGTGGTCGGGGCTGCTCTTACTTCTGCTCTTGCCTATCGCTACTTTTAAAGAATCTTTAGCGCTTCTAACTTAGCTTTTAAATCGTTATCTGATGGTTCGGTCAGGTGGGTGCCATCACTAAATACAATCACTGGAATCGATTGCATGCCGCCATTTATTTCAACAACCTTATCGGCTGCTGACTTATCTGCTTCAACATCGACATAGGTATATTCAACGTTATTAGAGTCCAAGAAGCGCTCAGATCTACGGCAATCGCCACACCAATCAGCTCCGTACATTAGAACACTGGCTGAATTATCCATTTATTTTCCTCTGTGATTTCTTAGCTTAGATCTATATAGTTTTCAAGCCCATAGGTGAACCCTGGGTACTTTGCGATGTTTCGAATTGCCAATAAGACACCAGGCATAAATCCGGTTCGATCAATCGAATCATGGCGTATCGATAAAGTCTCACCAACATCTCCCAAAATAACTTCCTGATGAGCAACCAATCCATTTAAGCGAATCGAATGAATGTGCACATCACCAATCTTTGCACCTCGCGCGCCTTCAAGCTTTGAAGTTGTGGCATCTGGCATCGCAACCTTATTTACACTCCTTCGTGATTGATTTATCAAATCTGCTGTGCGCGCCGCTGTTCCAGATGGCGCATCCACCTTCGCCGAATGATGCAACTCAATTATCTCAACTGACTCAAAGTACTTTGCAGCTTTTGCTGAGAACTGCATCATCAAAATCGCCCCGAGCCCAAAGTTTGGTGCAATTAGCGCTCCTACCTTTGGATTAGCCGCTAACCAAGCTTTGATCTGATCTATCTTTGCTTCATTAAATCCCGTTGTACCTACTACGGCGTTGATTCCATGAGTAATTGCAAATTCTAAATTTGCCATTACAGAATCTGGATGGGTGAAGTCAACAACCACCTCTGCCTTACTTGTTACTAAATTTTCTAGTGAATCTCCTAAGTCAAGTGCAGCAACTAGATCAAGATCTGAATTTACAGATATCGCCTTTATGCTCTCTTGTCCCATCCGCCCTTTCGCGCCAAGGATTGCGACTTTGATACTCATGAAATCACCTTCTCGAATTTAGACTTGCTCTTGTAAGGTCCGACTAGTGCAAGGGTAGCGGGAGCGCTAAACAACTCGTTGGCTAATTGCCTTACCTGCTCTGGTGTTACCGCCTTAACCTTGCTCAAGATTTCATCAAAGCTGGTGATCTCCCCGTAAACAAGCTCACTCTTTCCAATTCGGCTCATTCTTGATCCAGTATCTTCCTGGCCCAAAATTAAGCCCCCTGTTACCGCGCCCTTTGCTCGGGATATCTCTTCAGAGGTTAATCCGTGATCTGCTACCGATTGGCTGATATCGCGCATAAGTTTGATTACCTCTTCGGCCTTATCGACTTTACAACCGGCATAGAAAGCTAGCGTCCCAGTTCCAGCAAACTGTTGCGGATAGGCATAGGTTGTATAGGCAAGGCCACGCTTCTCACGAATCTCTTGAAAGAGTCGAGATGACATTCCGCCACCAACTGCAGAGGATAAGACGCTTAGCGCAAATCTGCGATCATCATTTCTGGCTAGTCCAGGAAAACCGTAAAGGATATGGGCCTGCTCAGTCTTTCGATCCATAAGCCCAACTCGACCGATTCCGGGAGTCTTAATTGGATTAGAAGTTCGGGTCTGGTGCTTATTATCTGGAACATCTAAGAAGGAATCTCTCGATAGAGCTTCCTCGATTAATTTAACGACTTTCTTATGTTTGATATTTCCAGCTACAGATACCACAAGGCTCTCCGGCTGGTAGCGCTTCTTGTAGTAATTAAAGATTGCATTTCTAGGCATCTTATTGATCGAGTCAACAGTGCCTAAAATAGAACGCCCAATTGGTGAGTCGCCATAATAAGTATCTAGATATAGCTCGTGAATATAATCAGATGGATCATCATCGCGAACTGCAATCTCACTTAGAACAACTTTACGCTCTGAATCAAC
>DFDL01000058.1:0-1445 GCA_002367715.1 Actinobacteria bacterium UBA3028
GATAGCCAATCCCAACTTGTAGATGGCAAAAGTGGTTCATCAAATTGAATGTTTAAGTGGATTGGACCATTGGTTAATTCAAAGTCGCTTCCGGCAATCAAGTCATGGCATTTAATATTTGGAAACATACCAACTTGATCAGTTGTCTGATTTGCTCCAGTTCTGCGAAGTCGCTCTGGGCGATCTGCAGTAATGGCAATTAACTTATTGTTTGAGTGAAGTGCTTCAAGTAGCGCGGGATGATAATTTGCTGCGGCGCTACCGCTTGTGCAAACTACAGCTACATATTGATCACTTGCTTTGGAGATTCCTAGGGCGAAGAATGCTGCGCCACGCTCATCAAGCTTTACATGGAGGTTTACATATCCTCTTGAGCTAGCCTCATATAAGGCTATTGAGAGTGGGGCGTTTCTTGAACCAGGAGAGAGAACAAAATCTTTAACACCAGCTTCTAATAGTTTGCGGATTGTGTGACGTGCTAAATCACTTGCATTGCTCATTTAGCCACCTCTCGCCAAAACCATTTGCCCAGATCTTTGATATACGCTCTTGCCACCAAATTCTACGGTCATCTGATACTTCATACTTCTTGGCCAAATTCATATCAGGCTCATTGCGCTTGACTTGAATAGCGCCACCACTTATCTCTATTTCTGGTTTAACCACATCACTTTCAAATAGTGAAGTTGTAGCCAAGCCACAGGCAAGGCTCTCGGTAGTTAGGCTTGCGGCAAGTGCTAGTCCGTGTGAGATTCCGATTCCAGTATCGAGCGCACTTGAGATTATAACCGGAAGTCCAATCTTCTTCATTAACTTCTCGGCCTTTGAAAATCCTCCAGATGGCGCCCATTTAATAATTGCATAATCTGCGAATTCACTTGCTTGCAAGAAGTCAGAGTCAAGAGCTTTTCGAATCGATTCATCGATTGCAATCTTCATTGGGATCTCGCGTTTTAGTGCGATTAAATCTGGAATTTCTAAAACTGGCTGCTCTATGTACTCGAAAATTTCGCCAAACCGTAGATGATAGTTATAGAGATTTAAAAGCGCCTCGTCCAAATTCCATCCACCATTTACATCTAATCTAACTTTAAAATCTGGATTAAATTCCAGAGCAGCTTCAACTAGTTCGCTATCTCTCTCAAAATCATTTACCTTAATCTTTACGGTATCAGCGCCTGGAAATCGCTCTAGGATTTGGCCTACCTTTGAACTTTCAACTCTTGGAAGCGTTGCATTTATCCGAATCGAGCTGCGCTTTAATTCTGGCCAAGGTTTGTAGGCCGCTTCCAAGGCTGCCTCAAGCCAAGCTCCGCTCTCACTCTCGCCATACTCGAGGAAGGGTGCGAACTCACTCCAACCAGCAGGTCCATTAAATAGCGCGGCCTCTCTAGTATTTATCCCACGAAAACTCGTCCGAGTTGGAATTGAAACCACAGTTAGAT
>DFDL01000058.1:1695-3049 GCA_002367715.1 Actinobacteria bacterium UBA3028
AAGTTTGGTTCTCTATTCTCTTTAAATGCATCGCGTCCTTCTTGACCTTCCTCTGTCATGTAGAAGAGAAGTGTTGCATCGCCAGCAAGTTGCTGAACACCAGCAAGTCCATCATCAGCGGCATTTAAGCCAGCCTTTAATAATCTAAGTGCCATTGGTGAGTGGCGTAACATCTCGCGGCACCATGAAACTGTCTCTGCCTCGAGTTCAGCTACGGGTACAACAGTGTTAACAAGTCCCATTTCAAGTGCTTCGGTCGCATCATATTGGCGACACAAGAACCAGATCTCTCGTGCCTTCTTCTGTCCGATATGTGCAGCCAATAATCCCGCACCATAACCACCATCAAAAGATCCAACCATTGGTCCGGTCTGTCCAAATTTTGCATTATCCGCAGCAATAGTTAAGTCGCAGACAACATGGAGAACATGGCCACCGCCAACTGCCCAACCCGCAACCATTGCAACGACAGGTTTAGGAAGTCTACGAATTTGAATCTGTAAATCTAAAACATTTAGCCGTCCGATTCCTTTTTTAGCAAGTGAATCATCTCCTAGATATCCATCATCACCACGAACATTTATATCGCCACCAGAGCAGAATGCTTCGCTACCAGCGCCGGTGAAAATAATTACTCCAACAGTGTCATCATCTCTAGCCAGCGAGAAGGCTGTCTGTAATTCAGCAAGAGTCTGCGGGCGAAATGCATTTCGAACTTCTGGGCGATTAATTGTGATTTTTGCAATACCTTCGGCGGTCTCATAGCTGATGTCAGAAAATGCTTCACCGCCAGTGCCGATAATCCACTTTGGGATAGTTCGGCTACCTGGTTCGCGCTTAAATGGTTTGCTCACGTTTCCTCCTACAAAATATATGGATAGCCTACGGGTGTCATGAAAACTTCGGTAATTGATCTTGGGCTTACTTGGGCAGAGCAAGAGCTAGCAGCCCAAATTTCGGCTCTCTTTGCTCAAAAGGCCTCGAGCTCCTTCATCATTAATACCTCAGGATCTACTGGAATTACCAAGCGAGTAGAGATTTCAGCAACCGCTCTTTCAAATTCTGCCGACCTTTCAAATAGCGCCCTCGGCGCTAAAGCTGGAGATATTTGGTCACTGCTTTTACCAACTAACCATGTTGCGGGCTTGAATGTTCTGGCACGCGCGATAAAACTCGGAACTAGCGTTGTATCTGTCGAAGATAGAGCTGAATTTACTTCGATAGTTCCTACCCAATTACATGAAGCTTTAAATGGCGACACTGAACTTTTAGCGCATTTAGAAGCTTGTAAAGCCGTACTAGTTGGCGGGGCAGCAACTGCGCCAGAGCTTTTGAAAGAGGCTACTAAAAAAGG
>DFDL01000058.1:3287-3609 GCA_002367715.1 Actinobacteria bacterium UBA3028
TTGCGCTACCTGGATTCTTAGTTGCACTAAATGAATTTGGGCAGTTAAAAATTAAGGGACCAACCTTAGCTTCTGGATATCTAAATCAAGAGGATAAATGGTCACAAGTATTTAGTGATGGTTGGTTTACAACAAATGATCTAGCTGAGATCCGCGGTGATAGCGTTTATATCTTGGGCAGAGTTGATGACATCATTATTTCTGGTGGTGAAAATATCTCGCTTAAATCACTTGAAGACTTACTAAAAGCTAATTTTCCGCATACCAACTTTCTTGCTACTGGAATCGCTGATGCAAAATGGGGGCAGAAATTAGCCTTAAT
>DFDL01000058.1:3865-4313 GCA_002367715.1 Actinobacteria bacterium UBA3028
AAATATTCCAAATACTGCTCTCGGCAAACCAGATCGTGTCAAAGCACAACTTCTCTTTACTGATAAGCAAAGATAGCGCGATGAAAACTTGGATAGCTGGTGCAAGACCTAGAACACTTCCTGCTGCTATCGCACCAGTTTTAATTGGAACCGCTTTAATCCAAGTTGATGGGGTGGCTATTAAATGGTTTAACGCTGCTCTCGCCTTAGGCGTTGGCCTATCCCTACAGGTTGCGGTTAATTTTTCAAATGACTATTCAGATGGAATTCGCGGGAGCGATGAGGCTCGAGTTGGTCCAACCAGGTTGGTAGCCAGTGGGCTGCAATCACCTAAGGCAGTAAAGCTCGCTGCAATTATTTTCTACGCGCTTGCCTCAGTATTTGGACTAATTCTTGCGCTAGCAACTTCGCCAGTACTTATCCTGGTTGGGGCTCTAGCAATCTTTGC
>DFDL01000030.1 GCA_002367715.1 Actinobacteria bacterium UBA3028
GATATCCGGGTCGCACTTGGCTTGCTGGATCTGCGCCACATTGCTGGTGAATCTGAACTTTCAAATCAAGTTGCAGCTGATGCGCTTGAAAATTGGCGGAAGAGTCGAGAAAAGTTTCTGCCGAAGTTGCGAAAATCTATTCAAGAACGTGAAAACCGATCTGGCGAACTAGCATTTCTCTTGGAACCCGACCTTAAAGAAGCTCGCGGAGGACTTCGAGATATAAATGCACTCCGCGCAATTGAAATATCGGGCGCCATATCAGTCTCCCTAACTCGGGTTGCTGAATCGGAGGCGCTGCTTGCAAATGTCAGAGATGTATTGCATGGCGATAATTTAAGGGCTCGGGACTTATTGTTGCTAACCGAACAAGATCGGGTTGCTTCGGTAATGGGTTATGCAGATGCAGATGCCCTGATGCTAGATGTAGCTAAAGCAGCTCGGGCTGTTGATTATTTAATGGATTTAACTTGGCATCGAATAGATTCAAAAGGTGGGCAGAGTTGGCTTCGTCGCAGAAAAGATCAGAAGATTGATCAAGGATTAGTAATTCTAAATTCTGAAGTAACAATCGAAGATGGCTATGACATATCGAACGATTCGGCAATTGGTTTAAGAGCCGCTGCCGCTGCCGCCCAGCGCGGATTGCCGCTTTCGATTGATGCTTGCGTTCTCTTGTCCGAGAAATTTTCTTCGCTTCCTAATCCATGGCCGAAGTCAGTTTTAAATGATCTGGTTTCACTCATTGGCGCAGGCTCACCAATGATTCGAGTTTTCGAAGCACTGGACCAAGATGGGCTTATTGAAAAATGGATTCCAGAATGGTCGCATGTCAGATTCTTGCCCCAGCGAAATGTTTTACACCGCCACACAGTTGACCGACATATGCTCGAAACTGCTGTTCATGCTGCCGCTTTAACTAGAACAGTTACCAGGCCTGATTTACTTCTCGTTGCCGCACTTTTTCATGACATTGGAAAAGGCTTTCCTGAAAAAGATCATTGCGATTACGGCGAGGAATTAATCAGACCACTTGCTAAGCGGCTGGGTTTCGACGAGAAAGATTGCGAGACCATCGCTTTGCTCGTCAAAGAACATTTATTGTTATCAGCTGTTGCAACTCGTCGCGATCTGGAAGATCCTGCGACTATTGGTTTTGTCGTTGAAAAAATCAAAGAGCCAGAAGCGCTACAGCTTCTTCACGCGCTAAGTATTTCTGATGGCGAAGCCACTGGTAAGAGTGCATGGAGTGATTGGAAGGCGGGCCTAGTTTCGACTTTGGTAGGCAAATGTCTTGCGGCCATGGCTGGAATTAAACCGGTCTCTCAACCAGATTTAGTTCCGACTAAAAGCTTGGTTGATGATATTTCGATAACCATCTTAAGTAACGAAAATAACGCAGAATCTCTAGATAACATTGAAATTGAGATTATCGCAAAGGACCAGACTGGTCTGCTTTCTGCTGTCGCAGGTCTGATGACAATTTCTAGATTTAATGTTCGTTCCGCCAAGACTCGAACCACAAATGAAATTGCAGTCATGCGCTGGATTGTTGAACTAGATGCAAATGCTCAACTGCCATCGGCCGAGAAGCTGACTGACCAATTAAAGAAGGCGCTATCGGGCGAACTAGATCTCGGACGCAAGATCGAGGAGCGAAATGAGAATTATCGTAAGCATCCCGGTATTCCTACTCCGCCGCCGGTTGTGTTTGCTGCAAATGATCTTGCGACCAATGCAACAATAATTGAGGTTCGAATGCATGACCGCCCGGGAATCTTATTTAATGTAACTCGCGCCATCTCTAGGTTCGGCGTGGATATCAAATCGGCAATTGTTTCGACCTTGGGAGCAGAGGCTTTTGACACCCTTTATGTGACCGATCTGGAGGGGCAACCTCTGACTGGAGAGCGTGCGCAATTACTTGCGACAAAAGTTGAAAATATTTTAATCACTCACCTTTAACTAGTAATCTCCACCCATGTTTGAATCCTTATCCGCAAAGTTCCAAGGCGCATTCGCCTCACTTCGCAGTAAGGGAAGGTTAAAACCTGGCGATATCGATGAGATCGCTTTAGAAATTCGAAGCGCACTCTTGGATTCGGACGTTGCATTAAGCGTTGTAGATTTCTTCATTGAGCAATTAAAGTCCAGGGCTGAAGAAGTGTTGACAGATTTAAACAAGTCAACAAACCCTGCAAATGCCATCTTTGAAATAGTTAACTCACTTTTAATTGAAATCCTTGGTGGCAGCGCCCGAAGAATTCGACTTGCCAAGAAGCCACCAACGGTTATTTTGCTTACAGGTTTACAAGGCGCGGGTAAGACTTCGCTGGCCGGAAAGCTCGCAAATTATTTGAAGGTCCAAGGAAACACTCCGCTCTTGGTTGCTTCAGATCTGCAACGTCCAAATGCTGTTACACAACTTCAAGTTGTTGGCGAGAGCATCGGGGTTCCGGTATTCGCACCAGAACCTGGAAATGGCGTGGGGGATCCAGTAAAAGTTGCCAAGGCTGGTGTGAAATTTGCTGAAGATAAATTACATAACATTGTAATTGTTGATACTGCAGGTCGCCTTGGTGTTGATGCCCAACTTATGGAGCAAGCGAAGCAGATTAGAGATGCAGTTTCGCCGGACGAAGTTCTTTATGTTGTTGATGCAATGGTTGGCCAAGATGCAGTCCGCACCGCTCAGGCTTTCTTTGAGGGTGTTGGGTTTGATGCAATCGTTCTTACTAAATTAGATGGTGATGCTCGTGGTGGCGCCGCACTTTCAATTACGCAAGTCACTGGTAAGCCAATTATGTTCGCCGCAACTGGTGAAACTGTTAATGATTTTGATCTATTCCATCCGGATCGAATGGCCTCTCGCATCCTGGGACTTGGCGACATTCAAACTCTCGCCGAACAAGCTAAGGGCGCATTCGATAGCGATACCGCGGCTAAGTTAGAGGACAAATTCGCCAGCGGCGAAGATTTCACATTGGATGATTTCTTGGCTCAGCTAGAGGCAATGAAAAAAATGGGCTCGATGACAAAGTTGTTAGGCATGATTCCCGGAGCAAATTCTGGTGCCATGAAGAAGCAGTTAGAGCAATTTGATGAAGGCGAACTGGTGAAGACGCAATCGATTGTGCAATCAATGACGCCGCTTGAGCGAAATGATCCAAAAGTTTTAAATGGCTCTAGAAGATTGCGAATTGCAAATGGTTCTGGCCGTCAGGTTTCAGATGTCAATTCACTTGTAGAGAGATTTACTCAAGCCCAGAAAGTTATGAAGCAGATGCGCACTGGCAAGGGGGGAATGCAGATGCCGCCTGGAATGCAGATGCCGCCTGGAATGCCACCTGGAATGCCATTGCCACAAGCCCCAAAGGTTGTAAATAAGAAGAAGTCTCGTTCGGGAAATCCAGCGAAGCGGGCGCTAGAGAGCTAGAGAGCTGAATTTGGGTAATGAGCGCAGGGCTGGCAAGATTGGCACCCTGCAAGGGGCCCTCTACCCCCAAGCGATCTTCACCAATAGGTGGAAGATATTTTGAAAACAGGTTTTATTTTTCGAGTGACGCTCCCACTGTCGCAAGAGAATTAGCACCGCTTAAAACAAGGAGAAAGCCTTCGTGGCCGTAAAAATTAGATTAATGCGTATGGGAAAAATCCGTACTCCACATTTTCGTATCGTAGTTTCAGATTCACGTGCTGCTCGTAACTCACGTGCAATCGAAGAAATCGGCCGTTATTCACCAAGTTCAGAGCCTTCACTAATTGAAGTTACATCTGACCGTGCGCAATATTGGCTATCTGTTGGTGCACAACCAACTGAAGCAGTTGCTGCGCTATTAAAAATTACAGGTGACTGGCAGAAGTTCAAGGGTCTTCCTGGAAGCGAAGGAACACTTAAGACAATTGCTGAGAAGCCACACAAGCGCATTGCTTATGAAGCAGCCGTAAAGGATGCAATGAATGAGCCAGCAGATGGCGCAACAACAATGAAGAAGAAGGCTGCAGAGAAGTTAGCTGCCAAGGCAGCGCCTGTCGAAGCCGTAGCTGATGTCCAATCTGATGTCCAAGCCCCTGCAGAATCGAATGATGTCCAAGCTGTAACCGAAACAGTCGAGGCAGAGGTTCCAGCTTCAGTTGAAACTAACGCAACTGAAACTCCTGAAACTCCAGCAGAAGCGGTAGCTGAACAACAATGATTGACGAAGCACTAGAACATTTAGTTAAGGGGATTGTTGATAATCCTGATGATGTTGTTATTACAACAAAAGATCATCGTCGTGGGACAACACTAGAAGTTCGAGTAAATCCAGATGATATTGGCAAAGTGATTGGCCGCAATGGTCGCACTGCGCGTGCACTTAGAACTGTGGTCAGCGCAATTGCTGGTCGCTCAGTTCGAGTAGATCTCATCGAGGCAGACGAGGCTCGCTAATAGTGCAACTTGTCGTTGCCAGAATTGGTCGCGCACATGGAGTACTGGGTGAGGCGACAATAGAAGTTCGCACTGATCAACCAGAAGATCGTTTTTATATTGGCTCTGTCCTAGCGACAGAGCCAAATACATTTGGTCCATTAACAATTACCTCAGTTCGTGATCACAACGGAACCTTGCTCCTTGGCTTCAAAGGAATAAGTGATCGAAATCAAGTTGAACAACTCCGCAATGTTTTGCTGCTGGCAGATGTTGATATCGAGGCTGACTCTACGGAAGATGATTTTCATGTCCAGCAACTTTTGCAGTGCCAGGTAAGCACCCAGGATGGAATCGAATTAGGGCCGGTAACTGATGTGATTAATCTGCCAGGACAAGATGTATTAGCAGTTGACTACAACGGCCGCGAAGTTCTGATTCCATTTGTTAAGGCAATTGTTCCAATTGTTGATGTCAAGAATCGTAAAATTACCGTTGTGCCACCGGCGGGATTATTAGATGAGTAGCGTAAATCGTTTCGATGTAATTACTATTTTTCCAGAGTATTTGGAGCCACTCAAACTCTCTTTAATAGGTAAAGCTGTAAACAATGGCTTAATTGAAATCGGGGTTCATGATCTACGGGCCCAAACCACTGATGTTCACGGTTCTGTCGATGACACTCCCTATGGCGGTGGCGCTGGAATGGTGATGTCACCAGAGCCTTGGGGCAAAGCAATTGACGCAGTAGCCGAACTTGCTCCGAATGAAATTCACGAGCTAATTGTTTTAACTCCAGCCGGCAAAAAATTGACACAAGAGTTAGCTCAAACTCTTACTAAATCAAAGCACTTAATATTTGCTTGTGGACGTTATGAAGGTATCGATGTTCGAGTTGGTGATTTCTATTCGAGTGCTAAAAACTTTAAGGTCCGCGAAGTTTCGATCGGTGATTATGTTTTAGGTGGCGGGGAAGTTGCTACCTTGGTAATTATGGAGGCGATTATTCGCCTGCTTCCCGGCGTCATTGGAAATAGCGCGTCATTGGATGAAGAGTCACATACCTTGAGCAACGATGGCGAAACTCTGGTCGAATATCCGAATTACACAAAACCCAAAGAATGGCGCGGATTAGAAGTTCCTGAAATCTTGCTATCTGGCAATCATGGGGAAATTGCTAAGTGGCGATTAGAACAGGCACTCATTCGCACCAAAAATCACCCAAATTAAATCAATTTAACTCGCGAGTAGCGTAAATCTTGCGCTAAGTTCCGCCCATGGCATCAATCGATCCAAAGATTCAATCGCGGTTAATTCGTGATCTCGAACCTGCAGTTGCAGTCGAACTCGAGCGCCACGTTGCAACAACCAAAGATTGGTACCCACACGAATATGTCCCATGGAGTGAGGGTCGAACATTTGCCGGTCCACTAAATGGCGATGCTTGGGAAGCCAAGGATTCCAAGTTGAGTGCGATTGCTCAAGATTCACTAATTTTGAATTTATTGACTGAAGATAATTTGCCGAGCTATCACACTGAGATTGCAACAGCAATGAGCCGAGATGGCGCATGGAACACCTGGATTAACCGCTGGACTGCTGAGGAAGCGCGACACGGAATTGTTATCCGAGATTATTTAATGGCGACTCGCGGAGTTGATCCAAATGAGTTGGAAGATCTGCGTATGGCCCATATGACTGTTGGATATCAAACTCCTTATGAGAACGATATGTTGCATACAGTTTCATATGTAACTTTCCAAGAACTAGCCACTCGAATTTCACACCGCAATACCGGACGAATTTCGAATGACGAAACTTGTGAGGGAATGTTGGCGAGAGTGGCGCTAGATGAGAATCTGCATATGCTCTTTTATAGGAATTTACTCGGGGCAGCGCTAGAGCTAGAACCAAATGCAGCAATGATTGCAATTAGAGATGTAGTTACTAATTTTCAGATGCCAGGTGCAGGAATGCCTGGTTGGGGTCGCAAATCGGTGCAAATCGCGCTGGCTGGAATTTATGATCCTAAATCTCATATCGAAGATGTAGTTGCTCCAGTATTGCGGGCTTGGAATATTTTCAATCGCGAAGATTTCACTGGTGAAGGCGCTCAAGCTAGAGATGAACTTGCAAAATATCTTGCGGAGGCTGAAGTGGATGTAGCCAAATTCGTCGAAAAGCGCGATAACCATTTTGATCGGCTAGAAGCTCGCGGGCAGAATCCAATCAGATTAAAGGATTAATCACCTTCATAAGAGGCACAGCGAGTAAGTCGGGGAATATTTTCGACACGCCGAGGGTTGATTAGGTAAGAAAGCTACTTATAGGACACTATCCGCCCTGATGGCAGTCAAATTGACAGTCGGTACTACTAAATAAAGCAAGTCATTTTTTAGTAGTTAATAGAATTTTGAAGAAGGAGGTGCCATGGCAACGGATTACGACACACCGCGAAAACAAGATGAAGAACTTCATGAAGAATCACTTGAAGAGCTAAAAGCTCGCAGATCAGATGCTCAATCAGGTCAAGTTGATATAGATGAGGAAGATGCGGCTGAGAATCTAGAACTCCCAGGCGCTGACCTTTCAGGCGAAGAGCTAACTGTCCGCGTTGTTCCAAAGCAGGAAGATGAATTTACTTGTTCTCACTGTTTCTTGATTCATCACGCTTCACAACTTGCGAAGGGCGAAGGAGCTAAAGCGGTCTGTACAGATTGCGTTTAGTTCTAATTGTCTCTAATAATTTCTAGCAATTTAAAACAATATGAAACTAGTGCTCGGCAACGCTTAATACTTTAGCTAATTGATCCGCTCTATTGGTGCTTACAAGCCAATAGGGGGTCTTATCTTCTGGGTCACGAAGTGAAATTTTTATAGCCCCTTTAATCCAGAAGCGAATTTGAAGATAGCTTGCTGGATCGCTATCAACGCCACGAGCTCTTCTAAATTCATCATTTCCGAGGGGCTGGAAATTATGAATATATGCCCGTTGAATTGCGGCTGGTCCAACTATCAACCAGCCCTTAGTCACTGTAATTTTTAGCGCACTCGAATTTGCGGCAAGAGCTAATAAAATAATTAGAAGTACAGTGGCAATTATTGTGGGTAGCAACCCAAGGGCGACCCAGATAGAGAATGAGAGCGAAGCAGCCATAAAAATCGCAAAGCCCCAGAGGCCAAAGCTCCAATTTAGTTTCTCTTGAAATAGCGGTGAGCCGTAGCTGAGATCCTTATGCCGATTAGCTCTACCCATAGGCGCACGCTACGCCATTGATGACTTGGCAAAGATAAAACTTGTGAAATGTTTGCGCAAAATAAATCAAGGGTTAGGCTTAATCTATGAGTCGAATCCCAAGTACCGTGCCACCGCAAGGCGCGCAAATTCCACCACGACATCCGAAAGCACCAGAGCCGGGAACCAAGATTCCTTCACATTTTGGTCACTGTTTTGGATGTGGGGAGCTGCACCCAACAGGACTTCATTTGGTGGCACATGCCGGAGATGGTCAGAATTTAACTGCAACATTTACAGTTACTGAAGATCATCAAGGAGCTCCTGGGCTAGCCCATGGCGGATTGCTCTCGTTGGCATTTGATGAAGCGCTTGGAAAATTAATGTGGCTCATTCGCTCACCTGCAGTCACTGCCAGACTCGAAACAGATTTCATCCTTCCAGTTCCGATGGGAACCACACTTCACATCAGCGCAGAGATAACAGGACAGGTCAATCGCAAGGTCTATTGCAGTGCGATTGGACGTATTGGCTCTAGTGATGGACCAATAGCAGTTCGCGCCGCATCACTTTATGTAATAGTTCCAATGCAGCACTTTTTAGATAATGCGCCAGCTGAATATTTGGCCCATGTCACAGCTCATCCCGAGCTACTAGCCTTTGTTGATCCAGAATTTGAAATTAATCCATGACCGTAAAAGTGTTAATCACTAGATTAGATAGTTCGATTCCCGCTCCAAGCTACGCCAAACCGGGAGATGCCGGAGCGGATCTAACAACTCGTGTCGATGTAACACTGGCACCTGGAGAACGGAAGTTAGTTCCTACCGGAATCTCAATCGCGCTTCCAAATGGCTATGTCGCACTTATTCATCCAAGGTCTGGACTCGCCATTAAACATGGCATAACTATGGTTAATTCACCGGGCACCGTTGATGCGGGATATCGGGGCGAGCTTCAACTAATCTTGATCAATCATGACGTGACTCAAGTGGTCTCATTTAAAAAAGGTGACCGAGTTGCACAGCTTGTGATTCAAAAAGTTGAGATGGCAGAGTTTATTGAGGTCGAGAATTTACCGAGGTCAGATCGGGGCAGTGGTGGCTTTGGTTCAACTGAAGGGAAGAGTTAATGCAGGAAGAAGATAAAGCGAAGGTTTTAACAGCCCTTGGCGGGAAGAAGGGAATAATTGATTCAACTATCCCATCTGTATTATTTCTTCTTACCTACAACATCACCCACAATCTTGAGATCTGCCTTTATATCTCACTAGGCGTAGCGGCATCGCTAATGATCTGGCGCCTTATTAAACGTGACAGCTTGATGCACTCAATCTCAGGATTTATTGGCGTTGCTTTCTGTGGCTGGCTGGCTTGGCGCACGGGTCAAGCAAAGGATTATTTCGCTCCAAGCCTATGGAAGAACTCTGCCTTTCTTCTCGTCTACCTGCTCTCGATTCTTATTAAGTGGCCGCTTATTGGCGTAGTGCTCGGCCCAATACTTGGCGAGAACTTAAATTGGCGTAAGAATCCGGCGCGGCTCGCAGCCTATACAAAGGCGACTTGGATCTGGTTTGCACTCTTTGCAATTCGATTACTGGTTCAATACCCACTCTTCAAAGCAGACCAGTTAAATGCCCTCGGAATTGCAAATATCTTCCTTGGATTCCCACTTTACCTCGCAACTTTATGGGGTACTTGGATGGTTATAAAATCAGTACCAATAGCAAAAGCTAATTAATTATTTACGATAAAGCAGCTCTTCAGTAACTCTTCAGCAGCAGCCGATGCTACGAAAAGTAATTCGTCTCCTGCAGAGTAGACATCATGAGCATGTGGCGTTATTACCTGGCCATCTCTAACAATTGCAGCCAGGCTAGCATTTTCCGGAAGTTCTATCTCTTCAACGGTTCGCCCAAGGCACTTCGCATCTTCGGGTAGCGTAATTTCTACCAGGCTTGCCTGCCCCTTTTGCAATGAGAACAATCGCACTACATCGCCAACCGAGACCGCCTCTTCAACGATAGCCGAAATAATTCTTGGCGTAGATACCGAAACATCAACGCCCCATGAAGAGTCAAACATCCACTCGTTCTTTGGATGATTTACTCGGGCGACAACTCGAGGTACTCCATACTCGGTTTTAGCTAAGAGAGAGGCAACGAGATTGACCTTGTCATCTCCAGTTGTTGCTATTAGCACCTGGTAAGTATCTAATTGCGCTTTATCAAGTGATGAAATTTCACAGACATCGGCCATCAACCATTGCGCACCTGGCACGCTATCCATCTTTAACGCTTTGGGATCGCGGTCAATTAAGAGTACTGAATGGCCATTTTCAATTAGCTCCCTAGCGATTGAACGACCAACATTGCCTGCGCCGGCGATTGCAATTCTCATTTACCTAATACAACTTTCGGTGATTTTGCAAGAGCTGTTTCGACCAGAGCGAGTTTAGAGTCGGTGACCATTACATGAACCAAGTCGCCCTCTTGGAGAACTGTGTTTTCAGTTGGGATCATTCCTGCACCCAATCTAGTTATAAAAGCAACACGGGCAGTTGATGAGCTCTCGATTAATGAAACCGGTAGTCCAAACCAGTCGTGGTGGAGATGAACTTCACAGAGTTGAACAACACCACTTGCATCTCGCCACTCAGATCTCGAACCTTCAGGCGCTAGCCTTCTAATAATCTGATCTGTAGTCCAGAGCACAGTTGCAACCGTTGGAATTCCAAGGCGCTGATAAATTTCAGCACGAGCTGAATCATAAATTCGAGCAACTACCTTCGAAACACCATATGTCTCGCGCGCTACCCGAGCAGCAAGAATATTTGAATTATCACCATTTGAGACTGCGGCAAAAGCATCAGCCTTCTCAATTCCAGCTTCGAGCAAGATATCTCTATCAAATCCAACTCCAGCAACAATCTGTCCCTTGAAATCAGGGCCTAATCTGCGGAAAGCTTCACGATCATGGTCGATTATAGATACTGAGTGGCCGGCCGCCTCTAAATCAGCAGCTAAGCGAGACCCCACTCGACCGCATCCCATAATCACTACGTGCACAAAGTACAACTTACACCCTTAGAGTTCATCTATGGAATCAATCGCCCAAAGTACGTTAAAAGTAGGCGATCGGATAACCGTTGAGATTGGACCCGTTGCCCATGGCGGCCACTTCATCGCCAGGCATTTAGGTCAGGTTATTTTTGTCCGGTATGGAATTACTGGCGAGGAAGCGGTAGTTGAAATAACTTCAGTCTCTTCGAAGTTAGCTCGCGCAGATGTAGTTGAAGTAATTAAGGCTTCAAAAGATCGTGTTGTACCTCCATGCAAGTATGCAGTTCCAGGCGGTTGCGGCGGTTGCGATTTTCAACATATTGATATTGCTGCGCAGAGCGAGTTAAAGCGTTCAGTTATCCGTGAACAATTTTCACGGTTAGGAAAAATCGAAATTGATTTAGATATGCAAAAACTCGAACCTGCATCCGGCCTCAACTGGCGTTCTCGGATGGATTTTGCAATCTCTAAAGGTGGCAAGCCTGGGCTATATTCCGCCCGAAGTAAAGAAGTGATTGAAATTGATAGATGTTTAATTGCAGTGGAAGCGATAAATGATCCTGCAATGTTTGCAAGAAATTGGAAGGGCGAGGATCGCCTTGAAGTTGCCGTATCTAATTCTGGTGAAAAAAATGTTTCTAGGGGTGGACGAAGTATTTCTGGGCCAACGCAATTACATGAAGTTGTTGGTGAACACACCTTTGAAATTTCACCGGCTTCTTTCTGGCAGAGCCACATTGCAGCACCTTCGACTCTTACCAAGTTGGCCTTGGATTTAATGGCACTTCGCCCAGGTGATCAGGTCTGCGATCTCTATGGGGGTGTCGGGCTATTTACTGCTCCGATAGCAGAAGATGTTGGCGACATTGGCAAGGTACATCTAATTGAATCTAGCCACCGGGCTACCCAAGATGCGTTAAAGATTTTTGAGAAGCAGAAAAATGTGGTTATTCATTCTGGTCGCGTTGAACAGAAGTTGCCACTGATAAATAGAGTTGATGTGATTCTGCTAGATCCACCAAGAACAGGTGCTGGCGAAATGGTTGTTAAGCAGATGCTCGCCAAGAAGCCAAGGACAATTGTTTACATCTCGTGTGACCCAGCCTCACTCGCTAGAGATGCCAGAGCGTTAGAAGATGGGGGATATCACATTGATTACCTCGTCGGATTCGACCTATTCCCCATGACCCATCATGTGGAATGTGTAGCGCGCTTTACTCTCGGTTAGGATGGGCTTATGAGTAAAAATTCCTTTGATTCCAAGAGCCAGATTGAAGTAGCGGGAACAAAGTACGAAATTTTCGATATCACTAAATTGCCTGCAGCAAATACGCTCCCGTTTAGTCTTAAAATATTGCTTGAGAATTTATTGCGTACCGAGGATGGCGCGAATATAACTGCAGCTCAAATCCAAGCGCTGGCAAATTGGAGACCCGAATCAGAGCCAGATACTGAAATTCAATTCACTCCAGCTCGAGTAATCATGCAGGATTTCACTGGAGTCCCGTGCATCGTCGATCTAGCCACAATGCGTGAAGCGATCTCTGATCTTGGCGGAGATCCCGCAAAGGTAAATCCACTAGCCCCAGCAGAGCTAGTGATTGACCACTCAGTAATTGCTGACAAGTTCGGAACCAAGACCTCGTTTGAAGAGAATACAGATATCGAATATCAGAGGAACCAAGAGCGTTATCGTTTTCTCCGTTGGGGCCAGAGCGCCTTTGATGAATTTAAAGTTGTGCCACCCGGAACTGGAATTGTTCACCAAGTAAATATCGAGTACCTGGCTAGAGTAGTAATGACACGTAATGTTGATGGAGTTCTTCGCGCTTATCCAGATACGGTTGTTGGCACAGATTCGCATACCACTATGGTCAATGGACTTGGTGTCCTGGGTTGGGGCGTTGGTGGTATTGAAGCTGAAGCAGCGCTACTGGGTCAACCAGTCTCCATGCTAATTCCACGCGTTGTTGGCTTTAAGTTGAATGGAATGATGCCAGTTGGAACGACTGCAACTGATTTAGTTTTAACAATTACGCAGGCACTTAGAAAGCACGGAGTAGTTGGAAAGTTTGTGGAATTTTATGGCCCTGGTGTTACGGCGCTACCAATGGCAAATCGCACAACAATCGGGAATATGTCCCCAGAGTACGGATCTACCTGCGCAATCTTCCCAATTGATGAAGAGACGATTCGATATTTAGAGCTAACCGGACGCACCCCAGATCAAATAGCGTTAGTCGAAGAATATGCAAAGCGAACCGGAATTTGGCATAACCCCGATGTGGCTCCTAAATACTCTGAAACTCTAGAGCTGGACCTAGCGACAATTGTTCCTTCAATCGCTGGCCCCAAGCGCCCTCAAGATCGAATTCAACTTGTCGACTCCAAATATTCATTTGAAGAAATTGTCCCGAGCTACTATTCGGATAAGACCGAAAAATCTCCAATCAATATCGCAGTGAATGGCAAGCCAACATCAGTTACTAACGGTGCGGTCGTGATTGCTTCAATTACATCCTGCACAAATACCTCAAACCCAAGTGTCATGATTGGTGCGGCGCTACTTGCTAAAAAAGCGGTAGAAAAAGGGTTACGGAGCAAGCCATGGGTGAAAACCACCTTGGCTCCTGGCTCAAAGGTTGTTACCGATTATTACGAGCGCGCTGGGCTAACTACTTATATGGAGCAATTAGGCTTCAACTTAGTTGGTTATGGGTGTGTAACTTGTATCGGAAACTCTGGTCCACTGCCAATCGAAATCAGTAAGGCAATTAATGAGAATGACTTAGCAGTAACTGCTGTTCTATCCGGAAACCGAAACTTTGAAGGTCGCATTAGCCCCGATGTGAAGATGAACTATTTAGCATCACCTCCGCTAGTAGTGGCCTACGCCTTGGCTGGAACTATGGACCATGATTTTGAGCGAGATTCACTTGGCGCTGATATGGATGGCAACCCAGTTTATTTGAAGGATATCTGGCCATCGACCGAAGAGATTTCAAGTGTAGTTAATAGCTCGATAACTTCTGAGATGTTTACAAAAGACTATGCGACAGTCTTTGAAGGTGACCACAGATGGAAATCACTCGATACCCCAACTGGAAAAGTTTTTGATTGGGATATGAACTCGACATATGTGCGCAAGCCACCTTATTTTGATGGCATGCCGCGTAACCCTGAACCAGTCAAAGATATTTTGAAGGCTCGAGTTATGGCAATCCTTGGTGATTCAGTAACAACCGATCACATCTCACCTGCCGGAAATATAAAGGTAGATTCACCTGCCGGTAAATATTTAGCCCAACACGGTATCGACCGCGCAGATTTCAACTCATATGGTTCAAGGCGTGGCAATCACGAGGTAATGATTCGTGGAACATTTGCCAATATTCGACTTAAAAATTTATTACTCGAGGGCATCGAAGGTGGTTTCACTAAGAATTTCCTAGATGGAGGCGCACAGGCGACAATTTACGATGCTTCGATGGCATATCAGGCCGCGAAAGTTCCGCTAGTGGTACTTGCCGGAAAAGAATATGGCTCAGGATCATCACGGGATTGGGCAGCAAAAGGAACTGCGTTACTTGGCGTGAAGGCTGTCATCGCAGAATCTTTCGAACGCATCCATCGCTCGAATCTAATTGGAATGGGAGTACTACCTCTCCAATTTCCTACAGGCCAGAGCGCTGCCTCACTTGAAATCACAGGTGATGAGGAATTTTCAATTACTGGAATAAAAGGGCTAAATAATGGAGCTATCCCAAAGACGGTAACAGTGAGCACTGGAGCCAAGAGCTTTGAGGCAGTCGTACGGATTGACACTCCAGGCGAGGCTGACTATTTCCGTCACGGTGGCATCATGCAATACGTCCTTCGCTCACTGCTCTAAATAAATCGGGCTGCTCTACACTACAGAGGTGTCGAAATATCTAGCGAGCATTGATGGTCCTAAGGATTTAGTCGAGCTCACATACCCACAGCTAACTGAGCTATCGGCAGAGATTCGCGAATTTCTAATTGAGAAAGTCTCAAAAAGTGGTGGTCATCTCGGTCCAAATTTGGGAGTTGTTGAATTAACTATTGCAATTCATCGCACCTTTGAA
The DNA here is from genome assembly GCA_002367715.1 of Actinobacteria bacterium UBA3028. GTDB lineage: Bacteria > Actinomycetota > Actinomycetes > Nanopelagicales > Nanopelagicaceae > AAA044-D11. The sequence goes on from DFDL01000030.1 coordinate 14,814, forward strand.
TCTCCTCACGACACAGTAATTTTTGATACTGGTCATCAGAGTTATGTCCATAAATTACTTACTGGACGAGCTCCAGACTTCGATAAGTTACGGCAACGTGGCGGTATCTCGGGATACCCAAATCGCAGCGAGAGTGAGCATGATGTAGTTGAAAATTCACATGCATCAACCGCTCTAAGTTGGGCAGATGGTGTTGCTCGTGGAAATTTAATAAAAGGGGATCTAGATAAAGTTGTAGTCTGCGTTGTAGGAGATGGCGCTTTAACTGGTGGCATGTCTTGGGAGGCGCTAAATAACATTGCCTCAAGTGAAGATCTTAAGTTGGTAATAGTCGTAAATGATAACGAACGCTCTTATTCTCCGACGATTGGTGGGCTTGCAACCTATCTTTCAACACTTCGCGCAACTAGTGGCTATGAGAAATTCTTAGATTGGGGCAAAGGAGTCTTAGAAAAAACTCCTGTAGTTGGAGCTCCTATTTATGAAACTTTGCACGGAGTTAAAAAAGGGTTAAAAGATATTGTGGCGCCACAAGGCATGTTTGAAGATTTAGGGCTTAAGTACCTTGGCCCTATCGATGGCCACGACATAGAAGCTGTTGAGAAAGCGCTTAAAGGTGCTAAAAACTTTGGCGCGCCAGTCCTTGTCCACGTAATAACCGAGAAGGGGCGAGGCCACGCTCCTGCGGTCAATGATGCTGCTGAGAAATTTCATGCCGTTGGTGTTGTAAGTCCAGAGACCGGTCTTCCAGTAATAAAAGCAGATCCAAATTGGACGAGCGTTTTTGCCGATGAGATGTGTGAAATCGGAGCCAAACGTAAGGATGTTGTGGCAATCACTGCTGCGATGCTTGGTCCTACTGGGCTAGATAAATTCGCCAGTAAGTTCCCGGAAAGAATTTTAGATGTCGGGATTGCTGAACAGCATGCTGCGACAAGCGCAGCAGGCATGGCCTTTACCGGCCTGCATCCAGTTGTTGCAATATACTCAACATTTTTAAATCGGGCATTTGATCAGTTGTTAATGGATGTTGCACTCCATAAAGCCGGAGTTACCTTCGTTCTAGATCGCGCAGGAATAACCGGCGATGATGGACCATCTCATCATGGAATTTGGGATTTGGCACTTGGTGGAATTGTTCCAACGCTACACATGGCAGCTCCAAGAGATGGCGCAACACTTAGAGAGGTTCTGCGCGAATCCTTAGATATCTCTGATGCCCCTTCACTAATTAGATTTGCAAAGGGACCGGTAGGTCCAAATATTCCAGCCTTTGAGCGTCGGGACGGAATTGATGTTTTATATCGTGGAGAGAGCGCTGATGTACTTCTTGTAAGCGTCGGCGTGATGGCACAAATTTGCGTCGAAGCCGCTTCTCAGGCATATCGTGAAGGTGTTGGGGTAACTGTTATAGATCCAAGATGGGTAAAGCCATTACCGCAAAGTTTAATTACGATGGCCCAACGTTATAAGAGTGTCGTTGTTGTAGAAGATGGAATCAAACACGGTGGAATTGCTAGCACTATCTCGGAGATGTTTAGAGAGGCTTCATTAGATGTCCCGATTCATTCAATTGGAATTCCACTTGAATTTATTGAGCACTCTAAGCGCGGTGAAATCCTTAGAGATCTTGGCATAACTGCGCAGGACATCACACACCAACTTGTATCTTGGAGCAGTTCGCTAAAAGATGATTTAGCGAGTGAAATTACGCTAGCGCGGCAACACCAGTCGGAAGAAAGCGCTGGCCATTGACCTCATCGCTAATTCCGGTTCGATCAAGGTAGGGAAGAATTCCGCCTAAGTGAAGTGGCCAACCACAGCCAAGCAACATGCAGATGTCAATCTCTGCCGCAGTTGCTACTACGCCTTCGCTTAACATCATGGCAGCCTCACCTGCTAAAGCTTTGAGTGCGCGAACCCTTACTTCATCTGCGGTAGAAGGGCTATCGCCGCCCTTTATAAGTGCTAAAGCTGCAGGGTTGGGGGAGAGAGCGCCTTTCTCATCTTTAATATAGAAAGATTTAACCCCCTCTTTCACAAAGGCCTGCATTGTTGGAGAGATTCGATAGCGCTCGCCTAAATTCTTATTTAAAGTTTCGGCGACATGCAGCGCAACTCCTGGACCAACTAACCCCAGTAGTTCAAGTGAAGTCATTGGAAGGCCAAGAGGCGCCATCGCAGAATCTGCAATCTCAGGCGCAGTGCCTTCATCAATCGCATCGGTAATCTCGCCCATAAATCTAGTCAGAAGTCGATTTACAACAAAAGCTGGTGAGTCTTTAACGATAACCATGGTCTTCTTAAGCTCTTTACCGATCGAGACTGCAGTTGCAGTTGTTGCATCATCGGTCTCGGGAGTTCTGGCAATTTCAAGTAGCGGCATTATTGCTACTGGATTGAAGAAGTGAAAACCTATTACCCGCTCTGGATTCTTTAAACCCTCGGACATTTTAGTGACCGAGAGCGATGAAGTATTTGTGGCCAAAACACATTCTGGTGAGACGATTGTTTCTAGCTCTTTGAAGAGTGCTTTCTTCAGGTCGAGCTCTTCAAAGATTGCCTCGATCACAAAAGAGGCATCAGCAAAAATAGCCTTATCTGTCGAACCAGTCACTAGCGAGCCAAGTCGCGCAGCTGCCTCGTTGCTCATTCGTCTCTTCTCGACGAGTTTGGCGAGTTCGGCCTTTATGTAGGAAATTCCCTTATCTACGCGCTCTTGATCTAGGTCGGTAATTACTACTGGTACTTTGAGATTGCGCAGCATAATCAACGCTAGTTGTGAAGCCATCAGGCCAGCACCAACAACGCCAACCTTTGTAACTTTGCGAGCAAGTGCAGCCTTTGGTGCGCCTTCTACCTTCTTGCGCTTCTTTTGAATTAAGTTAAATGCATATAAAGATGAACGAAGTGGGTCACTCATCGCAAGGGTTGCTAACTCTTGGTCTTCAGCATCAAAGCCAGATCCCAAAGTATTAGTTCTAGCAGCCGCGATAAGTTCTAGCGCCTTTATAGCTTGTGGGATTTGGGCGCCACCAAATTTCTTTGCTACGGCCCCTTGGCCAATAGCAATTGCCTCATCCCACTGCGCTTTATCTTCTGAAAAATCAGGTCGTTCGATCTTCTCTGCTCCGCTTAAAATTGATGTGGCGAACTTGATTGAATTTTCTAAGAAATCCGCAGGCTGGAAGATTTTATCTACGACACCAAGGCCGAGGGCATCCTTGGCCTTCATCATTGTATTGTTGTTTAACGCATTTAAAATAATTACTTGGACGGCATTCTTAGGCCCGATTAATTTAGGCAAAATTGTTGCTCCGCCCCAACCTGGAACTAACCCAAGAAATACTTCCGGAAGTCCAGTAAATGCGGTTGTGGCAAGAGTGCGGTAGTTGCAATGCAGGGCTACTTCTAAGCCGCCACCAAGTGCAAGCCCATTGATAAAAGCAAATGTTGGCTTCTTGCTCTCACCCAACCTGCGAAATACATCGTGCCCAAGTTTGCCGATTGCAAGAGCTTGGTCTTTATCCTTAAGAAAAGCCAGTGCAGAGAGATCTGCGCCAGCAGCAAAGATGAAAGGCTTACCAGTTATCGCAATCGCAATTGAGGCGCTCTCTTCGGCCAGAGTTATTGCCCCGTTTAGTGAGGCCAGTGATTGTGGTCCAAATGTGCTGGGGCGATTGTGGTCCATGCCGTTATCAATTGTTATCAGAGAGAGTGTGCCCTTATATCCAAATGCAGCTAGATCAATCTCGCGCAGATATGCATTAGTGACAACCTCTTCGGGGGCGCCATCTGGCAATTTCATTGTGCTTACATCGCTCATTGTTTTGCGCCCTTTGCTTTAAAGTTTGGGTTCTCCCAGATAACAGTTCCACCCATGCCTAATCCGATACACATAGTTGTTACGCCATATTGGACATCAGTTCGCTCTTCAAAGCCGCGAGCCAGATTAATCATCAACCGAACTCCAGATGAAGCTAGGGGATGGCCAACTGCAATTGCGCCCCCATATTGATTTACGCGCTTATCGTCATCAGCGATGCCGAAGTGATCTAGAAATGAGAGTACCTGAACTGCAAAGGCCTCGTTGATTTCAAATAGGCCGATATCTTCAATCTTTAATCCTGCTTTGGCTAGCGCCTTTATTGTGCTTGGCACTGGGCCATATCCCATAATCTCGGGAGCAACGCCGGCGAATGCGAAGGAGATCATTCTCGCTTTAATACTTAGTCCAAGTTCATTGGCCTTTGATTCGCTCGCCAAAATTGCAGCCGTTGCGCCATCATTTAAACCAGCTGCATTTCCGGCCGTTACATTTCCCATCGGCCTAAATGGCGTTTTAAGTGCGGCGAGAGTTTCGACAGTTGTACCAGGTCTTGGTGGTTCATCGACTGTCGCAACTCCCCAACCAAGCTCTGTAGAGCGAACTGCAACTGGAATAAGGTCGCGTTGAATTTTTCCAGCCGCATATGCAGCAGCAGTCTTGTTCTGCGAATTTACGGCATAGGCATCGCTACGAGCCTTGGTTAAATGTGGAAATTTATCGTGCAATCTCTCAGCGGTCATACCCATCTGCAGTGCATCCGTATCGACTAATTTTTCTGCCAAGTAGCGCGGATTTGGATCCATACCTTCACCCATTGGGTGATTTCCCATATGTTCAACGCCACCAGCAATGGCAATGTCATATTGACCCATTGCAATTGCACCTGCAACAGTTGTAACTGCTGTCAAAGCTCCGGCGCACCATCTATCAATCGAGTATCCAGGAACGCTATCTGGAATTCCGGCTAAGAGTGAGACGCTACGCCCGATGTTCATTCCTTGATCACCGCTCTGTGTTGCTGCAGCAATAGCTACATCATCTATGGCAGTGGGGGAGACTTTTGGGTTTCGCTCTAATAGCCCGCGCAGAGTTCTAACCATGATGTCATCAGCTCTTGTCTCTGAATAGAGGCTGCCAGCTTTTCCAAATGGCGATCTAACGGCATCTATAAGAACTACGCGTTCACTCATCTTTACTCATTTCACAAATCTAGGCGGAGATAATTCGAGGCCGAGAGAACCCCAATATATCGCGAAGTTGCCTATATGTTACTCATGAGTAGGAAAAAAGGAAACGCTTAAGCTGAAACTTTCTCCATTTTTTTCGCAGGCGCTAGATAAATCGCCAGCGTTGTAACTAAATATCCGCCCCAGATAAGAAACTGGAGATAAGAAGTCGTAGTGTCAAAGCCGAAGGTGCCACCCATGAGAGCAGCCAGAATTGAATCCTTAGCTATCCAAGGGGTTACATCCCAAAGGAATGCATCTGGGCCAGGCAACCAACCAACTTCTTGGAATTCATGGACTCCGTAAGAGAAGACTCCGGCGGCGATGATGATTAGCGCAACTCCGGTAATCGTAAAGAATTTGCTTAAGTTCATCTTGATTGATCGGTTATATATTAGATAACCAAGTGCAACAGCGCTGCCTAATCCAGCCACAAGTCCAGTCGTTGCAGATGTTCGCCCCGCAACGGTTTGAAAATTGCTGTAGACAAAGAGTGCGGTTTCAAGTCCTTCTCGAGCAACTGCAAAGAATGCAGCTAGGGCTAAAGCTAGAGGTCCAGCCAATAAAGCCTTATCTACCTTTCCTTCTAATTCATTCTTGAGAGTTCTGGCTGTTCGCTTCATCCAGAAGACCATCCAGGTTACGAGCCCTACTGCCAGGAAAGAGGTAGTACCGGCAAATATCTCTTCATTTCGATCTGTTAGTTGCACAGAGGTAAAGGCGAGGATTGCGCCCAATGCAAAACTCAGAACTAACGCGGTGCTAACACCAGTCCAGAGTGGCTTTAAGAGGTAGCGACGATTAGTTTTAACTACGTAGGCCACCAAAATACCGACAATGAGTGAGGCTTCTAGGCCTTCGCGGATTGCAATCAGGAATGTACTTAACATGGTTGAAGCCTAAAACCATTTCCACTAATTACGCAACTTGAATGTTGCGTAATTAGGCCGTCTCAACAGGAGTCCCAGAGCCCTCATCTGAGGTGCCATCTGGTTCCGGCTCTACTGAAACTTCCACCACCAATGGCTCAGTTTCACCCAAGATAGCCGCCAGAGGGGGCGAAACAAGCTCAATCTGCCACGATCTGGCCCCCAAGCCACCTAGAACATTTTGAACGAATTTTAGGCGGTCTTCTAATGATTCGGGTGGTGTCTGCCAGCAGACTCGACGGACAAATTCTGGTGAGATCAAATTTTCGGCCGGCATGAAATTATTAAGTGCACACTCTGTGATTGCAGCCTTGGCGTGTGTAAGTCGGGCATAACCCAGGGGATTTCGGGACTGCCATAATTTAGGTGGCGGAAGGCCTTCAGATGCAAGACGTAGCTGGGGGAGCTCTGCGCCTTCCAATAGTTGGGCCGCTTCAAATAATTTAAACCACTCTTCAAAAGGCATCTCGGTAAGTCGAGTTCGACGTAAGAGCGCCTTCTTAAAATCGCCAAAGCCTTTTGGTGGTTTGGTGGCGATCAATACCAGTGTCTCATCATTGAAAACCCGACCCGGGGCTAGATCTATCTCTTTTGCAAATTCATTTCGAGCAGCCCAGAGCGCACGGATAATCGCCAGACTCTTTAGATCTCGTATTTTATGAATTCCCGAAGTGCGTCGCCAAGCCTCTTTGCGTGGCTCAGGAGGTGGATTTTTCAAAATAGCCGCAAAATCTTCTTTCGCCCATTCGAGTTTGCCATTTGCGATTAATAATTTTTCAATTTCATTTCGGAGTTCAATTAATAGTTCAACATCTAGCGCAGCATAGTTCAGCCATTCTGGTCGAAGCGGCCTAAGTGACCAATCAACTGCGCTATGTTCCTTAGCTAGAGAGATTTCTAGCAGTTGCTCAGTCAGTGGACCAAGTCCTACGCGCTCGCAACCCGCAATTCGCCCAGCAAGTTCGGTATCAAAGATTAGCTGCGGATCAATTCCAACTTCCCGCAAGCAAGCTAAATCTTGAGTAGATGCATGAATAATCCACTCTTCATCCACTAAGGCTTCACTTAGCTCTGCCCAATATTTAGTTGGCCCAACTGCAATTGGATCAATTAGGTGCAGGCCGCCGCCATTTCGCTTAATCTGAATTAGATACGCTCTAGCCGAATATCTATAACCAGATGCGCGCTCTGCATCAATGGCAATAGGGCCACTTGCTGCCAATATGCTTTTAATCGCTTCGGCGAGCGCTAAGGGTGTTTGAATTAAATCGGGTAGGCCGCCCGCTGGTTCTAGTAGTGGTTCTGCCATTATCTACTGCGACTTAACTGAGTTACACCATCTGGAATAGGTGCAAGCCCAGCCGACATCTCTAATAGTTCAACCCAAGCCCTCACATGGTCTGCAATATTTGCACCGGAAGTTGGGGTCCATGATGCTCTTACTTCTAATTCGCTATCTTCATCAAGATTTTTCAAAGTTCCAAATGAAGCACTGGCAACTTTTGTAACAGTGCCACTCGGCGCAGTAAATTCACATTCGTTGGCTTTTAGTGACTCCATAAGCCAGGCCCAGCCAATATTGCACAACATCGGATCGGCGGCCATCTCGTTATCGATAGCTGCGCGAACAAAGGTGACACAGCGAAATTTTCCTGACCATCCTTCTTGTCCATCAGGGTCGTGCAGTAATACAAAGCGACCTGTTGCGGCATCTTCAAGAACATCTGCAGTAAGCGCTAGTGAGTATGGCGCAAGTTTTTGTGGTGCCGGAACTTCCTCTAAGAGAATTTCAGTCCGGGGCTTGATCGCACGTATCTGCGCAGTTATCTGATCAAAACCTATTTCCATAGGGAAAGGGTAAAGCGTTACAACAGCCTAGCGATGAAGGCGCGAGTAGAGGAGCGTTAACTTTTATAGACTTTTGGAATGTTTTTGAGATGGGTGCACTAATCTTGCGCGATGGCCTCAATCCTTGCCTTACTCTCCAGCATTTTATGGGGGAGCGCAGATTACTTGGCTGGCAACCTAACAAAGCGTTATAAGGCAATTGCTGTTACAGGTGTATCGCAGAGTTTTGGACTCGCAGTTGGAGTAATACTTGTTCTAATTAGCGGTTCATATATTGCACCAAATTTGAGTTGGGATGGATATTTACTTCCGGCAATTGGCGCCGGCATCGCCGGATTTTTAGGGTTAGTCTCATTTTATTCTGGACTTTCAACAGGTCGCATGGGAGTCGTATCACCAATCAGCACTTTAAGTGCAGTGATTCCACTGACTTATGCTTTTTTATCTGGTGAGCGCCCAACGCAAATTCAAGTTGCGGGAATGGCTGTTGCGATCTTTGGCGCATTCTGTGCAAGTGGCCCAGAGATAGTCAATGGCCTACCAAAGAAGCCACTTCTCTACGGACTAGGCGCAGCTATTGGTTTTGGAATCGCGCTCACTCTCATGGCGCAAGGTTCAAAGACTAGTTCTCTTCTAACGATGACATCGATGCGAGTTACATCAGTTAGCTTCTGCATGCTTCTGGCACTTCGTTTTAGAACTTTTGGTGGCTTCAAAATTTTGGACCTGCGAATCTTAGTGATAATTGGAGTTACTGATTTCTTTGCAAACTTACTCTTAGGTGTAGCGACAACAAAGGGGCTAGTCTCAATTGCAATGGTCTTTGGCTCGCTATTTCCAATAGTAACTGCGCTACTAGCCTTCAAGTTTTTGCATGAGAGATTACATAGAGTTCAATATGCCGGAATCCTTCTTGCAGTTGCTGGAGTCTCTCTTATCTCTATTGGATAGCTATTTTTATTCTCGGATTAGTTTTAAAAAGGTATCATCACCAAGTTTTTCACTTGAAAGAACGGTGAAGTCCCTAGTTAGCGAATTGAGATCATAAACATTCTCGCCATCGGTCTTCGCGCTGATAGTTAAAAATAGCTCTTGGATTAGGTTCGCTTGTAGGAGCGCACTTAGTAGAGCGATCCCGCCTTCGACAAGTACATCTGGGCCAAATAGCCCTTGCGCTTTGGATACTGCAGAAGCCGGATCTAAATCCCAGATATTTACAAGGGGATTATTTCGAACACCCTCTGGAATCTCACCGGATTTAGAGATGATTACGAGTGGAACTGGGGTTCTCTCGTATGGCTCATTGCGGGCAGTATTTCCACCTATCAGAATTGAGTTGGCCTGAGAGCGGAGCTCGTGGAATCTGAGGCGATCGACCTTTGAGCTCAATTGGGCTGATCCGCCGTTTATAGATGTGCTGCCATCGATTCCCATAACCAGATTGGCTCTTACGCTCATGTCAGAACCGTACTGTCAGTGGTCACCTTTACCATTTTAGACATGATAATCGATTGCCAAAACTGCACTATGCGTGAGATCTCTTGTAGTGATTGCGTTGTATCAGTACTAATCGAAATAACTTCTAAGCCAACAGGTGAGATTGTGTCTAGTAAAGAGATTTCTCGCGATCAAATCAGCGCACTCTCAGTTCTCTCTGAGAAGGGGTTGATTCCGCCACTTCGCTACGCAAAGTAAGCGTAGCTACCGCTTATATTTGAACTCAAAGGCGAGCACTGGTTACCCTTATCAGATGAGGCTAATTAGATGCGCCGGGCCGGTATTTAGCCTCGCATTAGCCTTCTCTCTACTTCCCGCAATCAGCGCTCAAGGCGCACCATCATTAACTAATGTCAGAACCCAGATTCGAATCTTGCAGGAACAGGCGGCATCTGCAGGTGAAGCAGCGCACCAGGCAAAAGTTGAATACAACTCACTGACTCGAAAACTTGAAGAGGTGCAACAGCGAGTAAGCGCGGATGCTGCAACCGTATCTAAATTTAAGAACTCCTTAGGGGCTATTGCAAACGAGCAGTATAAAAGTGGGCCATTGAGCCAGAGCCTTGAACTTCTCTTCTCTTCAAATCCCGAGCTATTTCTCTTAGCCGCTGGCTCCCTAGAGTCAGTTACCCGAAAACAATCAATTCAATTAAAGCAGTACAGCGTTGCGAAGCAGAGATTAACTGCTACCACCCTGACGGTGAATGACAAACTAGAGCTAGCTAAAAAGGCTCAAGCTCGTTTTGTTGCCCAAGAGAAGGCCGTTAAGGACAAGTTGGCCACAGCAGAGAAGTTACTAAAGTCGCTATCAAAGGCGGAGCAGGCACGATTAACAAGGTTGAATGCTGCTGCAGAGAAGAAGGATCAGAAAAAATCTATCGCCTTTGCTTCAAAATCTAAATTGGGTTCAGGTCGTGGCTCACTTGCACTGCGCTTCTCGATTAAACAGATGGGTGATAGATATGTTTACGGAGCAGCTGGACCGACGCTCTGGGATTGCAGCGGCTTAACAATGCGAGCATTCGCTACTGCAGGTGTCTCACTTCCGCATTCGGCTGCGGCGCAAGCAAGGTATGGAAAGAGCGTTCCATTAAGCCAGTTAAGGCCAGGTGATTTGGTCTTCTTCGGTGCAAATCGATACATCTCGCACGTTGGAATCTACATAAGTAAAGGTCGAATGGTAAATGCCCCACGACCAGGGGCGAATGTAAAGATTCAAGAGTTCACTCCTAATTTTGGTTCGCTTAGCTTCTATGGTGCCCGCCGTCTCTGATATCCGCAAGATTCTGTTGGTCACAAATGATTTTGGTCCAAGGTCTGGCGGAATCGAAACCTTTATCCTGGGGCTGCTAGAGAAATTAGATGGTTCGCAAATCTCGATATACACCTCAGCGCAACCCGGAGATGGCGAGTTTGATGAAGAGCTAGCTCGAAAATTCAAGTTAGCTATTTACCGAGATAAATCGAAAATTTTACTTCCTAGCCCACGAGTAATCCGTGAAGTAAAGCGCGTTATGAAGTTGCATGGTTCTCAGATTGTCTGGTTTGGCTCTGCTGCTCCACTTGGCTTGATGGCAACGAATCTGCGAAAGGCAGGGGCGCGGCGAATTGTTGGGTTAACTCATGGTCACGAGGTGTGGTGGGCAAAGCTATTTCCCTTTAATTTAGCGATACGTAAAATTGGTAATTCATTCGATGCCTTAACTTTTCTAGGAAGTTTCACAAAAGATGCAATGAAATCAGCTATCGGCAAGAGGGCTGAGTTAATTCAAGTTGCTCCAGGAATTTCTACATCGCTCTTTAAGCCAGGGCAGAAGCCAGCAGCTTTAATGGCTAAATATCAGATTGAAGATCGACCCACCCTCATCTGTGTTGGGCGCCTGGTACATCGCAAAGGCCAGGATAAATTGATTGCAGCAATGCCAAAAATTAAAGAAGCTATCCCTAACGCGCAGTTATTGTTTGTCGGTAGTGGTCCTCGTGCTGAGTATCTCCAGAGAGCTATTACTAAATTAGATCTGGCAGAGGATATTAAATTACTTGGGAGAGTTAAATATGAAGAGCTTCCGGCACATTTTCTACTTGGCGATGTCTTTGTAATGCCCTCCAGATCGCGTCTCTTTGGTCTTGAAGTTGAAGGACTTGGAATTGTTTATCTTGAGGCGAGCGCATCTGGACTACCTGTTATTGCAGGAGATTCTGGTGGCGCACCTGATGCTGTGATTCCAAATAAGACTGGTCTGCTTGTAGATGGAAGAGATACTGAAAGTATTGCAACTGCCTGCATCAAACTACTATCTAACCCAACTCTCGCTAAGGAGTTTGGGAAAAATGGTAGGCAATGGACGGTTTCAACTTGGAGCTGGGATATCTGGGGCGAGAAATTCGCAAAGGTTCTAGAAGGCTAAAAGTTTATTATCTAGAGCAACGGCAATCGCTTGCGTCCGATTGACAACATCAAATTTCCGATAGATTGCCGAAATATGGCTTTTGATTGTCGCCTCAGTTAAGAATAATTCGCTCGCCATAGCTTTTGAGGTAAGTCCTCTAGGTAGTATCTTCAGAATTTCACGCTCACGTCTTGTTAGCTCACCAATCGTTACTCCACTTGAATTTTCGATATTCAAAAAATACTGTGGAAAATTAAGCTCCACAACGATCTCTGAGATAAGTTGTGAAAGGCCTTCATCTATCGTTTCACCTAAATCTGGCACGTTTGCTTTAACTACTGAAATTTGGGAACGGATTTCAATTGAAAATATTCTCGATGGCGCCTTTGAATCCACTGGAATTTGAGCATTTAAGAGATCTGCCAAATCTGCCAAATCCATCCGCAGTTTGCGCAGAACCACCCTCAAGTTCTCTTCAATTCCGGATTTACCAGCCTGGCTGTCTAACAAATTACAGAGTATTGCCAGGCGATCACTTAGCTCGTCGTGAAGATCACGGACGCTTCTCACGAAAAGAGCGCTTCGATTTCCTTTGCGAATTCGGCGGCAACCACGTGACGCTTAACCGATAGTTTTGCAGTTAGTTGACCACCTGCAATTGTGAAATCAGTTGGCAAGATTTCGAACTTGCGAATTGACTCAGCACGGCTTACCGCCTTGTTAGCCTCATCAATCGCTGTTTGAATTACGGCAATTAGATCAGGATCTCTGGTCAGGGCAGCAATTGTGGCACCATCTTTTTTATTTGCAGCAATCCAGCCTTTAATTGCATCGGGATCGATTGTTACTAGAGCAGCGATAAATGGCTTGTTATCTCCAACAACCATACATTGACTCACGAGAGGATGAGCTCTAACGCGATCTTCTAAGACTGCAGGTGCAACATTCTTACCACCTGAAGTTACGATAAGTTCTTTCTTGCGACCAACAATTGCTAAAAATCCTTGGTGATCGATAGTTCCAAGATCACCGCTCTTAAAGAAACCGTCAGCAGTAAATGTTTCAGTGTTGGCTGAATCATTTTGCCAGTAGCCATTCATTACGATGCCACCCTTTATTAGCACCTCACCATCTTCGGCAATTTTGATCGTTGTTCCAGGAAGTGGACGACCCACAGAGCCAACTCTTTGGGCTGAAGTTAAATTCAAAGTTGCACCGGCTGTAGTTTCAGTTAGACCGTAACCTTCCAAAATATTAATTCCGGCTCCACGATAGAAATGGCCAAGTCGCTCACCAAGAGGTGCGCCACCTGAGATAGCAGCCTCAACCCGACCACCCATACCAGCTCTAATCTTTGAATAAACAAGCTTGTCAAAGAGTCCATGTTTGATTGTGAGCCCAATGCTCATCTTCTTTGAATCTTGAGCTTGGCTATATGCAATAGCTACATCAGCGGCTTTTCTAAAAATCTTACCTTTGCCAGCAGCTTCAGCTTTAGCTTCAGCGCCGTTGTAAATCTTCTCAAAAATTCTTGGGACAGCGAGCACGAATGTTGGCTTGAATGTTCCTAGATCAGCAGGCAGCCTTGTTATATCGCCACAGTGAGCTAGATGTAGGCCGGCAGTTATTGCACCAACTTGCACCATGCGACCAAATACGTGAGCTACCGGCAAGAAGAGAAGCGTTGATCCACCTGGCTTTAAGAATAGATCACTGGCACCTTGAACAACATTGCCGCATTCAAATAGAAAATTACTATGAGTTAGCTGCACACCCTTTGGCTTACCAGTTGTACCAGAGGTATAAATTAAAGTAGCAAGTGATTCTGGTTTTGCGGCGTTTCTGCGGCTCTCAACTTCGCCATCTGAAATGCTTTTACCTAAGTTTGAAATTTCATCGAGTGCGCCATCTGTAATTGTCCAGATAGATTTACACGCGGCTGTAATTACTGGAGTAACAAGCTCGCGATGCTGTGGCGTTTCGACAATAATTGCTACGGCGCCTGAGTCAGACAGGATCCACTCAACTTGTTCTGCGCTAGAGGTCTCATAAATCGGCACCGATACCCCAGCGGCATACCAGATTGCAAAATCTAAAACCGTCCATTCATATCTTGTCTTTGCCATTATTGCGACACGGTCTCCAACGTTGATTCCTGCAGCTATCAAACCCTTTGCAACTGCGCGAACCTCGGCATCGAACTCCTTGGCGCTTACTCCTTGCCAACCCTCGCCAAGTGGACGAGAGAGCGTTATCCGATCTGGCTCTGTTGCTGCGCGATTGGCAACTAGGTCAGAGAGATTTCCATTGGTTGCTTGCGGGACTATTGCTGGCACTGTGTATTGATCCATGGGCAGACGCTAGCAATGGTTTGCCCCATTTTGGTAGACCTATAGAGCAAAATTTACGGGTAACCTCTGCCCATGAGCGATATATCTAAAAACTCGATAACAATAGATGCTGCAATTTCAGATGTGGCAGCGGTCCTAACAGACCTTCCCGGATATCCCAGCTGGTCCTCAGCTATAAAGAGTGTCGAAGTTCAGAGTAGCGATGATCAGGGGCGGGCGCTGAATGCAAAAATTTCGATTGATGCTGGCGTGATGAAGGATCGAGTGACTCTAGATTATGACTGGAGCAAAGCCCCAACAGAGATCTCATTCTCACTAGATGATGCAGATCTGTTAACCGAGATGAGCGGCGCCTATAAATTAAGCGACAATGGGGATGAGAGCACAACTGTTACATACGAATTAACTGTTGCACTTTCAATGCCAGTTCCAGCGATGATGCGACAGAAAGCTGAGCTTTCGACTATCGATCTTGCGCTAAAACAACTTAAAGCTAAATTAGAGGATTAATCGGATTTGGCAAATACAAATTTAAGTATTGGCGTTGATATTGGTGGAACAAAAGTTCTGGGCGGAGTCGTGGATGAGAACGGCCAGATACTTCGCACTTATCGCAGAGATACGCCGCGAGAGGGTGGCAATGCACTCAATCAAAGTATTGCTGATGTAATTGTTGAGCTACAGAGCACGCACCCAACCTCATCAGTTGGAATTTCGGCAGCAGGGCTCATCTCATCAGATCGTGAGACGATGCTTGGGGCGCCAAATATTAAAGATTGGGATGGCGTAAATATCTCGAAAGCAATTTTTGATATTTGTGGAGTGAAAACTAAAGTTGAAAATGATGCCAATTGCGCAGCCTGGGGTGAGCGAGTTTATGGATCTGGGCAGGGCTCAGAGAATGTAATCATGATTACGGTTGGAACGGGCATCGGCGGCGCAGCAATAGTTGATGGAAAGTTATTACGCGGGGCGCATGGCACTGGCGCGGAATTTGGCCACATGAGAGTTCACCCAGATGGCGAACTCTGTGGTTGCGGTATTAAAGGTTGTTTCAAACAGTATGCATCTGGCTCTGCGCTCATGCGACAGATGCGCAAGGCGATCACCGATAATCCAACTCGAGC
>DFDL01000016.1:0-5978 GCA_002367715.1 Actinobacteria bacterium UBA3028
CAGCGATGGCCGGAATGGGAGCAGAGCAACTTGGTCAGCTACCACCTGCAGCATTTGCAGGTATGGGCGCAGATCAAATGAAGGCAATGTTACGTACAACGATGGCCGAAATGGGAGCAGACCAACTTGGTCAGCTACCACCTGCGGCGATGGCCGGAATGGGAGCGAAACAACTTAAGGGGCTACCATCTGAAGCATTTGCAGGTATGACACCTGAACAGTTGAGAGAACTACCTGCCGCTTCAGTTAAAGCAATGGGAAAGAATGATATTTCATTGCTGCCACCAGAGGCAGTTGCTGGCTTGAAATTATCACAGGCAAAGAAGTGGAGCATAGCTAAACTTCGTGCCTTATCACCTGAAGCGGCAGCGGCCATACCAACAGCCGTGTTTAACGGTCTACCTGCGGCTAAGAAAGCAGCGCTTCAGAGGTCCTAAAATGGATTAAAGTTTTTGGTCGGATAAAACTTTCCAGAGACTTTATTGTTGTAGAAGAGCCGAGAGGGCTTTCGATTAAATCGAGTGCCTTCTTGGCTCTTTTTACGGAATTTATTGGCAGCCATCGGGCCTACTAGCGCACAATACTGAGCTTGGGTTTAATACAACACGTATGACTTTTGTTTTTGGCAATATCGGGGCAATTGCAATTAACTCATTCGCCGACTTGACCAGTCAATCTCAGGTGACAAATCCAATAGGCCTAAGTAGCACCAAGGCAAAGCTCATCAAAAAGGTTACTTCCATTAAGCCCAAGTGCCCTAAAGGCTATAAAAGAAGTAACCTTCCAACTTGCTGCCATTGGTCTTAAACAGACCCCCTGTTGTTAACTTTCACGCTCACTAGTTATATACACCCGCTATAAATAAATTTGCTAAAGCGGTAACAAAAAAGTTATTTGTATCTAGAATCGGTTAATAGCAACTTTACAAACTAGCTAACGAACGAGCGGTGGCGATAATGATTGAATCGATAAAGATGACATTAACTAATTATTCGATTTTAAGGGAAAATCAACAAGATCAGAATTTTGGAAATTCACAGCAAAAATGAGATACAGGGTCTTGAGAATTATTATCATCGTGGGCTTTAGTTACGCATACCTGGAATGGTGGCAGTAGCTGCCTTCTTTGCCATTGGGCTTAAACAAACCCCAGGTTGTTAAGTTTTACACACGTTGTCTGCATACAGTGCAGATAAATCTTGAAAAGAGCGTAGAATCAATATATGAGTTTTGAAATCAGCGATATTTGGATCACAATTGGCAAAACTGTTGGCCTCTTAATAGGCACATTTATAACAATCAAATTAATCAAATTACTTATGAGCAAATCAATCACTCGTATCTTGAAACTTAGAGATTCAATTCAAGAAGAATCAAACTATGACCGAAGAGTTACCCAGAGAGCTACTACTCTTACGGTTGTATCAGATTATGCGATAACAATCTTCTTCTCAGTCTTGGCATCTCTTATATTCTTGGACATATTTAAAATTAATCTGGCACCCTTACTTGCTGCTGCAAGCGTTATTGGAGTAGCTATTGGCTTTGGGGCGCAGACACTAGTCAAGGATTTTATTGCTGGAATTTCCAATATGGCTGAGGATCAATTCGGTGTAGGTGATGTGGTGGATCTAGGCGAAGCAATTGGAGTGGTGGAGTCTGTTACGTTAAAGAGCACAAGGGTTCGCTCTCTTGATGGCACGCTCTGGCATATTCCAAATGGTTCAATTGAGAGGGTTGCAAACAAGAGCCAGGAATGGTCACGTATGGTTCTAGATATCAGCGTTGCTTATAAGAGTGATTTAAAGAAGGTCGAAAAAACGATTGCCAATATTTTAGAAGAGTTCTCAAAGCTCCCAGAGATCAGAGAATCTCTAATTGATTCTCCAGAACTTTTAGGTGTAGAACGCCTTGCCGATAGCTCTATTGATTTTAGAGTTATGGCTAGGGTTAAAGCCGGAAAGCAATGGGAGATTGCACGGAAATTACGATTCTTAGTTAAAGAAAGATTTGATGAAGCCGAAATTGAATTTCCATTCCCTCAGCTAACTATCTGGAGGGGTGAAGCAGAGGGCGGCAATTAAAAAATACCACTAGGCTTCTTGGCAATGAACGGGTCACTGGCGTTAATTGGTTCGGGTGAGTATCTCGAGTCGATGTCGGCTTTTGAAAAATCACTGATAGATGATGGCGTTAAAAATGGAAAGAAGCCGCTCTATATTCAGATTCCAACTGCCGCAGGACAAGAGAGCCAAACTCGCCTTAAGTATTGGGAAGATCTGGGTCGTGCGCAGGCAGAGTTAATCGGAGTCGAGTCAATCTTTTTGCCGATCTTTAATCGCGAAGATGCCAACAATCCTAAATATGCACAGCTAGTTCGAGATAGCGCTCTTATCTATTTTTCAGGTGGCGATCCACATTATTTAGCGCAATCAATAATTGATACCCCACTCTGGCAGGCGATTGTAGAAAATTGGCAGACAGGTGGCTCACTTGCTGGGTGCAGCGCCGGAGCTATGGTTTTGAGTTCGGATATTCCAAATTTTCGGTTGAGCAAGAGTGAACCAACAAAGGGATTAAATTTAATTTCAAATGTTCGGATAATTCCCCACTTTGATAAATTCTTTAGGTGGATTCCAGAGAGTGCGGCAAATCTATTGCTGCATGTTCCAAGTGATTCAATATTGATTGGGATTGATGAGCAGACTGCGATTGTTAAGCGCTTTGACTCAGATCATTGGCAAGTTGCCGGAAAGGCAAAGGCCCATATTCTCAAAGGTCTGCCTAAGGCCCAACTGGCCGAGGGTGAGATTTTAAAGTTTTAAGGCTTCTCTAAGGATTTGAGCGTGGATTTTCGCAACATTTGGCCCTTTGGGAATAGCAAAACTCAGAAATCTGTTTATCCTTGTTGATGCTGTTGTATCCCACTAGCTAATAGGAGAAATAATGCAAAGTTCGAACCCAGTTTTCAAACGCGGATATGCCGCTACCGAAAATCGTGGCGGAACAATCGTTACACCATCGACAGATGAGTTAAATAAACTTTATAACGCACCAGCTGCCTCTGCTACGCAGATGGGCCGGATGACAATTGATGATGTGGTCTCTCGTACCGCACTTCTCTTTGTAGTCCTAGGTGTTGTCGGAAGTCTTGCTTGGACGTTAAATCTTGGTGGCGCTGCGCTACTAGTTGGCTTTCTTGGTGCATTTGGCATTGGAATGTATCTGGCAATTTCACAGAAGATAAATCCTGGTCTAACAATTACATATGCCGCCCTCCAAGGATTGGCACTTGGAACTCTAAGCCATATGTATGAAATGCAATATGACGGAATCGTTTCACAAGCTTTAGTTGCAACGATGGCAGCAATAGCTGGTGTGCTCTGGGCATATAAGAGCAAGCGAATTCGGGTAACACCAAAGTTCACTCGCGTAATGATGGCGGCGCTACTTGGTTACATCGTTCTTGCACTGGGCTCTTTTGTTGGATCTTTCTTTGGTCTTGGAAATGGTATGGGACTTTATGGTCTCTCAGGCTTTGGTCCTCTGCTAGCTGTTGGCGGCGTACTACTTGCAACCTTCTTCTTAGTTTTGGATTTTGATCAGATTGAAAAAATGATCGCAAGTGGAGCGCCACAAGAACAATCATGGCGCGCAGGTTTTGGGCTAATGGTTACGGTCATCTGGCTCTACCTTGAAGTATTGCGCTTAATCTCGATACTTCGCCGTGGCTAAGTTCTAATTAGGTCTTGGTTAAATTTCTAGTCTCAGGCATCTTTGCTGACAGCAGCAGTGTTATTGAAAACACTACTGCTGTTGCTATAAATGCCGGGCGATAAGAGTGCGCATCAACTAACCAGCCAAGCAAGACTGGGCTGATGATATTTCCAAAGTCTCCCGCCATCTGAAATAGTGCGATAACTCGACCGCCTTTGCCGCCAAAGACATCACCAACAACTGCTGATGAGGCCGTTCCTTCAAAGGCGCCGCCAATTCCAAACATGACCATGGCGAGGAAGTAGTACCACCAATGCGTTGAGATGATAATTGTTGCAACGCCGGTTAAGAGTGTGAATGATCCAATCATCAGTGCAAAACGGCGGCCTCGAAAATCTGAAATTTTTCCGACATAGATAAGTGCAATTCCTTGTACTAGTGCGGCGATTGTGAAGCCAAGTCCCAGAACGGAGTTAGAGGCGCCAAGGATCTCTTTTGTAAAGAGTGGCAATATCGAATTTCGCAGCCCAAAGATCACCCAGTTTGAGAGAAATGCAATAGCCATTGCAGCTACATATGGATAGTTTTTAAGCGCATCCTTAAGGAGTACTCGATCTTCTGGATCTTGGATATTCCTAATTGATTTGCCGAGTCGTTTTTCAGATAAAAAAAATGAAGTTACAAATGATGCGCAGATAAGTGTGAAGGCGTAGGTAAAGAAAGGAACTCGAAGTGAGATTACAGAGAGAATTCCACCAACTGCCGGACCTGCAATTCCACCGATTAGAAAGCCGCCATAATACGTTGACTGGGCGCGCCCACGCACATTGTCTTCGACAGAGCGCATCAGTAGCGAGCTTGCAGAGACAGAGAACATCACAGAACCAATACCGCCAAGGGCTCTGAAGGTTAAGAGTTGCCAATAACTATTTGCTAACCCAGCGGCAAAAGATGAAACTGCTACTAAAAGTAGTCCAGTTGTCTGTACTCGACGCTCACCAAATAAATCAATTAATTTTCCGGCTGGTAGGCCCATTGCAAATCTGGCAAGAGCAAAGGCAGAAATAATCGCACCAATTTGGGCA
Source organism: Actinobacteria bacterium UBA3028 (assembly GCA_002367715.1). Classification (GTDB taxonomy): domain Bacteria; phylum Actinomycetota; class Actinomycetes; order Nanopelagicales; family Nanopelagicaceae; genus AAA044-D11. The sequence continues at coordinate 4,803 of DFDL01000016.1, forward strand.
TTATTAACTTCAAATGTCTTTGCAAAGAGCGGTATTGCCGGAATTATCATTCCGTAACCAAGTGCTACAAAGAATGCAACTACTGATAGAACATAGACCTCTCGTGGTAGATCTGCGTTAATTTTCCTATTTTTAAGCAATTGCCTCGCCTGCAGCTTCTTCTTTTGCTGCGCTATGTTGGGCGCCAGTTTTCAGTGGTGTCTCACGCAAGAACAGAGCAACTAGAACACCGAGAGCGGTAATCGGCGCTGCAGAGATAAATACGGCATGGAAAGAGTTAACAAATGCATTAATTATTCCTGCCTGGAGCTCTGGGGAGAATGTCTCTAGAACTGCGGTGTTCTCTTTTAGAGCAGCAAATTTCTCTGGAGTTGCACCTATCAAAGCTGCTGGATTGCTGGCCTGCAACTTTTCAACTTCGATTGGAAGAAAGTGTGTAAGGCGACTTGAATAGACGGTACCAAAGAGGGCTACTCCGATAGTTGCACCAATTGATCTAAAGAAGGTATTTGCACTAGTTGCGACTCCCATATCTCTAAAGTCGACCGAGTTCTGAAGTGCAATAACAATTGTCTGCATTGAGAAACCAAGTCCAGCGCCAATCAGGATTGCATAGATTGAGATCTCCCAGAAAGGTGTGGTCTGATCAAGCAAGGTCAAGAGCGAGATTCCTATTGTCATCAGGGTTAATCCGATAATCGGATAACGCTTGTAATGGCCATGCTTAGTAATTAGTTTTCCGCTGGTGATTGACATCGAAACGATTCCCATCATAAATGGAATCAATTTAAGCCCTGCTGAAGTAGCTGAATCGCCCTTCACTACCTGTAGGTAGAGCGGCAACATAACGATTGCACCAAACATTCCGGCGCCGATGATGAAACCGAGAATCGATGTAATTGTAAAGGTGTGGTTCTTGAATAGGTTAAGTGGCAAAATTGGCTCTGAGGTTCGACTCTCTTGATAGATAAATCCTAGGATAATTGCAAGTGCTATGGCTAGCGCAGTCAATGTTCTGTTATTGGTCCAGCCATCTTGTGGGCCATAAACCGAAATTCCCATAAGCAACGATGAGATACCTGAAACTAAGAGAAATGCACCGAGATAATCAATCTTATGTTCGCGAACTACTTTAGGAATATGAAGTGATGCTGAAGTAATAATTAGAGCTGCAAT
>DFDL01000016.1:6242-17581 GCA_002367715.1 Actinobacteria bacterium UBA3028
GTGGTCAGAGAAGAAGCCACCTAAGAGTGGTCCAGCAACAGATGAGAGGCCCCAGACTGCGCCGAAATATCCCTGGTACTTTCCGCGTTCGCGAGGTGAGACTAGGTCGCCAATAATTATGAAGGTAAGTGCCATTAAGCCACCGGCACCAAGTCCTTGCACTGCGCGGAAGGCAATTAGCTGGGTCATGCTTGCGGCTGCGCCAGATGCAAATGAACCAATTAAAAAGGTAATGATTGCGAATTGAAATACTGGGCGCCGGCCGTAAAGATCAGAGATTTTTCCGTAGAGCGGAGTCGAGGCCGTTGATGTTAGGAGATAGGCGGTGACCACCCAGGTGTAATGGGTCAGGCCATCAAAATCTTCTACAATTTTCTTAAGTGCAGTTGAAACTATTGTCTGATCTAGTGCGGCAAGCAACATGCCAACCATAAGTCCGCTTAGAACAAACATGATTTCTTTGTGAGTGCGCACTTGAAGGGCTTCAGGCTTTTTATCGGGCATAATCGGGAGTTTACTATGCGCCACTAGAGATGCAGTAATAGGGTTAAGCAATGAAGAGCATAATCGCGCAAGACCTTGTGAAAACCTATGACAAGGGGCAGGTAAGAGCTCTTGATGGTTTAAACCTTGATGTTGAAGAGGGAACAGTGCTTGGCCTACTTGGTCCAAATGGCGCTGGAAAGACAACAACGGTTCGGGTTCTTGCAACTTTATTGACGCCAGATTCTGGAATTGCGACGGTGGCCGGAATCGATGTCATAAAGCACCCAGATGAAGTTCGAAAAATTATTGGCTTATCTGGTCAGTATGCAGCTTTAGATGAGACTTTAACTGGCTGGGATAACTTAACTATGTTTGGCCGCCTTTATCATTTAAATGGTCCGGCCTCTAAGAAGCGGGCGAGTGAGCTTCTCGAAAAATTTTCACTTACAGATGCCGCAAAGCGACCAATTAGAACTTATTCGGGTGGAATGCGAAGGCGTTTAGATTTAGCCGCATCGCTAATTGTTAAGCCAAAAGTACTTTTTTTAGATGAACCGACAACAGGGCTAGATCCCAGAGGTCGGATGGAGATGTGGAGCGTTATCGATGAGCTCGTTAAAGGTGGTGTGACCTTGCTTCTGACAACACAATATTTAGAGGAGGCAGATCACCTTGCAGATTCGATTGCGGTAATCGATACCGGAAAGGTAATTGCTCGCGGAACTGCAGATGAGTTAAAGAGCCAAGTTGGAGGTGAGCGCTTAGAGATCACCGTAGAAGTAGAGCAACTTACAGAAGCAACCCAGCTCGTACAACAAGTCACAGGCGTGAATCCAACTATTGATGAAGGAATCCGAAAGATTTCGGCGCCGGTAAATAATGGCAGCGATTCATTGATTCAAGTTCTTAGATTATTAGATGAGTCCAAGATTCATCCCTTAGATATCGGACTCAAGCGACCATCGCTAGATGATGTATTTATCTCACTGACCGGACATGTTGCGGAAGTAGCTGTTGAAGTGGGGGCAAAAAATGCAAAGCGTAAGTGATTTTTTAGTTATAACCAAGCGTCAACTGCTACAGATGATCCGAATTCCTGAGGTTTTAATCTTTGCAACAATTCAGCCGGCGATGTTTGTGCTTCTCTTTCGTTATGTTTTTGGCGGTGCTATTGATTCTGGCGTAGATGGTGGCTATGTCCAACTCTTGATGCCCGGAATCTTTGTGCAGACCGTTGCATTTACCTTGGCTGCAACAGCTGTTGGTTTAGCTGCTGATATGCAGAAGGGATTAATTGATCGCTTTAGATCACTGCCAATTTCAAGATCAGCGGTCGTAATCGGGCGAACAGTCGGCGATACCTTGCAGAACATCGTTACCTTAATTGTTATGGGCCTAGTCGGAGTATTAGTTGGCTGGCGACCAAGTAGCGGACCGGTAAAGATTTTTCTTGGCTTTCTCTTTCTACTTGCCTTTGGTTACTCAATGTCATGGATTGGTGTACTGATCGGACTTTCGGTACGCGAAGAGCGCGTTGCCCAGAACTTAGTATTTATGACGGTCTTTCCGCTCACATTTCTCTCAAATGCCTTTGCTCCAACAACTGGAATGCCGAAAGTGCTGCAGTATTTTGCCGAGTGGAATCCGGTATCAACGATGGTTGCTGCCTGCCGCGAACTATTTGGTACTGAAAATATCTTTGGTGCTACAGCAGATTCCTGGCCAAGTCAGAATCCGATATTGATGTCACTAATTTATATGGTGCTCTTGGTTGCAATTTTCGCACCTATTAGCGTTAGAAAATATGTGAGAGTTAGCAAATAATTTTAGAAGAAGTTCTGTGCTTCTAAGACTGCAGCGCTAATCTCGCGGCCATTTGGCGCGGTGTAAGAAACTGTTGCACCGATTTTTGCGCCAAGTACTGCGGCCCCAAGCGGAGATTTCTCACTGTAGACATCGACATCACCGCTAGCAATTTCGCGCGATCCCAACAGGAATTTAATTTCATCACCGGCAATATCGACAGTCACCAGCATGCCAAGTCCAACAACACCTGATTCACCGACTGGCGGATCTCCGATGTGTGCATTTTCAAGCATATGTTTCAATTGGCGAATTCTTGCTTCAGTCTTTCCTTGTTCATCTTTTGCAGCGTGATATCCACCATTCTCTTTTAAATCTCCTTCGGAGCGCGCAGCTTCAATCTTCTTAATAATGTCAGCGCGACGTGGGCCTTCGAGATCTGCCAGTTCAGCTGCCAATCGATCGGCAGCTTCTTGCGTAAGCCAGGTCTGAGTAGGTTCGATAGTCATAAGGCGAGGAGTTTACAGCTTTAAAGAACGAAGCAGGAGTCTATGTTGGCATTTACTGCCGCTAGGCGGGTAGGAATACGAACAATCCGGGTCGCATCTCTAGTGCCAAGGGGAATTGGATCATCAATCTCTCCGACAACATTTAGCCCATAGTCCCGGGCGCTAAGGCGGCAAGTAACTTGAACGGTTGGATCCTCAATTTCAATCAGGTATCTAATCTCAATACTCTTTGAATCAATCTCTTGGAAGGAGATCAAGGTTGATCTAATTGGTGGATTTGAGAAATGGTTGGCAGTCCAGAGCAGCCAACTTACTCCTGTAATAGCAAAGATCACCGCGATAATTAGCCACCTGGGAAAACGAGGTTGATTAATCCCATATCTCTCCGGCATGCTCATGTGTGCAAGTCTACGTAATCTCAATACAATTGCGAACATGGGTGGAAAAACAAGCATCGAAGCTGGACTCGCTGGCTCAATCACAATGATTCTTCTGACTACGGCAACCGTATTTCTGCTAATCAGCTTCTATCGAAGGTATAAGCGGCTAGCTAATCGCTTAGATGACTTCGAACAAAATGAAGATAAGTAAAGGTTTCATCGCCCAATTAATTGTGGCAATTTTACTCTCGCTAACATTTATCGGACTTGGCAACTGGCAGTTAAATCGGGCTGATGCGGTTAAGGCGTTAAATAAAGTTGTTGTTGATAAAGCTGAGATTGATCTAGAGCAGATTGCTCTCGCCGGGGCCAACCTTGAGCCAGAAGCCATAAATAGATTAGTAAGTGCTACCGGAAGATATACGCAAAAATTTCTGGCGCCAAATCAAAAAGTTTCCGTCAACGGCAGTGAAGTGAAGTTGGATTTAGAAGTTGGACTCCTTGAATTAACTGGCGCTCGCGCAATCTTGGTAATTCGTGGCACAGAAAGGGATATCGAAACTTTGGAATCTGGTGAGGTAAAGGTATCGGGACGCCTCTATCCAAGGCAGAGCGCAGATTCAGCCCTTGGTGTTGGGAATAAGCTCTCAAGAATTGATCCAGCCTTAATTGTTTCAAAGACTGAGCTAAGCCTCTTTGATGGTTACATAATTGCTACATCAGAAGTTCAGCTATCAGGTGGAGCGATAATCCGAGATCGGATTGATTCACCACAACTTATCTCTAAGGTCGCAGGGTACTTCTGGCAGCACATTTCATATGTCTTCATCTGGTGGTTGATGGCCCTTCTGGTTCTCTTCGCGCCCTTCTATAATTCGATAAAAGATCGGCAAAGTGGCGGTAAAGTTGCCACATGATTGAATTAAATCCACGCCAAGCAGAGCTAAACGGTGCGATGGTGCGCTTTCGGATTATGTCTATCTACGCTGGGATTATGTCGATGCTGCTCTGGTTTGTGAATGTACCTACCCACTACCTCATCTTTAAAGGTGCTTACGAATATGTAAGTTGGATATCTCTACTTCACGGCTTTACCTACCCGATTTATGTACTTGCGGCATTTCACTACAGCATCAAAGCCCACAAATCATTGGGCGGAACAATTCTCTTGATTCTTGCCGGAACTCTGCCGATTGCATCTTTCGTTGCAGAGCGCAGAGCGATGAGAGAATTTAAGGCACTGGCCTAAGTAGCTCAAGCCACGAATGTGAGTGAATTAATTAAGGGTTACTTAAAACCTGCAATCAAGTCGATAATCTATCCGCTCTATGAGCGCAGGTTATTTAAAAAATTGGATTTTGCGCAGACCCCAAACCATATAGGGGTAATTCTTGATGGCAACCGTAGATGGTCAAAGGCAAACCCTGCAGCTGATGGCAACACCTCAACATCGCGCGGCCATAGGGCCGGCGCTGAGAAAATTGTTGAGCTACTTGATTGGTGTGAAGAGTCAGAGGTTGAAGTTTTAACTATCTGGCTATTATCAAACCAGAACTTAAGCCGTCCGCCTGAAGAGCTTGAGCCACTTCTGCAAATAATTGAGGATACGGTCAATGATTTAGCCAGGCGAGGACGATGGGAGATTCGCCCAGTTGGCTCGATGGAGTTACTACCCAAGAATATGGTCAATCGGCTAAATGATGCAGCGGAAAAGACTCGAGGAATTAAGGGCGTTCTGATTAACGTAGCAATCGGTTATGGCGGGCGAAGTGAGATTACAGATGCGGTTAAGTCGCTACTAAATGAACATGCGGGCTCTGGAAAGGCGCTAGCAGAGATTGCCGATTCAATAACGGTAGATGAGATTAGCCGCCACTTGTATACGGCAGGCCTACCCGATCCAGATTTAGTGATTAGAACTTCTGGCGAACAGCGCCTTGGCGGATTTTTGCTCTGGCAGAGCGCACATTCTGAATTTTATTTCTGTGAAGCTTATTGGCCAGATTTTCGCCGAGTTGATTTTCTACGAGCTCTTCGTGCCTATTCACAGCGCAATCGCCGCTATGGCAGATAGCTAGAAATTAACTTTTAAACCAAGCGTGTCGCTGGGCTTGGAACTGACTTAGGTTTTACCTTTTACCTACATGCCTCGAATTACTTATGTCCTAGATACCAGCGTTCTGCTTGCAGATCCAGCAGCGCTTACTCGCTTTGCCGAACATGAAGTCATAATTCCAATCACTGTAATCGGTGAATTAGAGAACAAGCGTGACCACCCAGAGCTTGGCTACTTTGCACGCGCAGCCCTTCGCTCCCTAGATGATCTTCGAATTGAACATGGGCGGCTCGATGAAGATATCGCGCTAAATGATTTAGGTGGCACCCTGCGCGTTGAGTTAAACCATGCCGACTCATCATCTCTGCCTTCCGGATTCTTGCGAGATGGCTCAAATGATTCCAGAATTCTCGCTATCGCCCGAAATATGATGGCAGAATCTAGAAATGTAGTTCTAGTAACTAAAGATCTGCCGCTTCGAGTAAAGGCCTCATCTGTCGGTGTTAAATCTGAGGAGTATCGAGCAGAGTTGGCGTTAACTAGTGGTTGGACTGGGATGGTTGAGGCAACAGTAAGTGGCACCGTAATCGATACCTTATATGAGGGAAATAAGATTGCTGATCCACTTGGAGCCGAACATCCATGCCACACCGGAATTGTTCTTCATTCAGATAAGGGCAGCGCACTTGCCCGAGTTACACCAGATAGGAAACTCCAACTCGTAAGGGGGGATCGCTCAGCCTTTGGATTACATGGCCGAAGCGCCGAGCAACGAGTAGCGCTAGATCTGCTACTCGACAGCGAGATTGGAATTGTCTCCCTTGGCGGAAGAGCCGGTACCGGAAAGAGCGCACTTGCACTTAGCGCTGGTTTAGAGACAGTGTTGGAGAAGCACCAGCATAAGAAGGTTGTAATTTTTCGCCCGCTCTATGCCGTCGGTGGCCAAGAACTTGGCTATCTTCCAGGTAGCGAGAACGAGAAGATGTCGCCTTGGGCGCAGGCAGTCTTTGATACTTTGGGGGCGCTAGTTAGCCAGCAGGTTATCGATGAGATTATCGACCGAGGATTAATAGAGGTCCTGCCACTTACCCATATTCGCGGGCGCTCACTCCATGACTCATTTGTAATAGTCGATGAGGCCCAATCCCTCGAGCGCGGAGTATTGCTAACTGTCCTCTCGCGAATTGGCCAGAACTCGAAGGTGATCTTGACCCACGATGTCGCACAGCGCGACAACTTGAGAGTTGGCCGCCATGACGGTGTTGTTGCAGTAGTCGAATCGCTAAAGGGCCACCCACTCTTTGCTCACATCACCTTGACTAGGTCAGAGCGCTCGCCAATTGCCGCCCTAGTGACCGAGATGCTTGAGGAGCCGGTTAACTTCACTCAATAATTGGGCGCTAAATTGGCAGCTAACTGGCCTAACGGTCAAAGCAGATATATCAGACATTACCGCTTCTGACCAGGCTTTTTAATTCTAAACATCACTGTGATTAATATCTTTTTTGCGACTCACACTGCTTTAAATTTGCCGACCGGCCCCTTGGGTGCGAGTCTTCCGACATTCCCCCGAGTCCTTAGCCCATTTTGGGCTGCTCGCTTATGGGCTTGCAGGTTGGACCTAAGAGAGAGCTAGGAGGAGGGTGATATGGACACAAGATTTCGATCGAGAGGGCTCGTTCTTAGCACTGCCTTCTTCATTGCCTTCATCGGTACCGTCGATACAACATATGCCCAAGGAATTTTTGACCAGTACGTCTCGGTCCCAAATAATCTTCCGGCACTAACAGTTCTCCCCGAAACCCCAGAACCAAGTGAAAATGGAATTACCTTAGATCTAAATGGTCTCGCCTCGGTCGATGCCAATGCGATCGCCCTAGTCTCAATTGCTGCTCGCCAGGTCGAAAAGGCTAAGAAGCCAAGGGGCGCACGAGCAGTGGCCCGAACGATAATTTCTCAGAAATACAAGAAGTGGAATAACAATCGCCAGGCAACCTGTCTAAACAAACTCTGGACTCGTGAGAGCCATTGGAATTACCAAGCTCATAATTATGGAAGCGGCGCCCACGGAATTCCACAAGCCTTGCCAGCCATCAAGATGGAGTCAATTTCATCAGATTGGCGAACAAACCCAGTAACTCAAATTAAGTGGGGTCTGGTCTATATCAAGGTGCGATACTCAACACCATGTAATGCATATGCTAAACAATTACGATCAAATTATTACTAAATAATTCTTAAATAATATTTCTTAAGCGGTAGGACGGCTACCTATAGTTATTGGCTTTGAAGTTTCAGCGAAGAAATCATTTCCTTTATCGTCTATAACAATAAATGCCGGAAAATCTCTAACCTCAATCTTCCAGATCGCCTCCATACCTAGCTCGGAATAATCTAGAACTTCAACTTTGGTGATGCAATCCTGCGCCAAACGAGCCGCTGGACCACCAATAGATCCAAGGTAGAAGCCACCATTTTTTTTGCAGGCTTGAGTTACGGCGCTAGAGCGATTTCCTTTAGCCAACATGATTATTGATCCACCAGCGCTCTGAAATTGTTCAACATATGAGTCCATCCGCCCAGCAGTAGTCGGGCCAAATGAGCCTGATGCATAACCAACAGGAGTCTTTGCTGGACCTGCGTAGTAAACGGCATGATCTTTAAAGTATTGCGGAAGCTCTTTTCCGGAGTCTAGAAGTTCCTTAATTTTTGCATGTGCTAAATCTCGAGCAACAATTAAAGTTCCGTTTAGTGAGAGCCGAGTTTTAATTGGATACTTAGAGAGGGTGCTTAAAACATCGGCCATTGGTTGATTTAGATCGATAGTTACTACACTCTCATCTAAATGCTCATCAGTTGTATCGGGCAAGAAGTGAGCCGGATCGCGCTCTAGAACCTCAAGAAATACGCCATCTTTTGTGATTTTTGCCTTTGCCTGGCGATCGGCAGAACAGGAGACAGCAATTGCGATTGGAAGTGAAGCGCCATGTCTTGGCATTCTTACTACTCGGACATCATGGCAGAAATATTTTCCACCAAATTGGGCGCCAATTCCTAAAGTTCGAGTTAGCTCTAAGACCTTCTTCTCTAATTCAAGATCTCTAAATCCATGTCCAGTCTTAGCATTACCTTCTGTTGGTAGTTCATCTAGATAATGCGTACTTGCAAGCTTTGAAACTTTGACAGTGTGCTCTGCGCTTGTGCCACCAATAACAATGGCCAAGTGATACGGCGGGCAGGCCGCTGTTCCAATTGAACGTAGCTTCTCATCTAGCCAACTCATGAAAGATGCTGGATTTAAAATTGCCTTAGTCTCTTGGTAGAGGAAAGATTTGTTAGCACTTCCACCACCCTTTGCGATAAATAATAAGTTGTACTCATTTGGATGTTCTGAATCAGAGTAAATTTCAACTTGGGCTGGAAGATTATTTCCGGTATTTGCCTCTTGCCAGGTTGTGATTGGTGCCATCTGTGAGTAGCGAAGATTTAGCGAGGTGTAGGCGTCATAGACACCTTTTGAGATTGCTTTTGCATCTTCTCCAGTTGTTAAAACCTGCTGCCCCTTCTTGCCCATGATTAGAGCAGTTCCGGTGTCTTGGCACATCGGCAAAATTCCACCGGCAGAGATGTTGGCATTCTTTAGAAGATCAAGTGCAACAAAGCGATCATTTGGTGAGGCCTCTGGATCCTTCAAGATTGCAGCAAGTTGTTCTAGATGCTCTTCGCGCAAATAGTGATTTATATCGTGGATGGCCTCGCTAGTTAATTTCTCAAGAACTTGCGGGCCAATCTTTAAGAATTCCATTCCCTCGGCCTCAAAGGTAGTTAACCCTTCCGTTGAGATAAGGCGATACTTTGTCTTATCTGCTCCGACTGGAAGCAGCTCACTGTAATTAAATTCTGGCATTTTATTTCTCAGGCTTTGGCTTTGCTGCAGCAAGTTTGGCCTTGGCTCCATCTAGCCAGTGCTGACAGATTTTTGCTAACTCTTCGCCGCGCTCCCAGAGAGCAAGTGACTCTTCCAGTGTTGATTGTCCAGATTCAAGGGTAGAAACTACTTCGGCTAGAGCATCTCGCGCCTCTTCATAACTTAAATTCTTTGGGTCCTTAGCTGCGGCCATAATCGTAATCTACTCCGTAATTGCGCCAACTTCGCCCTGCGCTAAGCGCAATCGAAGTCGTTGCCCACTCTTTAACTCACTGGCCTTTCGTACAACCGAACCATCACTAGTCTGCACAACTGAATATCCGCGATCTAAGGTGGCTTGTGGCGAGAGCGTTCTTACCTGGGTTCGAAGGCCACTGATCTCCTCGCGCCCAAGTGCCAGTGCACTGCTCATCGAGCGATGGGATCTGGCCGCCAACTCTTTAATTACATCGCGCCTGGTCGAGATTATTAACTCTGGCTCACGCATTATCTGGCGCTCCATATAGCTGGCTAATTTAGCAAGTTCAAATTCAATACGGCTCTGGATGTAGCGATTGCTGCGATCTTGCAGATTTGAAATTCGAGCAAGTTCTTCCGACATATCAGGCACAACTCGCTTACCTGCATCAGTTGGCGTAGATGCGCGCCAATCTGCAACTAAGTCAAGTAGTGGCGCATCTTTCTCATGGCCGATTGCACTAATTATCGGAGTCTTACAATCTGCGACAAGGCGGAGCAGAGATTCATCAGAGAATGGCAGAAGATCTTCAAATGAGCCACCGCCACGAGTAATAATAATTACATCGACGTTTTTATCGCTATCTAACTCGGCGAGGGCGGTGCTAACTTCAGTCACGGCAAGGGCGCTGGCAACAGCAACCTCTCTAATCTCAAATTTAACTCCCGGCCAACGACGCTTTGCATTTTCAACAACATCTTTGCCGGCATCACTATTGCGTCCACAAATTAGACCGACAACATTTGGCAGAAAGGGAAGTGGTAATTTGCGTCCTTGATCGAAGAGACCTTCACTGGCCAATAAATTTTTCAACGCCTCTAAGCGAGCCATTAACTCACCAACTCCAACTTGGCGAATTTCAGAGATATTAAAAGAGAGTGAACCATTTTTGGTCCACCAGGTTGGTTTAGATCGAATTACAACTCGTGCATTCTGTTCAAGTGGCGCAATAGAATCAAAGATGTTTTTAAAACAGCGCACCGAGATACTCATATCTGCGCTGGGATCGCGAAGGCGCATGAAAATTGTTGGCGAGCCAGGTCGAACATTTATCTCAGATAGCTCACCCTCAATCCAAACTTCACTCAAGGTATCGATAATTGCTCCGATTCGCTCTGAGATAGCGCGGACGCTAAAAGGGGAATCGGCTTGATTTACTGGCTCGCTGGACACGAGTCGATAGTAATCGCCTTAGCAATTAGACTTGTCTAATGACTTCAGGGTTAATTTCGCCAGGAAAGAAGCGGGTACTTCTGGCTGCCCCACGCGGATATTGCGCTGGTGTGGATCGAGCTGTTATCACGGTAGAAAAAGCTCTCGACCTCTATGGCGCCCCGGTCTATGTTCGAAAAGAGATCGTTCATAACAAGCACGTCGTTTCAACTCTAGAGGCGCGCGGTGCCATCTTTGTTGCAGAAAATGAAGAGGTGCCCGAAGGTCAGACCGTAATTTTCTCAGCACATGGCGTATCGCCAGCAGTTCATGCAAGCGCCGCAACTCGAAATTTAAAGACAATCGATGCAACCTGTCCGCTAGTTACCAAGGTGCACCATGAGGTTAAGCGATTTGCAAGTGAAGATTTAACAATTTTATTGATTGGCCATGAAGGCCACGAAGAGGTCGAGGGCACTGCAGGCGAGGCTCCTGATAATGTAATTTTGGTAGATGGAACTGATGGAATAAATGAGATCGTAGTTCCAAATGAAAATAAAGTTGCTTGGCTATCTCAGACAACCTTGAGCGTTGACGAGACTCTTGTAACTGTTGCTGCTTTAAAGAAGCGCTTTCCGAATTTAATGGATCCACCAAGTGATGACATCTGTTATGCAACACAGAATCGTCAAGTTGCAATTAAGCAGATTGCGCCGCAAGCAGATCTAGTAATTATTGTTGGATCGAAGAACTCTTCGAACTCAGTTCGCTTAGTTGAAGTCTCATT
>DFDL01000083.1 GCA_002367715.1 Actinobacteria bacterium UBA3028
CCAGAGAACTCTGGCACTCATCGTCTCAGTCTTACCCGATCCAGCTCCCGCGATAACAACAGTGGGGGCCAGATGGAGTGATTCAATTATCGGAATCTGCTCAGAACTTGGCCCTTTGAAATTAGGATCGATTGTGCGAAGGGCTTCGCCAATTTCAAGTGCTGAATATTTGACCATTGCGGGCGAGATTGAGGTCGACATCATTGGTCGATCACGCTCCGACCTTGTGGCTGAATCGGACAAAGTCCTTTAACGGCGCAGGTTCTACAGCGCTCATTTACCGTAGCGATAAATTGATTGGCAGCCATTGCATCTGCGGCATCAATCACCTCACTTTTAATCTCTTCATGGCCCTTAACTGGCTGTGGTTTAGCAGATACAGAATTTGTACCTGTGCCTAAAAATAATAGTTCAGCGCCACCGCTCTGGTTGCCTGGAGATTGTTCTTTAAATGCCTCTTCGTAAACTGCTAGCTGATATCCAGCGAGCTGCATATTATCTTCAGCTTTTGCCTTTGAGAGATCTGGGGCTCCGGTCTTTAAATCAACGATGTAAACCCGACCATCTTCTGCTATCTCAACACGATCAACACTTCCATTAAATAACGCCCGGCCAATTACCTTCTCAAATTGGGCTTCAACGGCAAATAGTATGCGCCCTGATTTATTTTCAGCATGCCATTTATAGAACTTTTCTAACTTCTCTAGCGCCTCTCTAAATTTGTAATCCCGAACCCAACCTTTATTTCCATCGATTAACTGCCAGCCATTTTCAAGGCGGGTAGCTAGTTCTTCGTAAGTTAGTGCAGGCTCTGATTTCAAAGCTGCGGCAAGTGCGTGAATTGCGATTCCTAGTAGCTGGGCTGTTGAGTCGCCATCTCGACCTCCACTCTTTTCGATAAACCATTTAAGACCGCACTCTGAGAAAGATTGAAGGTTGCTAGGAGAGACCGAAACTTGAGCTTGTGGTGGAAGTACTGGTTCAGTGCTGCTCAGATCTAGTACACCTAACCAATTCTCACTCTTTGCACTTTGAATTTCATTAGCTGCAAGAGTATTTAACAATTTTGCCGCAAACTCGCGCCGGTGCTCATTACTGCTATCTAAATCCCGACGTAGAGTTGAGACTAGCGCCTGTGGAGTGAGCGCTCTTGGCAGTTCAACGCTCTCTACTTCGGTAGATGAAACCCCATTGATAGCCTCAAAGATCTCTTCAAAGTACTGTGATGGCTGCGAGTCATCCTCTTTTGAATATGCCGTAATAACTAACGACTTCTTAGCCCTTGTAATAGCCACATTTAAGAGCCTGCGCTCATCTTCAACCAGGGCGCTAGCAGCGCTAATTTCCAGCTCACGCCTTGCAAGAGACTGTGAACGCTCAGCCTCTACCAGGCGCTCGCTGCCAAGAAGTGATCCGCGTTGGCGCAAATTTGGCCAGATACCTTCTTGTAACCCGGTAATTGCAACTAAATCCCACTCTAAACCCTTGGCGCTATGAACTGTCATAACACTGACAACTTCACCGCGCTCACCACGCGTAACAATTGCATCGCTCTGAATTGATTCACCTAGTATCTGATCAATAAATAATTGTGGATCAGATCCTGGCATCCGCTCTGCAAAGCGACGGGCTGATTCGAAGAGTGTAATTACTGCATCCAAATCACGGTCGGCTCCCGCACCACGGATACCACCCTTAAGCGCACGCGTACGCCAAGTATTTGCAAGTAAATTCCCATCATAATCTTTAGCATTGTTCCAAATAGCCCAGATCAAATCTGCAAGATCAACATTCCGTGAACCTTTGAAATTTATCCCAACAACTTTGCGCGCCTCAGTAATTACATCAGCGATTCGCTTTAACGAGAGTAGCTGCTCCCAAGGCAGAGGAGCATCATTACTATCTAGAATATCTAAAATCATCTCCGTTGATGGTTTTGCACTATCCCCAGACTCTCGTAACTTCCCGAGATCAATTCGTATCTGTCGAAGTGAGAGCGCATCGGCGCCACCAAATTCAGAGAGCAGAATCTCCTCCACCAGCTCCCAATTACTTATTTCTAATTTGATACTTCCTAAGGCAATCTGCGCGATAGTTAGAATTGGTCTAACCGCTGGATTCTCACCCAAGGCAAGGGCGCCTGAATCAATTTGAATTGGAATATTGTTTAAGGCAAAGGCTCTAGATATTGCAGAGACGCCTGCCCCAGGAGAGCGGAGAATTACCGCCATCTGCGAATAAGGAATTGCATCTCGAAGATGAGCCCTGCGAAAGGCATGTGCAATGTAATTGGCACAATCAGATTGACTTGCCAACTTAGCAACATCGATCTCAGAAGTGGTGTTTTCTGCTGACTCTGTGTCATTGGAAATAAGTGGCGCTGTCGGGTTTCTAAATTTTGCGGAGATTTTATTGCTCAAATCTGTTATCTCAAAGGGGGTTCGAAGCGCCTGCGTTAGGGAGAGTGCGGAATATCCATTACTTGATTCAAATGCTCTAACGCCTTCAGGGTCGGCGCCACGAAATTGGCCAACTGCAGATTGTGGATCTGCAAATAAGATTGCTCGATCGCTAGCAAGTAAATTTAGGAGCTCGCGCTGTGAATTATCACTCTCTTGAAATTCATCAACAATTAGAAGTTTGAAACGATTTTGAAATGCACTTCGTACCGAGCCCTTATTTGTTAGATCAAATATTGCTTGTGAGATTATTGAACTTGAATCGATACGTTTTGCCGATCCAGAGACAAAGCCATAGCGAATAGCTAGAACTTCATCGTAAATCTTCCAGAATTTTGCCGCTGGCTCCCACCAGGGTTCATTGAGTAATTTGCCGCGCTCGATTAATTTCTTGTAGGTAAAGCTGCGCTCACTTGCTCGCAGAATTAAATCTCGGAGCTCTCGGGCAAAACCTCTAGTTGTAAGTGCCGGCTCTAGAACCTTTGGCCAATTGACTTGCGGTGAGTGTTCTGGATTTGCCAGAAGTTCGCGGATAAATGAATCCTGTTCGGCGCCAGAGATTAGGACATACTTTGGATCATCGGAATTTATTTGAGTATTTATAATTGAAAATGCCAGCGAGTGAAAAGTTCGGACTACTGGCTCAAATGCACTTGCACCCGATTGGATAACAATTTGATCGCGAAGCTCTGATGCGCGCTCTCGGCCATATGTAAGAACCAAAATAGAGTCTGGGTCTAAGCCGCCCTTGATCTGCGAGACCACGCTCTCGATAAGCGTTCTGCTCTTTCCGCTGCCAGGGCCGCCGTAGACAATTAGACGTGGTGATGTTGAATCGATTACTGCTTGTTGCTCAGGGGTTGGCGCAAATTCTTTAATCGATAGCGTTGGGCGAATTAACTCAATTCGACTCGTGCTCTCATTTGATTTGGCGGCCATAGGGCTATCTAACCCAAGGTCGGCGACAAAAGCGGTAAAGCAACTAGCTATTCAGCGTTTTGATTGACCTTCTTGGCGCGACCCACATTACGTGCTCGCTCATTTTGATCGAGAATTACCTTACGAACCCGAACATGCTTTGGGGTTACCTCAACACACTCATCTTCGCGACAGAACTCAAGGGCCTGCTCGAGGTTAAGTAATCTCGGAGGAATAATTCGGTTGGCATCATCGGCGCCTGATGAACGCATATTTGTTAGCTTCTTCTCGCGAACAATATTTACATCCATATCTTCGGTCCGTGAATTCTCACCCACAATCATTCCTTCATAAACTTCAGTACCAACTTCAAGGAAGATAACGCCACGCTCTTGCACACCATCAACCGCGTAAGCGGTGACGGTTCCACGACGATCTGCAACAAGTGAACCACTTAAGCGGGTACGAATCTCACCGTTCCAGTTCTCATAACCATCAAAGACGTGGTGTAGAAGTCCGGTACCGCGAGTCTCAGTTAAGAACTCGGTACGAAATCCGATAAGTCCACGAGATGGAACCTTGTAATCCATTCGGATCCAACCAGTGCCGTGGTTGACCATCTGCTCCATGCGTCCCTTACGAAGGGCCATAAGTTGGGTAACAACACCGAGATAATCTTCAGGAATATCAATACTCAAGCGCTCCATCGGTTCTTGTAGCTTTCCATCAACGGTCTTCAAAACTACTTGTGGCTTACCGACAGTTAGCTCAAAGCCTTCACGCCGCATCATTTCAACTAGTACTGCAAGTTGAAGCTCGCCGCGACCTTGAACCTCCCAGGTATCAGGACGTTCGGTATTAATAACTCGCAGTGAGACGTTACCGATTAGCTCTGCATCTAGGCGATTTTTAACCTGACGCGCAGTAAGAAGTTTTCCTTCTAACCCTCCGATAGGTGAAGTGTTGATACCAATCGTCATCGAAATTGATGGCTCATCAACAATAATTAGCGGAAGTGCATGTGGTTTCTCTAGATCTGCAAGAGTTTCACCGAGTGTGATTGTCTCGATTCCGGCAATTGCCACGATATCCCCAGGGCCAGCTTCTAGCGCAGGTACGCGCTCTAGTCCATCGGTGATTAGCAGCTCTGAAATCTTTACACGCTCGCTAGTTCCATCGGTCTTCATCCACATTACGCTCTCGCCCTTTTTGATTACGCCTTCGCGAATTCGACAGAGAGCAAGTCGACCAAGGTATGGAGATGAGTCAAGGTTTGTAACGTGTGCTTGAAGTGGTGCACCTTCATGATAAACCGGTGCTGGAATCGTACTGAAAATAACTTCAAAGAGCGCATCTAGGTTTTCACGGTCAGGCATCACGCCATTTTCTGGACGATTCATTGATGCCCGGCCAGCTTTAGCTGAGGCATAAATAACTGGAAATTCAATCTGATCATCGTTTGCATCTAGATCCATAAAGAGACCGTAGGCCTCATCAACAACTTCTGGAATACGAGAGTCGGGGCGATCAACTTTATTTATTACCAGAATAACTGGAAGATTCTTCTCTAACGCTTTACGGAGTACGAAGCGAGTCTGAGGTAGCGGACCTTCTGATGCATCGACTAGCAAGATAACGCCATCTACCATTTCTAATCCGCGCTCTACCTCGCCGCCAAAGTCGGCGTGGCCAGGGGTATCAATGATGTTAACAATCTGATTGCCACGGTGAATTGAAGTGTTCTTCGCAAGGATTGTGATTCCCTTTTCGCGTTCTAGATCCATCGAATCCATAACACGATCGCGGTTCTCGCCCTCTTTCTGGTGTTCAGAGAAGGCACCTGATTGCGTCAACATCGCATCGACCAGAGTGGTCTTGCCATGGTCAACGTGAGCAATGATCGCTACATTTCGAAGTTCATCGCGCGCCTTGAGTTCGCCAGTTATATATGGGCTCTTCTCGTATCTTATTTTTGTCATTAGTTATTAAACCTAAATTCCACTACATCGCCATCGGACATTACATATTCTTTGCCTTCCATTCGGACCTTGCCGCGGGCCTTGGCATCTGCCATAGAACCTGCCTCAACTAAATCGTTAAATGCAACGATCTCGGCCTTAATGAAACCTTTTTGGAAATCGGTGTGAATTACACCGGCTGCAACTGGAGCAGTATCTCCCTTATGAATAGTCCAAGCACGCGTCTCTTTTGGACCTGCAGTTAAATAAGTCTGTAAACCTAAAGTGTTAAAACCAACTCGCGCCAAAGTAGCTAGGCCAGGCTCTTCAAGGCCAATTGCAGCCAAGAGCTCTAATGCATCGCTATCTTCGAGTTCAGCAAGTTCGGCTTCGGTCTTTG
This sequence comes from Actinobacteria bacterium UBA3028, assembly GCA_002367715.1. GTDB lineage: Bacteria > Actinomycetota > Actinomycetes > Nanopelagicales > Nanopelagicaceae > AAA044-D11. The sequence continues at coordinate 5,736 of DFDL01000083.1, forward strand.
CATCTAAGAAGATCGCCTCTGATGGCGCGACAAGGGCTGAAAGTTTATTGCGAAGTTCGGTATCTGAAAGTTCAGCGGCATCGACGTTAAATACATATAAGAATGGTTTTGCTGTCATTAGATGTAGGTCGGCAATTAGAGTTAAATCTATCTTTGAACCATAAAGTAATTTTCCAGCATTTAAAATCTCTTGCGCTGCCTTAACTGCCTCAAGAATTGGTGCAACTTCTTTCTTGATGCGCAACTCTTTCTCAAGTCGCGGAAGTGCCTTCTCAATTGTCTGTAAATCTGCGAGACCAAGTTCGGTATTGATTACCTCAATATCTGAAGCTGGATCGACAAATGCTGCTGCGCGCTCACCTTCTCGCATGACATTCTCATCATTGAAAACTCGAATAACTTGGCAGATTGCATCAGTCTCACGAATATTTGCTAGGAATTTATTTCCAAGCCCGGCACCTTCAGATGCGCCTTTAACAATTCCGGCGATATCTACAAAGGAGACGACGGCCGGCAGAACCTTTTCAGATGCGAAGATCTCGGAGAGTTTGGCAAGGCGAGAGTCTGGAACGCCGACCATCCCAACATTGGGTTCAATTGTGGCGAAGGGATAGTTCGCTGCTAAGACGTTGTTCTTGGTCAGAGCGTTAAAAAGGGTCGATTTGCCCACATTTGGCAGTCCGACGATTCCAATAGAGAGGCTCACAAGGAGTAGAGCCTACGGGTCTTTGTCACTGCTTCCTGCCACGATACAGGTATGGATGTAATTTTAGGCGTAATAATCGGACTACTAGTTGGCGGCCCTATTGGATTTCTCGTGAAAAGCAGCAGGCCAAATAGCGATTCATCGGATAACCCGCTAATCAAGGATCTCAAAGAGCAGTTAGAGCGCGAGAAGAGTTCGACCGCTGCGGCAACCAAGATGGGCGAAGAGCTATCGCTAATGAAGAAGACTGTCGAAAAATTAACTGAGGCAGCAGGGTCGGCTGATCTACGTCGAGTCCGGGCTGAGACCGAGATTACCGAACAAGTTAAATCGATGGCTGCTCATAATGAGAGTCTAGTTAAGCAGACTCGCGCAATCGCCGGAGCCCTTGCAAGTTCGCAGACCCGCGGAAAATTTGGCGAAGCACACTTAGAAAAATTATTAGAGAGCGCTGGTCTAATTGAGAATGAACACTTCACTAGACAGTCAGCTTCTGCAAAGATTGGCGACTCTGGTGCAATTCCAGATGTAACAATAAATATGCCAGGTGGCAGCGTTATTTATATCGACTCTAAATTCCCATTTCAACGCTTCTATGAAGCATTCGAAACTGAGGATGATCTAATTCGCAAAGAGCTCTTAGTCGAGCACTCAAAGGATTTGCTAGCTCACATTCAGGCGCTATCAAAGCGAAACTATGCTGAGCGCGGTCCATCGCCAGATTTTGTAATTCTCTATGCTCCAATCGATGCCATCTTTATTGAAGCAGTAAAGGCGATCCCAGATTTCCTCGAAACCTCATTCCGCTTAGGCGTCACAATCGCTACCCCAACCTCAATGATGGCGCTGCTTAGAACCGTGGGCTATCTATTTAGTCGCAATCGAGTTGCTGCAAATGCTGAAGAGATTCAGAGCCTTGCGGTTAAATTCTTACGCGATGTCTCATCACTACACGAGAAGATTGTTACCGTTGGTGAACGGTTGAAGAGCACGCTTAAGGCTTATAACGAGATGATTCCTACCGCCGAAACTACAGTCCTTAGCGCTGCTAAGAAAATGAAGGCGTTAGATGTCTCAGGAAAACCACTAAAAGCACTTCCAGAGGTATCAGAGAATTTGCGAATTCTTGAGAGTAAATTAGCCTTAGATGCACCAGAAGATTTTATTGAAGTAGAGGAAGTCGATGAAGTAGATGAGGATGAGAGATGAGTCAGAGATTGGATCCTGTTAGATCAAAGGCGGTTAAAGGTCCTGGGTTAAAGGTCCCTGGAATTATCCTGCTTCAATTCTTACTTATCCTTAGCGCTGAAGCATTTGAATATGCCTTCACCAAAGTAGGGCTACTAACTGGCATAGCAATATTGATCTCATTTCTTGGCGGTCTATATCTTGGACGCCCTGGAACCTCATTTACCAATGCGGTAAATCCTCCGATTGCATTTCTCTTCTCGACGCTTATTGTTATGGGAACAATTGGTGGCACTGGATTTTCGCCATCAAAGATCGGATTAGATTTAATTTCACTTCTATCTTCAGTGGCTCCATGGCTAATCTCAGGAGCAGTAATCTCCTGGGCTGCGCACTTTGCCTTCATGCGCAAATACGCTAAAAAGTAGCGTTAGATTCCAGCTGCCTTTAAATCCTTACGAAGCTCTGGTGGAATTGCGAATAGTAGATGCTCCTCCATCGCCGTTACTGTTTCAACATCTCCAAATCCGCGCACTGCTAAATCTTTTAATAAATCCTGTACCAAAATTTCTGGAACCGATGCCCCACTCGATACCCCAATTGTCTCAACGCCAGCAAACCATTCATCTTTAACCTCAGCGGCGTAATCAACTAGGTAGGCAGCTTTCGCGCCGTACTCTAATGAGACTTCAACTAAGCGAAC
>DFDL01000032.1:0-487 GCA_002367715.1 Actinobacteria bacterium UBA3028
AGCAACTTTTTAATTCGTGTCGGTCGTTGATTGCAAGCGTGAACCCGCATAGTTTTGCTACGTAGTAGCGCGCTACATAAATCTCAACTAGAGATTTAGGGTTTAGGAAGAGGCAGATTGTGGCAACACCACAGAATTATTTAGCAGTCATCAAAGTTGTTGGAGTTGGTGGCGGCGGTGTTAATGCAATCAATCGAATGATTGAAGCCGGATTAAAAGGCGTTGAGTTTATTGCGATTAATACCGATTCACAACAATTAATTATGAGTGATGCGCATGTGAAATTAGATATTGGTAGAAAATTAACTCGTGGACTTGGTGCTGGTGCCGCTCCTGAAATTGGTAAGCAAGCTGCACTAGATCACACTGAAGAGATTGAAGAGATGCTGCGCGGTGCAGATATGGTCTTTGTAACTGCCGGTGAAGGTGGTGGCACTGGAACAGGTGGCGCGCCAATAGTTGCAAAAATTGCTAAAGACCTTGGTGC
>DFDL01000032.1:791-2989 GCA_002367715.1 Actinobacteria bacterium UBA3028
CAGCTAGAAGCATTTAGAAGCGCAGATCAAGTTTTACTTTCCGGTGTTCAAGGCATCACAGATTTAATTACTACTCCTGGATTAATCAACTTGGATTTTGCAGATGTAAAGAGCGTTATGTCAGGTGCTGGTTCAGCGTTAATGGGAATCGGCTCAGCCAGAGGCGAAGCTCGCGCATCTCGCGCAGCAGAACTCGCAATGTCTAGTCCACTCCTTGAAGCTTCAATTGATGGCGCGCATGGCGTGCTTCTCTCGATCGCCGGTGGTTCAGATATCGGACTATTTGAATTGAGCGAAGCGGCAGAGCTAGTTGCACAGTCAGCTCATCCTGATGCAAATATCATCTTTGGAACCGTAATCGATGATGCACTTGGCGACGAGGTTCGTGTAACCGTTATAGCTGCTGGTTTTGAGGGCGGATTGCCTAAGCGAGTATCTGTACCAATAATTGATGCAGCATCACTTTCTGGTAATGCCGATCCAATCGCCGCGAATGATCCGCTGGCAGTTGCTTTAGATGTACCAGCCCTCTCGGTTACTTCAGGCAATCCAGGTCGAAAGCGGATTACCTTTGAAGATTTAGTCACCGAGGATGACATAGACATCCCCGATTTCATGAAGTAAAAAGCGATTAGCTCAATTTCTTAATATGCCTCAGACCCTTTTTACTGCTCGGTCTGGTGGGGTATCTTCTAGAGAATTCACTTCATTTAATTTAGCGCTCCATGTAGGCGATTTGGCCGCTCATGTAATGACAAACCGTGACCTACTGGCATCAGCGCTAAGCCAGAGGCAGCCGATTTACATGAATCAAGTTCACGGAAATTTGGCGATTGAGGTTAGTTCAGCGAACTCTAAAGCCATAACAGCGGATGCGATATTCACCAGCGAGGTGGGGTTGCCGCTAGTTGTACTTAGCGCAGACTGTCTTCCAATATTAATTAGCGCTAAGGGCGCAGTTGCAGCAATTCATGCTGGTCGCGAAGGATTAATTAATGGGGTAATTTCAAATTGCATCCAAGCAATGCGAGCTATCGGCGCAATCGATTTTGAGGCGCAAATTGGCCCCGCGATTTGTGCAAATTGTTATGAAGTTGATATGCAGATGTACCTTGAGCTAACCGATAGATTTCCGAATTTAGCAACAGAGGGGAGCAGGCACGCTCTAAATTTAAGAGCAGAAGCGTTGGCGCAACTCAAAGAATTAGGGGTAAAGGTTTCAATAATTGATATTTGTACCGCAGAGAGTGAGAACCATTTCTCATATCGTCGTGATGGTAAAACTGGCAGAGGCGCTGGAGTGATAGCGCTATGAACTCTTTCACAGCCAGAGAGGTTGAGATAGCCGCGAATTTAGCTGCTGTTGCGCGGCGTATTTCCAATGCGGCAGAGATATGCGGTCGAAAAGCTGAAGAAATTACCCTCATTGTTGTAACAAAGACTTATCCGGTAAGTGATGTAAAGATTCTCTATGACTTAGGGGTACGAAATTTTGGCGAGAATAGAGATCAAGAGGGCGCGATAAAGGCACCGGCCCTACCCAACGATGCAATCTGGCATTTTCAAGGCCAGATTCAGAGCAATAAGTTAAAGTCGATTGCCAGTTGGGCTCAGGTTATTCACTCGATTGATGATCTTTCACATGCGAAAAAATTGGACTCCTTGAGTTTAGAGAAGGAGATTTTCATTCAAATCTCCTTAGATGGCATGACAAATAGCGAGGTCAGGGGAGGTGTCGAAATAGATCAGGTTTCAGGCTTCATTTCGGAGGTACTAAAACTGCCTAACTTGAATATTCTCGGTTTGATGGCGGTGGCCCCACTCGCAAGGCAACCGGTTCTAGCCTTTGAGAAGCTGGCGAAGTTGGCAGATCAGATTAGAAGAGCACACCCAGATATTTCAAAAGTATCTGCAGGGATGAGCAATGACTTTGAGGAGGCTATCGGCCAGGGTGCGACACACATCCGAATTGGGAGCCAAATACTCGGAGTTCGCTAGCTCGTAACTTAGGCTTATCCCATGGCTAATGCATTTAGAAAAGCGGCAAACTTCCTCGGTTTAGTGGATGATGAAGAGGGCGCTATAGCCGCTCCAGAGGTTGCTAGAAGTGAATCTCGTTTCAATCGTCAGGTCCGTTCAGCAACTGTAGAACAGCCACGGCCTCCATCATATTTAAAAAGTGCACCACTTCGTTCTGC
>DFDL01000066.1 GCA_002367715.1 Actinobacteria bacterium UBA3028
TATTGGTAGATACCCATAGTTGCGTATGACGGATCTCCATTGTTGCCGAACTCGACTGGACCAGAAACACCGTCGTAGTCGATATCTTCGCCATCAGCGATTAACGCCTTGCAATCAGCAAAGGTTGTGCACTTTGTGCCACCCTTTGAAACAGATACTAGGTTGTCACGGATTGTCTTACCATCCGTTGAACCGCCCTGCTCTGCTGCAAGTGCAATCAGAATTATTGCATCATAAGACTCCGGAGCATATGAGAAGTCTGTAAGTGCTGGATCCACTCCGAGAAGACGCTTCTGTAAGGTGCCATCTGCAAATACACCAGGAAGGGTAGCTTTTACGCCCGTCATGATTCCTGCAGGTAGATCCTTGTAAGCATTGCTTGAAAGGTTTCCGTCAACAAGATAGGTCTTGACCTTATCTGGGCCAATTCCCTGCTTGATTAGCTCTGTGAAGATCTTCGCAGTCTCATCAAAGCCGATGAGTGCAATTGCATCTGGGTTTGCAGCCTTAGCCTTTGCAACATCTGCTGAGAACTCAGCAGCTTGTGGGTTGTAGACGATATTTGTTGAGGTACCAGTAAATGCGGCAGATGCATACTTAGCTAAGCCGTTACCGTAAGCATCATCAAGGTTTAGGAATACAGCGTTTTTCGCGCCTTCCTTTGCCATTAGTTGACCAAGAACTGCTCCTTGGAATGTATCTGATGGTGCAGTACGGAAGTAGTAGCCATCATCTTCATAATTTGTGAAGTCTGGTGAAGTGTTCGCTGGTGAGAAGTGAACAATCTCAGCACTAGCAATCTTGTCGATTACTGTGAAAGAAACACCTGATGAGGCTGCGCCAACAATTGCACTAACGCCAGCTGAGATATGTGAATCAGTTGTCTGTTGTGCAATATCAGAGCTTGTATCTCCTGAATCGCCACGAATGTGTTCGATATTTTCGCCTAGTACGCCACCAGCCGCATTGATCTCTTCAACTGCTAGATCAACGCCAGCAAACTCTGGGGGTCCTAGGAATGCAAGACTTCCTGTCTCAGGAAGTAGTGAACCTATTTTTAATGGACCAGAAGCATTGTTTCCGCCGCCGCAGCTAACTAGAACTAAGCTGGCAACAGCTGCAACAACGACCATGGTCGCTTTATTGAATCTCTGCATTTTATCCCTTTCAGTAATTGCCCGCTTGAACCTGTACTGCTACAGCCCAAGAAGGATGAGGGAATCATAACTTGATATCTATTTTGGGTAAACAGGCTGGCATGAGAAAATAGGGCTAAAATCAGGTTCTTCTTCAGAATTCGAGCTGCTCAGCCTTGCTGGGGTCGGTGATGGCAAGAGCCACTTCTTTCATCGTAAGTCTCCGATCCATAGCCGCACGTTGAATCCAACTAAATGCCTCGGGTTCGCTCAGCGCCATGGCGGCCATCAAAATACCTTTTGCTTTATCTATAATCTTTCGCGTTTCAAGCCGTTCATACAGATCTGAGACCTCCGACTTGAGCGCGCGCATTTGAAGGTGTCGACTCATCGCAATCTCAATCGCAGGGATTAGGTCGCTGATACCAAATGGTTTTACAACATAAGCCATTACGCCGGCATCCCTGGCTCGCTCTACCAGCTCTCTCTGGCTAAAGGCTGTAAGCATTAGAACTGGAGCGATCTCGATAATTTCCTGCGCCGCTGAAATCCCATCTAGCTCTGGCATTTTTACATCAAGGATTGCAAGATCTGGTTTGAATTCTCTGGCTAGGGCAATTGCTTCTAATCCATTGGTGGCCTGCGCGACAACGGTATAACCAGCTTCGGTAAGCATCTCGACTAAATCAAGGCGAATCAGCGCTTCATCTTCGGCAACTAAAATTCGTGGCGCGCTCTTCTCGACTTTGACGCTGCCTGGTATATCACTCATGTGCCTCGAGTCGGATTTGAACCGACACTGTGCGGATTTTGAGTCCGCCCTCTCTACCGTTGGAGTACCGAGGCAATTACAACGGGTTTACTTTATCTACTTCCGATATGCCGGGGCAATTCCTTCGACGGCGTCGCCAACTCGGTGAACTCGCATCGCATTTGTAGAGCCAGGTATACCTGGGGGCGAGCCCGCTACGATAATGACATTCTCACCTTTTTTAACCGCGCCAGAATCTGTAAGGATGCGGTCGACTTGAACAACCATCTCATCGGTATGCGAAACCATCGGCGTGATCATTGATTCAATACCCCAAGACAGAGCAAGCTGATTAAAGACCGCTAATTCCGGAGTAAGTGCCATAATTTTGATTGGTGATCGCAATCTAGACATCCGCCTTGCTGAATCGCCACTCTGGGTAAATGCAATTAGGTATTTTGCATCAACAATAGCTCCGACTTCAGTAGCTGCCTTTGTTATGGCGCCACCTTTTGTCTTGGGCTCATGTCGAAGCGCTGGAATTCGATCTAGCATTGCCTCTTCAGTCCGCTCAATTATCCGCGCCATGGTAGTTACCGCTTCAATTGCAAATTCTCCAATACTTGTCTCACCTGAGAGCATGAGCGCGTCTGCGCCATCTAGAACAGCATTTGCACAGTCAGTAGCCTCAGCGCGAGTAGGTCGCGAATTAGTAATCATTGAGTCAAGCATCTGAGTTGCAACAATTACCGGTTTGGCCGCTTCACGTGCCAGCATTACGCACTGCTTCTGCACTAGTGGAACTTCCTCGATTGGCATCTCAACACCTAAATCGCCGCGAGCAACCATAATTCCATCAAATGCTGCAACGATTTCAACTAGATTCTTGACTGCCTGTGGCTTTTCAATTTTAGCTATAACTGGTCTACGGATTCCCTCTTCATCCATGATGCGATGTACATCCACAATATCTGAGGCGCTACGAACAAATGATAAAGCGATGAAATCTGCTCCGGCGCGAAGGCCCCAACGCAGATCTTCCTTATCCTTCTCTGAGAGTGCTGGCACCGAGACTGCTACACCTGGAAGGTTTATGCCCTTGTTATTGCTTACGGCCCCTGGCTCGATGCATTTGGTAATTACATCGCTACCTTTTACGTCTAGAACCTCAACAGTAACTTTCCCATCATCAATAAGTATTCGATCTCCAGGCTTGCAATCACCAGGCAGGCCTTTGTAAGTCGTACCGACTCGCTCTTTGCTTCCGGCTACTTCATCTGTAGTAATTGTGAAAATATCGCCACGTGCCAAGTCATGCGGCCCATCAGCAAATCGAGCCAGCCGAATCTTTGGTCCCTGCAAGTCAACAAGTATCGCAACTGCAACGCCCGCCTTAGCTGCAGCGCTTCGAACCGCATCTAGCCGAGCTTGATGCTCTGGATATCCCCCGTGAGAAAGATTGAGTCGCGCCATATTCATTCCCGCCGCAATTAACGCATCAACTTTCTCAGGTGATTCAACTGCCGGGCCCATGGTGCAAACTATCTTCGCTCTACGCATCTACTAAACCTTCTCTATTATTAGAACTTAAGTGTTGATCGCTTTAAGCCTCATTCTCCTCTGAAATTTCCTTACCAGGAAGTAATTCTATTAGCTATCTATTGGTTGAACCTAGTCTTAAACCATCATTGGCCTGGCAGTTGGCTCAATCGGTGCTGGTAGTTGAGTGCGCCCCATTAGAGATTCGTCAACTGCCGCAGCGGCACTTCGCCCTTCTGCAATTGCCCAAACAATTAGAGATTGGCCGCGCCCAGCATCGCCCGCGACATATACACCTTCGACTGCCGTCTCATACTTATCATCTCGGATAATGTTTCCGCGTTCATCAAAAGTTACGCCAAGTTGTTGCAATAGGACTGACTTTTCTGGCCCGACAAAGCCCATGGCTAGAAAGACTAGATCTGCCTTTAGTTCTTGCTCTGAACCAGGAACTTTCTCAAATTTTCCATCCTTAAATTGCGTCTCTACCAATTTGATAGCACGCAATTTTCCATTGCCATCGCCAAGAAATTCTTCGGTAGAGACCGCAAACATTCGCTCGCCAGCTTCTTCATGTGCGCTACTTACTCGATAGATCATTGGATATGTTGGCCAAGGCTGCCCGCTAGTGCGTTCATCCCCTGGCCTTGGCATAATTTCTAATTGCGTAACACTCGCTGCTCCTTGACGGATTGCAGTGCCCAGACAGTCAGCGCCGGTATCCCCGCCGCCCAGAATAATTACATGCTTACCTTTAGCATCGATTGGAGGCGCCTCTTTTAATTCGTTTAGACCTTGCTTATTTCCCCAAGGCAAGTACTCCATAGCCTGGTAGACGCCTTGTAGTTCACGACCCGGAACTTGAATATCTCGCCAATTAGTAGCGCCTACAGCTAAGACAACAGCGTTGTACTTGCTTCGAAGTTGTGTACCAGTTATTTCTACTCCGACATCTACGCCACTTCTAAATCGGGTGCCCTCGGCCTCCATCTGCAAAATTCTGCGATCTAAAATTGACTTCTCCATTTTAAATTCAGGAATTCCGTAACGAAGTAGGCCGCCTGGCTTTTCACCGCGTTCATATACTGCAACGGTGTGCCCAGCTCTAGTTAGCTGCTGAGCTACAGCTAAACCTGCTGGCCCCGAGCCAATGACTGCAATCGTCTTACCAGTTAATCTATCTGGTGGCAGAGGTACTACGGTGCCATTTGAGAATGCCTCTTCAATCGTACGTAGTTCAACTTGTTTAATCGTAACCGCATCAGCATTGATGCCAATTACACATGCAGTCTCACACGGTGCTGGACATAGCCGCCCAGTAAATTCTGGAAAATTATTAGTTGCGTGAAGTCGGTCAATCGCTTCTTGGGTTTCACCGCGCCAAATTAGATCATTCCATTCTGGAATTAAGTTTCCGAGCGGACAGCCCTGATGACAGAACGGAATGCCGCAATCCATACAGCGTCCGGCTTGTTTTTTGAGTTCAGACATATCCTGCGGCTCATAAACTTCCTTCCAGTCCAGGATACGTACATCTATGGGGCGGCGTTTTGGAGTAACACGAGGCGTAGTTAAGAATCCCTTTGGATCAGCCATTGATTGCCTCCATAACTACCTCATCAACTGGCAGACCTTCACGCTCTGCGCGTTCAATTGCAATTAGAACCCGCGCATAATCTCTCGGCATTACAAGTGAGATTCTACGCTTTGAATTCTCCCAGTCAGATAACAATTTAGAGGCAATAACAGATCCACTCTCCAAAGCAAATCTTTCAACCAAATCTTTAACCTTGCCCTCCTGATCGACTGGCAGAGAAAGGACATCTACCATTTCAGTATTTACTAGAGCCTCATCTAGATCAAGTACGAAAGCCCTGCCGCCAGACATACCGGCTGCAAAGTTGCGTCCAGTCTTGCCTAAAATCAGCGCGGTTCCTCCAGTCATATATTCGCAACCGTGATCGCCTATGCCTTCTGCGATTGCAATGGCCCCAGAATTTCGAACACAGAATCGTTCTCCAACTTTTCCACGGATGAATATCTCGCCGGAAGTTGCGCCATATCCAATTACATTTCCTGCAATCACATTCTCTTCTGATGCAAAGCTAGCCTTCTCATCTGGGCGAACAATTATGCGCCCTCCTGAGAGGCCCTTGCCGACATAATCATTAGCGTCGCCAAAGAGTCGTAGGGTCAAACCACTTGGAATAAAAGCACCAAATGAATTTCCTGCGGTTCCGTGCAACTTGACGTCGACGGTATTTTCTGGCAATCCCACACCGCCAAATTTGCGCGTTATCTCAGAGCCAAGCATTGTTCCCACAGTTCGATTAACATTGCGAACATCTACATCTATAGAGACGCTCTCCCCTTTATCTAGCGCAGGGGCGGCAAGGGCGATGAGTTTATTGTCCAGAGCGTTCTCAAGACCATGCTCCTGCGTTGTCGTATTTCGCCTTGGCGCATCGGTATCGAAAACTGGCGCAGCCAAGAGTGGTGCTAGGTCTAAGCCACTTGCCTTCCAGTGTGAAATGGCCTTCTTGGTGTCAAGAAATTCCACTTGACCGATTGCCTCTTGTAAGGTCCTAAAACCGAGTGCAGCTAGGTTTTCGCGAACTTCATCCGCAATGTATTCAAAGAAAGTTTCAACAAACTCTGGCTTTCCATTGAAACGCTTGCGTAGCTCTGGATTTTGAGTTGCAACGCCGACTGGGCACGTATCTAGGTGGCAGACTCTCATCATTATGCAACCAGAAACAACCAATGGCGCCGTAGCAAAGCCAAACTCCTCTCCACCAAGTAGCGCAGCTATAACTACGTCTCGGCCGGTCTTCATCTGCCCATCTACTTGAACAACTATTCGATCACGCAATCCATTTAGCATAAGAGTTTGCTGAGTCTCAGCTAGCCCAAGCTCCCACGGCGCTCCCGCATGCTTTAACGAAGTTAGTGGAGATGCACCGGTTCCACCATCATGGCCAGAGATAAGTACTACATCGGCATGAGCCTTGCTGACACCGGCTGCAACAGTTCCGACTCCAACTTCAGCCACTAATTTCACATGAACCCGAGCTCTATTGTTCGCATTCTTTAAGTCGTGAATTAACTGTGCAAGATCTTCAATTGAATAAATATCATGGTGTGGCGGAGGTGAAATTAGACCAACACCTGGAGTCGAATATCTAACCTTTGCAATCCACGGATAGACCTTGCCCCCAGGGAGTTGGCCACCTTCTCCGGGCTTTGCTCCTTGCGCCATCTTGATTTGAATATCATCTGCATTTACTAAGAACTCACTTGTTACACCGAAACGGCCAGAAGCTACTTGCTTAATAGCAGATCGACGAGAATCGCCATTTAGATCCGGAATATAGCGAGCTGGATCTTCGCCGCCCTCACCCGTATTTGATTTGCCACCCAAGCGGTTCATTGCAATTGCAAGGGTTTCGTGAGCTTCTGCAGAAATAGAACCATAAGACATTGCCCCTGTTGAGAAGCGCTTAATTATTTCAGAGCGACTTTCAACCTCATTAATCGAAATTGCAGGCCTGATTCCAGTTTTAAACTCGAAGAGTCCGCGCAAAGTCATCAATCGCTTTGACTGATCATCAACTCGATTGGTGTACCGCTTGAAGATGTCATAACGCTTATTTCTTGTTGCATGCTGAAGAGCAAAGACGGTCTCTGGATCAAATAGATGAGGCTCGCCATCGCGGCGCCATTGGTACTCGCCACCAATTGGGAGGCGCTTGGACCCTGGAATTTCACCACCTGGTGGATATGCAATGTGATGGCGCATAATTGTCTCGTTAGCAATCATGTCAATTGATACGCCACCAAGCTTTGAAGTTACACCAACAAAGTATTCATCTACCACCTCGCGCGATAGCCCAATTGCTTCAAATACTTGGGCTCCGGTATAGGAAGCGATTGTTGAGATTCCCATCTTCGACATTACTTTCAAAACACCTTTACCGAGTGACTTAATTAGATTTGCAACTGCTTTTTCTGGTGTTATACCTGTGATTACGCCCTGCCGTACTAAGTCTTCAGCAGATTCCATCGCTAGGTAAGGATTAATTGCCGCGGCGCCAAAACCAACAAGGAGCGCTACATGGTGAACTTCTCTTACTTCTCCGGACTCAACAATTAAGCCCACCTTAGTGCGAGTCTTCTCGCGAATTAGATGATGGTGAACTGCTGCGGTCAGTAACAAGGATGGAATTGGTGCATACTCAGCATCGCCGTCGCGATCAGATAAGACAATTAGGTGCGCACCTTCTGCAATTGCCTTTGAAACTTCTAGGCGAATTTCAGTAATGCGATTGGCAAGAGCCTGACCGCCGCCCATTACTGGAAATAGACCACGCACTACATGTGCTGCAAAACCTGGTCGATCCCCATCTTCATTTACGTGGATCAATTTAGCGAGTTCATCATTGTCGATAACCGGGAAATCTAGAGCGATCTGTCGGCATGACTCTGGACCTGGATCCAATAAATTAAATTCTGGACCGACCGAACCTGACAGACTTGTGACAAGCTCCTCGCGAATTGCATCCAAGGGTGGATTTGTTACCTGAGCAAAGAGCTGCGAGAAATAGTCATAGAGCAACCTTGGCTTTGCTGATAGCGCTGCAATGGGAGAATCTGTTCCCATAGAACCCAGCGCTTCGCCACCAGATTTAGCCATTGGGGTCAGAATTATTCGAAGTTCTTCCTCGGTGTAGCCAAATGCTTTCTGTCTACGGACAACAGATGAATGCGGATAGACAATATGCTCGCGTGAGGGAAGATCCTCTAGCCGAACTAAACCTGACTCCAACCATTGGCCATATGGCGCGGCTTTGGCCAGAGAATCCTTAATTACATCATCTTCTATGATCTTTCCAGATTCGATATCAACTAGGAACATACGTCCGGGTTGAAGTCTTCCCTTCGCCTCAACTTCTTCTGGCTTAAAGTCCAAAACGCCGAACTCGCTAGCTAATACGACAAGCCCTGATTTGGTTATCCAATAACGAGATGGTCGAAGTCCATTTCGATCTAATACCGCACCAATCTGCCGGCCATCAGTGAAAGTTATGCAGGCTGGACCATCCCATGGCTCCATGATTGTTGAATGAAATGCATAAAAATCTCTACGCTCCTTCGACATGGTCGCATGATTCTCCCAAGCTTCTGGAATCATCATAAGAACTGAATGTGGAAGTGAGCGGCCGCCCAAATATAGAAGCTCTAAAACTTCGTCAAAAGATCCAGAATCACTGCTGGAAGTATCGATGATCGGAAATAGCCGTTTTAAATCACCTGGAATGATTTTAGAATCGAGAAGAGATTCCCGGGCCCGCATCCAGTTGCGATTTCCTCGTACCGTATTTATCTCACCGTTATGTGCGATATAGCGATAAGGATGAGCAAGTGGCCAAGAAGGGAAGGTGTTTGTAGAGAATCTTGAGTGTACGAGAGCAAGAGTTGAAGTTACACGTGGATCAGATAAATCTGGAAAGAACTCTTCGAGTTGTTCAGTAGTAAGCATTCCTTTATAGACAATAGTTCTAGCTGAGAGTGATGGGATATAGATTGGAAATTTATGCTCGACGCGCTTTCTAAAACAGAAAGCTCTGCGCTCTAGATCCAAATCGAATTCACCTGCTTTACCTGAAATGAAAATCTGTTCGAATTTTGGCATTACTGAAAGGGCGGTATTCCCGATTGATTTGGCATCGATAGGAAGTGATCGCCACCCCAGAATATTTAGACCTTCTTCATCTGCAATCTTTTCAATTGCAGTACGATCATCGAATGATTTATCTACAAAGAATATTCCGGTTGCATATCTGCCATTTTCAGGAAGTTTGAAATCAACTACCTCGCGGTAAAAAGCATCAGGGATGCAGATAAGAATTCCGGCGCCATCTCCACTATCTGGTTCGGCGCCAGTAGCACCGCGATGTTCCATATTGCGAAGAGCTCTTAGCCCTTGTGAAACTATCTCGTGAGTTGCTTCTCTTCGCAAGGTTGCGACCATAGCAACGCCACAAGAATCACGTTCTTGGGTGGGGTCATATAAACCCTGTGCGGATGGCACTGTCGAAAACAAAGTCACGAGCGCTCCTGATTTTGATAATTAGGTGCATCGGGACGACAGTGGCCCAACGAATTTCTTAAGTGCGAAAGAATAGCAAGTTAGAGCGCTTTTATATACCCGAAATATGAACTAAAGAGCCAATTCCAGCGGTAATCGCCATACCGAGTGAGCCACCAACGAGAATTCGAAGCGTGGTGCGACGATAGGAAGATCCGGCCGTTCTTGCGCTAAGTACCCCGGTTGCGAGTAACCCAATCAGCGTGAAGCCAATAATGCTCATAACCTTTGTTCCCAAAGTTGGAGCTAGAGCGCCAAGAAATGGAATGAAGCCACCCAATGTGAAGCTAACTGCTGAGGCGATTGCTGCTTGAATCGGGCGCGCCCTGGTGTGTTCAAATTGACCAAGCTCATCTCGCAAATGTGCTTCTAGCGCATCTCGCTCTGTCATCTTTACTGCGACTTTATGTGCAAGCTCCCGATCTAATCCGCGCTCCATATAAATCACTGTTAACTCTTCTAGCTCTCCATCAGGATCAATCGCAAGATGCTCAATTTCAAGTTGTCGATCAGAGTCCTCAATATCATTTTGAGAGCGCACCGAAATGTATTCACCAACTGCCATTGACATCGCACCGGCTGCGATACCGGCGGCGCCAGCCGTAATCAAAAAATCTTCAGCTTGCGCAGCTGATACGCCAATCATCAAACTTGCAGTAGAGACCAAGCCGTCATTTGCACCAAGTACAGCTGCGCGCAACCATCCTGCTCTATGAACTCTGTGGTGCGCATTTCTGCGATAAACATCTTCTAAGGCCATGGGAGGAGCCTATCTCGACCACCAATATATTCTCGGATTTAGAGCAGCTTCCTGTTAGCTCGCCTACGCATAATCAGTGAGGTAGAGCTTATTATGAATATTGACCCTGCCACCCAGACATTTATGCGCTGCCCTAAGAACTGGTTGGCCTCATCAATTCTTATAATTTCGATTGCAAGCCGACCCAGGCAGTAACTGGCCACATAGAATAAAAATACACTTCCGCTGCCGGCTACCCGCTTAAAATAAGGCAGGTAGATCATTAGCGTGGCGATTGCAAAACACCAGATAGCTTCATAAAGAAAAGTGGGATGGAAAGTTGCAAACTCGCTAAACCCAGAACCTCGCTTAGCTGCCGGAATTTCAAGAGCCCAAGGAAGTGTTGTAGGTCGACCAAATAACTCACCATTAAACCAATTGCCAAATCTCCCTATTCCTTGTGCGATTGCTAGCGCGGGAGCAATTGCATCGGCTAAAAAGGAGAATGAGAGGCTTCGCTTCTTAACGCGGAAGAAGACGAAGCCGGCAAGTGCGCCAATTAATATTGCACCCCAAATTCCAAGGCCACCCTCCCAAATTTTTAATGCATCGAGAGGTGAGCCACCAGCTCCGAAGTATTCACCTGGTGATGAGATCACGTGATACATCCGGCCACCAATAATGCCCATCGGAACAACAACTATTGCAAAATCACCAATCTCATCCTTCTGCCCACCTAGGTGCGCATATCGCCTCTGTGTTAGCCAGATTGCAGCTGCGATCCCTAGAAGAATACAGAGCGCATAGAAATGGACTGTAAAAAAACCCAACTCCAGAACCGAACGGCTTGGAGTTGGGATGAATTTATTCATTTAACTTCCGCCCTGCGTTCTACTTAATTCCTCCTGCGGCAAGAGCGGCTTGGAATTTAGCAGGATCGCTATATTCACCGCCTTCACGGCTTAGCTCTTTACCATTTACGAATACCGTCGGCGTTGAATTTACATTCTTAACGGCCGCGTAGGATGAGGAAGATTCTGTCCAGAGCGCATAATTACCATCAGTTACACAACTCTGGAACTTCATGGAGCCAATTCCGATCTGATTTCCTAGCGCCATCATAAATTCTGCTGTCCACTTTCCAGAATTCTCAGCGCCAAGATTCTGATAAAGAATTTCATGCATCTCAAGGAACTTATTCTGATCCATTGCGCATGCCGCAGCATTGGCCGCAATAATTGATTCGTTGAAACCTAAGGTTGATCGCTCGCCGATAAAGGTGAGCGGGTGGTAGACAACTTTTGCTTTCTTATCAGCAATGATCTGCTTGATGTAATCATTGTTGATTGCTTCAAAATCACGACAAGCTGGGCACTGGAAATCTTCCCAAATATCAATCTGATTTGTTACCTCGGGATTGAAGACTAATCCTGAACCATCTGCTTCAGAGATCGATGCTGGCATCAGAGCATTTTCTACTGGCTTCTTATCGAAATAGACGAAGACTGCTGTAACTCCAATTACAAAAACAATCATTCCAATAACGATTGCGCGTAGCCCTTTGTCACCTGAACTGTTGCTTGCCATTCGATCTCCTACTTTCTAAGTTATTTATCTAGCCCTAATTTACCTCGAGGGAAGCGATAAAGATAAATTCCAATCGCAGCTAAGGCGATATCTCGAAGAATTTCTAAGGTGTAGCTCAGGGTCGGCAGCTCCTCGGTATCTAAAAGCCCGCCCTTCCCAAAGCAACCACAGTCGAGGGAGATTCCACGAGCCCAGGCCTGCCCTATTGCAATAATGAAGGCCAGCATCAAGATCGCCCCAGCAGCTGCCATCGCGCGAACCCAAACTCCTGCAACTAGGAAGATTCCGATTGCAATTTCAATAAATGGCAGAGTGAAACCTAATAAGTTAGCAAGGTCTATCGGAAGAATTTGATAGGCCCGAACCGATGTCGCCGAGCTATAAGGGTCACTAACTTTTAGCGCTCCTGCGACCAAGAGAACTCCGCCAAGAATTAATCTAAATAGAAGAGTTATCCATGGTTGATATTTAACAGCTGCCTTCATAGCGTGGGATCAACTCCATCATTTAGAGCGCTCCAGGGGCTCTGAACCTTGCGCTCATACTTCTTGGAGATTCCTCTCCGGGCCAATTTGTATATTAAATATCCACCTGAGAACATCGCGAATAATAAGAAAACAATCTCTTTCATGACAGCGCTACTTCGTTATGAAAACAACTTTTCTCACCCGTGTGACATGCCGAGCCACTCTGTTTAACCTTCAATAAAATTGCATCGCCATCACAATCATATGAAATCTCAGAAACTTCTTGGAAGTTGCCTGAACTCTCACCCTTTATCCAGAGCGAATTTCTGCTTCGGCTCCAATATGTAGCCCGTCTAGTTTCGATAGTATTCAAAAGCGCTTGCTTATTCATCCACGCCAACATGAGAACCTCATTACTTTCTAGCTCCTGGGCGATTGCAGCAATCAGCTCGCCAGTGGCAAGGCGCTCCGCGATTTGCGTCGGAATTATTAGCATCTGAGTATTGTCCCCTATTTAATTTAAAGTGCGAATTGGGAAGCCGGCGCTGCGCAGATCTTCTTTTACATCCGCTACCGAAAATTCTCCGAAGTGAAATACGCTCGCTGCAAGTAGCGCATCGGCACCTGCCTTTAGCGCATCTGAAAAATCACTAATTTTGCCCGCCCCTCCGCTTGCGATAATCGGTACATCGCAAATCTCTCGGACCTTTCTAAGCATCTCGAGGTCAAATCCGCTTCTAGTTCCATCGGCATCCATCGAATTCAACAAAATCTCTCCGACTCCCCTGGTGACCGCATCTGTGATCCATGAGAGTGCATCTACCCCTGCGCTCTCCCGGCCCCCGTGGGTCGTAACTTCAAATCCAGATTCGGTATCTGCTCTGCGCGCATCTACGGATAGAACTAGAACTTGATTGCCGAATCGCTCTGAAATTTCATTTATCAACTGAGGTCGTATGAGCGCCGCAGTGTTTACCGATATTTTATCGGCGCCAGCGCGCAATAATTCATTAACATCTTCAACACTTCTTATGCCGCCACCCACAGTTAGAGGAATAAAGACCTCCTCCGCGGTTCTGCTTACAACTTCAAGTGTTGTAGCTCGATCTTCAACGCTTGCTGAGATATCGAGAAAAGTTAACTCATCGGCGCCCGCCTGATCATATTTTCTTGCCAGCTCTACCGGATCACCAGCATCGATTAAATCTGTGAAATTAACGCCCTTAACAACCCGACCACCTGCAACATCTAGGCAGGGAATTATTCGTTTAACAAGTGTCATTAGCCTGCAACCTTGAGCGCAGCTTCAAGAGTAAAGGCACCTGAATAGAGCGCCTTTCCGACGATAGCGCCTTCTACGCCAATTGCCGTCAACTCTCTTAGCTGGATTAAATCTTGTAGAACAGAAATTCCACCACTTGCTACGACATGTGCTTTTGATGCCGCACAAACTTCGCGTAACAATTCAATATTTGGTCCAGTCAATGTTCCATCTTTCGTTACATCAGTAACTATGTATCTAGTACATCCAGCACTATCTAATTTTGTAATCACCTCAAAGAGATCACCACCCTCTTTGGTCCAGCCCCTTGTTGCCAAGGTATGACCACGGACATCTAACCCAACTGCAATTCGATCACCATGCTGAGATATAACTTTCGCGCTCCAATCTGGATTTTCGATAGCTGCTGTCCCGAGATTTACTCGCCTACAACCAGTCGAAAGAGCGCGATCTAGTGTCTCTTGATCTCTAATTCCACCAGAGAGTTCAACCTGGATATCTACAGAAGCTATTAACTCTTGGATTAATTCAAAGTTACTTCCAATACCAAAAGCGGCATCAAGATCTACTAAGTGAATCCAGCTAGCGCCCTGTGCAACAAAATCTCTTGCAGCATCTAGCGGCGACCCATAATTGCTCTCTCTGGACAATTCACCCTGAGTCAATCTGACAGCTCGGCCATCTTTCACATCAATAGCAGGCAGAATTTCTAATTTAGAAAGGTTCATAGCGCAGCGACCCAGTTTTTGATTAATGTAGCTCCTGCTGACCCGCTCTTCTCTGGGTGAAATTGCGTTGCGACTATAAAATCTCGCTCTACCGAAGCTATGAAATCCTCACCATAATTTGTGAGCGAATTTAGCGCCCCAGGAATGGGTTTTTTAGCGGCATAAGAATGAACAAAATAGAATGTCTCAGATTCGATACCATCGAAAAGTTGCGAATTTTCTGCAGCTTTAACTGTGTTCCAACCCATATGCGGCAAAATTTGGGATTTTATCTGCGTTACTTCTCCGGAAAAAATACCAAGACCCGAGGTCTGAGTTTTCTCAGAGCTCGAATCAAAGAGGATCTGCATTCCAACGCAGATACCGAAGATTGGTTTTGAATTTTCTACGCGCTCTCTAATAATTTCATCGCCACCCACGCTAATTAGCTGGCTCATACATGCCGCAAAAGCGCCGACACCAGGTACGACTAAACCATCTGCCTCAAGACAGAGCTTGGGGTCATTGGTTACAACTATCCTCGAATCAGCTAACGCAAAGGCCCGCTCTGCCGAGCGCAAATTACCCGAACCGTAATCGAGAATTGCGATCAAAGAACGCCCTTAGTTGATGGAATTCCAGTAATTTGATTATCGATTGCACAGGCATCGCGCAGGGCGCGAGCAACTGCCTTGAACTGCGCTTCAAAAACATGGTGGGCGTTACGCCCTTCAAGCACGCGAACATGCAATGCAATTCTTGCCTCAGCCACAATTGACTCCCAAATATGTCGCCCGAGAGTTGTGTCAAAGGTTCCGATTAGTTCAACGATTTCAGGTTGTCTGTGTACTAAGTATGGACGTCCAGAGAGATCTACTGCAGCTTGTACCAGCACTTCATCTAACGGAACCATGGCATCACCAAAACGGCGAATTCCGGATTTATCTCCGAGTGCTTCGCGAAGAGCTTGGCCAAAGGCAAGCGAAGTGTCTTCCACAGTGTGATGTGAATCAACATCTACATCCCCAACAGTCTTTACGGTTAAATCAAAACCAGAATGCTTGCCAAGTTGAGAGAGCATATGATCGAAGAAGGGAACTCCGGTATCTATTTCAATTAACCCAGATCCATCTAGATTGATCTTCACATCAACGCTAGATTCTTTGGTAGCACGAGCAACATGTGCTGTTCTCATCTCTCTCCTCTTCTTAAGGGGCTTAACTTAAAGCCATTGATACATCTAGGGCTGCGACTTTCGCTAATTATTGCCTAAGTTCGGCTGCCGCCGCCAAAAATTGATTGTTCTCGCCAACTTTTCCAATGGTAACTCGTAAATAGCCTAAGAGCCCAACATCCCTAATCAATATTCCACGTTTAATGAAATCATTCCATGCCTCTGCAGACGCACCAGAAAATCCACTGAAAAGCAGGAAGTTAGCGCTACTTGGAATTACTGCAAATCCCAATTTCGCAAGTTCGCCAGCCACTCGCTTGCGTTCGGTGATTAGCGCACCTACTTCAGCGAGCAGTAAATCTGAATTAGCTAGTGCAATGAGTCCTAACGCTTGAGTTGTCGAACTTAGGTGATAAGGAAGTCGCGTAATTTTCAACGCCGAAATCACCATTGGATCTGCAAGGCAATACCCAATTCGGGCACCAGCCAGAGCAAATGCCTTGCTCATAGTCCGGACAACAACAATATTTGGAAATTCCTTGAGAAGCGTAACTGCTGAAAGCTCGTCAGAGAATTCTTGATATGCCTCATCAACTATCAGAATTCCATTTACTTCGAGCGCAGCGGCAGCAAGTTTCGCCAAATCAGCAAGCGGTGTAGCAGTCCCTGTTGGATTGTTAGGGGTGGTAATAAAAGTTAGCCCAGGCTTTGTCTCTGTGATCTCTGCTATCGCACCATCAACGCCTAACCCAAAATCTGAATTTCGCGCCGCTGATCTCCAATTTGTTCCTGTGGTCTTCGCAATCAATGGGTGCACCGAATATGACGGTACAAAGCCGAGTGCCCCAACGCTGCCACATGCAAGCATTATTGTCT
The DNA here is from genome assembly GCA_002367715.1 of Actinobacteria bacterium UBA3028. Lineage (GTDB taxonomy): Bacteria > Actinomycetota > Actinomycetes > Nanopelagicales > Nanopelagicaceae > AAA044-D11. The sequence goes on from DFDL01000066.1 coordinate 16,407, forward strand.
GCAGTATTTCATTGCTGCCATTAGCAGCCCAGATATTGTTCAGATCTAGTTTCAAATTAGATTGATCATTTATATAGGCCACAAGTGCGCCGCGAAGCGCCTGTGCATCTCGATCAGGATAGCGATTTAAATTTGCAAGTACGTCTGGTAAATCTTGAAGCATCTGTGAAATAACAACTTCTGGTAATTCAAATGGATTCTCATTGGTATTTAGAGCTACTAAATCTGAAATTTGTGGGGCACCATATGGCGAGAGGTCGGCGATATCTGCGCGAATAGGCAGCCAACTTGGCCAAATGTTATTTGCAGCAGAGCTCATTGCTTCTCACTTTCAAA
>DFDL01000021.1:0-3544 GCA_002367715.1 Actinobacteria bacterium UBA3028
ATCGTCCTATCTGACTCAGGGTTACGCAATTATGCGCCACAACAAATTAGCGCCAGTGGATATCCAATGCTGCAATTTGATAAAGATGATGTTGAGGCAATTGGATTATTAAAGTTAGATGTTCTTGGTGTGCGGATGCAGTCAGCCATCTCTTACGCGCTCACCGAAATCGAAAGAATCGAGGGTCGATCAATCGACATCGATGCTATTGCGCTAGATGACAAGGCGACCTTTGATTTAATTAAATCAACGCGCACTCTTGGGATATTTCAAATCGAAAGTCCCGGCCAGCGCGAGCTAGTTGGAAAGTTTGCGCCAGATACCTTCAACGATTTAATTATTGATATCTCACTCTTTCGCCCAGGGCCAGTTAAGAGCGACATGATTACGCCATTTCTTGCGACTAAACATGGACTTAAAACTCGACCGCGAATTCACAGTGATCTCGAAGATATTTTGAGTGAGACTCAAGGAGTTGTTGTATTTCATGAGCAAGTTATCCGAATAATCGCAACCATGAGTGGAATAACACTGGCTGAGGCTGATGAGAAGCGGCGCCAATTAGGCGATATTGCCAATCAAGAGCAGGTGCGCGATTGGTTTTATCCAGCAGCCCTTGCGCGCGGCTATCTAGATAAAGTTGTGATCCAGGTCTGGGAAATTTTGTGCGCCTTCGGATCTTTTGGTTTCTGCAAAGCTCACGCTGCAGCGTTCGCACTTCCTACCTATCAATCATCCTGGCTAAAGACCCATCACACTGCAGCATTCTTGGCCGGAGTCCTAACTCATGATCCAGGAATGTATCCGAAGCGATTAATTTTGGATGAGGCAAGGCAGTGGGGGATAACACTGGCTCCGATAGATGTGAATTTATCAGAAGCAACTTATCGCGTTGAGAGAACGAGCAAGTCAGGTAGAGCTCCCTATGTGGCGCCGGTAGTTGCAAGCTCTGGCGCAGTTTTAAAGTTGCCAGATGCGAGAGGTTTTGCAATTCGAATGGCGCTCTGCGATATTTCTGGAATCGATAACAGAGAAGTCGCAAGCATAATTTCGGGGCGGCCATATTTAGATTTGGCAGACTTTGTCTATCGTTCAGGTGCGAGCCGCCCTACTACAGAGTCACTTCTTGCTGTTGGCGCCTTCGATGATTTACATAAAATTTCGAGCTCAGAGATAAATCGACGCGATTTACTTCTGCACCTTCAAGATCTCTACCGACTCACAACCTCAAAGAGCGCAGCCGGACAGCGCCAAATGGTATTTGAGCTTCAACCACCAGATCTTGAGCCAAGTGGTCTTCCAGATGTAACAGCGAGAGAACAAGTAAAGAACGAGATTGATATCTTGGGTATGGATGTCTCAAGTCATCTACTTGAGTTCTATAGCGATTTTTTAAATAAAATTGGGGCGGTACGCTCTTGTGATCTAATGAAATATAGATCAGGTACATCGGTCTTGGTTGCTGGTGTAAAAGTTGCACTCCAGACCCCACCAGTTCGATCTGGTCGGCGCGTAATGTTCCTAACTATTGATGATGGCTTTGGCTGCAATGACATCACCTTCTTTGAAGATAAGCAGGCCAACTTTGCGACAACCCTGCGCAACTCTTGGTTATTTTTAGTACGCGGGGAGATCCGCCGAACTGGAGCAAGAGGAATTTCACTTCTTGGAACAGGCGCGTGGGAGTTAGCAAATTCCCATGAAAAGTGGCGTAATCTCGCAGTTTATGGAGCCAGTGGAGCATGAGCCGGTGATCAGCCAATCAACAATTCTCCATGTAGATATGGATGCATTCTTTGCATCTGTCGAAGAGCGCGATAACCCGGCCCTAAAAGGCAGAGCGGTTGTAGTCGGCTCTGGAGTCCGGGGTGTGGTCTCTGCTGCAAATTATGAGGCTCGTAAATTTGGGATACATGCAGCAATGCCAGTGGGTCGTGCAAAGCGGCTAGCGCCACATGCAATCTTTGTTCCACCAAATATGTCGCGATACTCTGAAGTATCAACTCACATCATGGAGATATTTCGCTCTGTAACACCACTAGTAGAGCCTCTTTCGCTAGATGAAGCATTCCTAGATGTAACTGGCGCAAAGCGGTTACTTGGTAGCGGGCGAGAAATTGCCAAATCAATCCGTGAGAAGATTGAAGCCAGTCAAGGAATAACTTGTTCAGTTGGAATCGCAACCTCCAAATTCATAGCAAAGCTCGCATCAGGACGCTGTAAACCAAATGGGATGTTAGAGATAGCACATGATCGAGTTCTAGAGTTTTTACACCCACTTCCAGTAAATACAATTTGGGGAGTTGGGCCTAAGACAAATGAGGAGCTCGCAAAGCTTGGCTTACTTACCGTCGCCGATATTGCAAACACTCCTCGCCAAACATTAATTCGGGCACTTGGTCAAGTGACGGGAGCATCGTTATATGAATTATCCTGGGGCCGAGATTACCGCGAAGTTATTCCAGAGGAGATTGATAAATCCATAAGCGCCGCCGAGACCTTTGATACTGATATCGAAGATCAAGAGATTATCTTGCGAGAGTTTTTACGGTTAACCGAGAAGGCAACGTATCGAATGCGTGAGAAAGATTTTAGCGCCAGAACTATTTCAATCAAGGTGCGCTTTGCAGACTTTAAGACAATAACAAGATCTAAAACTTTGCCACTTCCGTTAAGTGCTACCCACGAAGTCTTCGAGGTAGTAAAGGCGCTCTTTCTCGCACTTAAATTAGATCGAGCCAGAGTTAGATTGGTAGGTGTAAGTCTTGATGGTTTTGAGGACGGTGTAGATGGCACTGAGCAGTTGATCCTTGGTGAGCGCGAGAAGGGCTGGCGCCAGGCCACAGCCGCGATTGACCGAGCCTCTGCCAGATTTGGCCAAGGAAGCGTAAGGCCAGCTCGATTATTCGATGAAGATTCTTAGGAAATCCCGATAAAAGCTGCTTTTTTGGCACTTCGACTTTCTTTGAGAAGCGACCTGCCGTATTGTTTGCGACATGCCTTTATCCGATCACGAGAAGCGACTACTTGCCGAGATGGAAGCTGCCCTTGTTGCAGATGACCCAGGCTTAGTTTCAACGCTAAATGGCCGTGCTCGAACTCCAAAATCTAGTCGCGCCTTAGCCGGATTCTTCTCAATCCTTGGCGGTATCGCAGTTCTATTTATTGGTCTGGTATCTCAGCTAACACCACTTGGCCTTGCTGGATTCTTGATTTCATTAGTCGGACTAGTCCTTCTGATCTCAAACCTGAGTTTTGGCAAATCTGAATTCAGGGGCGAAAAGGGCCAACGTGGCAATAGAGGCAAGTGGAGCGATCGCCTAGAAGAGCGCTGGGAGCGCCGTAACTTCGATAATTAATTGCTAATTTGAGCTGCTTATTTAGTAGCCACAAGAAAACCACCCACCCGGGTGGTTTTTTTATGTCCAGATTTTTTAAAAAAAAGGGCGAGAAAGGGAAATAATTGGGTAAAAAGGGTGCAAAGTGGGTAAAAAGGGAGTAAAGTGGTGATTGCTATCAAATCCGGGGGGATTTGAGCGTAAAA
>DFDL01000021.1:3836-4639 GCA_002367715.1 Actinobacteria bacterium UBA3028
GGCCGAATCATTCTGCCTGCAAGATTCCGAGATGAGTTAGCAAATGGCCTGGTAATCACAAAGGGTCAAGAGCGTTGCCTTTATGTATTTCCAAGTGGTGAATTTTCTTCAATTACTGAACGTCTGCGCCAAGCTCCCGTCACCGAAAAAGCAGCACGCGATTACATGCGCGTGATGTTTGCTGGCGCGCACGATGAAGTTCCAGATAAACAAGGCCGCGTAACAATTCCAGCGGGGCTTCGAACTTATGCCGGGCTTGAAAAAGATTGCGTTGTTATTGGCGCTAATACCCGTCTTGAAATTTGGGATAACTCTGCTTGGGAAAGTTATTTGGCCGATCGTGAAAAGAGTTTCTCTGACGTCTCTTCGGAGGTGCTGCCAGGGCTCTTTTAAAAAACGCTTCTCAATTGTGGCCATCGCCGACCTCAATAACGACGCCCCTTCCCCGGCGCCGTTACCCCCAGATCCGTCGGCCGGCGGTGACCAGAGTTGAGAAGTAATCAATTTAAATGTTTGAAAAAACTTATGGCGGAGATTGAAGTAGTTACTAGGAAAGGGGAGGTTATGCAAGAAGCGCTACATATTCCGGTTGGACTAGATCGATGTATTGCCTTGCTCTCTCCAGCTATTCAAACAAGTTCCAATCCCGTCGTATTAGATGCAACACTAGGTATGGGTGGACATTCCAAAGCGTTATTAGAAAAGTTTCCTAATCTTAAAATTATTGCTATAGATCGTGATGCAAGTGCGATTGAAATTGCGACCAAGAATCTCAAAAGTTTTGCCAGTCGGATCCAAATAGT
>DFDL01000021.1:4925-8225 GCA_002367715.1 Actinobacteria bacterium UBA3028
CAAGCAGATCGCGGCTTTGCATATTCAAATGATGCGCCGCTAGATATGCGAATGGATCAGAGCACGGGTCTTAGCGCTTTAGATATCTTAAATACTTACTCGTTTGGCGAATTAGTGAGAGTTATACGCAACTTTGGTGAAGAGAAATTCGCTACAAAGATTGCAGATAACATTATTAAGGCGCGCGAGGCCAAGACGTTGAACACAACGAAAGATCTTGCAGAGATAGTAAAAAACAGTATCCCTGCTCCAGCTCGGCGCACTGGTGGAAATCCAGCAAAGCGCACATTCCAGGCGCTGCGTATTGAGGTAAATCAAGAACTTGAAGTACTCGAAAGAGCGCTTCCGCAAGCGATTGAGGCTCTGTGCCTAGGTGGTCGTCTAGTTGTAATGTCCTATCAATCCCTTGAAGATAAAATCGTAAAGAAGTCATTTACCAAAGTGACAGGCTCACGCTCGCCACTTGGTCTGCCATTTGATTTGCCAAATTCTGCTGCCAGCTATCGACTATTAATGAATGGCAGTGAAGGCGCGAGTAGTGAAGAGATTGAAATTAATGCAAGAGCGCAATCTATGCGCCTGCGAGCTCTTGAACGGGTGGCTGCATAATGGCAATCCTCTCGCTCTCGCCGCTTGTTAAGCCAAGATCTGTATTTAAGCCAGCTTTAGTAAGTAATGGCGAAAGTGCGGAGGGCACAACTGCATCAAAGCTGGATACTAGAAAATTTACTCTGTTAATGGCGAGTGTGATAACTCTAAATCTAGTTGTGATAGCGACGATTAATATTTTAATGACCCAAGATGCATTCATCTTACAAAACTTAAAATCCGAGCGAAACATGGCGCTCGACGCTAAGGATGCTATCCTAAATGAGGTAAATCGCATCAACTCACCAGCGAATTTAGCAAAAGTTGCAATAAATATGGGAATGGCTCCAGCCTCAAAGATTAATTACTTAGAATACTCAAAATTAGGTGAAGTGATAACCCCATGAGCCATGCATCTCTTGTTCACAAACGTATAAGAACTCTATTATTTGTTACCTTCGCGCTTTTTGGCGTAATCGTGGGTCAACTTATTTCAGTTCAAGTTGTAAGAGCAGGAACAATTAGCGAGCGAGCAATAACTGAGCTTCTACGGACTTCGACACTTTTGGCTCCACGCGGCTCAATTAGTGATGTAAATGGCGTTGAATTAGCAAGAAGCGTTGCGGCAATTACCATTATCGTTGATCAGACTCAGATTTCTGACCCTGAGCTAACAGCGAAAATTACCAGCGAACCACTTGCTATGAGCGAGGCAGAATTAATAGACCTGTATACCGGAGAGCTCAAATATAAGATAATTGTGAAAAGCGCTAAACCTGCAATGTGGGTTAAGCTTCAAAACACAATCTCGGATTACAACAGCGAGGTCATGAAAGAGAATGATGGTATTACCCGCCGGGTATTTGGGTTCTTCTCTGAGCGTGCTTATGTGCGAGAGTATCCAACTGGGATACTTGCTTCATCGCTAATTGGATTTATTAATTACGAAGGCGTTGGCGCTGCTGGAATTGAGAGTAGTTTAAATAGCGAACTATCTGGAGTTAATGGTCAATATGTTTATGAGAATGGTTCGGGGACTGTCATACCCGGTTCGGCAAAGATTAGAACAGAGGCGAAGCCAGGAACTTCAGTCCGCTTAACCGTAGATCGCGATATACAGTGGGTCGCTCAAGATGCAATTAGTAGAGCTGTAAAGAATTCAAATGCAAAATCTGGAACAGTAATAGTCATGGATCCAAAGACCGGAGCAATTCTTGCGCAGGCTAGTGCGCCAACCTTTAATCCAGCAAAACCAATCATTGGTGATTTATCAGTTATTCGAAATCCAGCAGTCCAAGATGTCTATGAGCCAGGTTCAACAGGAAAAGTTATTACATATGCCGCAGCGCTAGAGGAATCAATTTTGTTGCCAGAGTCGGTTTATACAGTTCCGTACGCAATGAGAGTATCTGGTACAAGATTTTCTGACCATGAGCGACATCCGACACTACGGTTAACGGCTACTGGAGCACTTGCTAACTCAAGCAATACTGCGGCAATCAAGATCGGACAAGAACTTGGAAGTGAAAAACTCTATAAATACTTAACTAATTTTGGATTTGGCAAGAGTACGGGCTCGCACCTGCCTGGAGAATCACCTGGACTTCTGCGGCCAATATCAGATTGGTCTGGAACTTCACTTCCGACTTTCTCATATGGCCAAGGTTATTCAGTGACCGCGCTACAAGCAACAAGCGTCTTTGCCACAATAGCTAATGATGGCGTTCGTGTTACGCCAACAGTTGTCGCTGGAAGAACTGATGCAAGTGGAAATTATGTACCAGAAAAAGGTCAAACTGCAAAGCGAGTTATCAGCGCTGCTAGTGCGATTGAAATTCGCAAGATGCTAGAGAGCGTCGTATCAGAAAATGGTACAGCGCCAACTGCGGCAATTCCTGGGTACAGAGTTGCTGGTAAGACTGGAACAGCTATGAAACATAATTCTGCATGCAATTGTTATAGCGGGTATACCGCCTCCTTTATTGGATTTGCTCCCGCCGATAAACCGGCATATGTAGTCAATGTGACCATACAGGAACCTCAAGGAATGCACTGGGGTGGCGTACTTGCTGGTCCAGTATTTTCAAAAGTTATGAAATTTGCATTGCAGGCCAACCATATTGCTCCAACTCAGACAAATTTGCGACCATATTTATTAACAGAGCAACAACTTTTGAAAAGTTCAAAGGCAAAATGACACGCCCAATTAAAGGAGCCGCTAAATCTCTAAGAGATCTGGCTGCATTTATTGGGGTGACTTCAAATTCAAATCTAGAATTTTCTGGGGTGACTTCAAATTCAAGTTCAGTAGAAATTGGGGATCTATTTGTGGCTCTGCCTGGAGCCAAGGTCCACGGAGCAGAGTTTGCCCAATTGGCCAAGGAGAGTGGAGCTGTAGCAATTTTAACTGATAACAAGGGCCAGGAGATCTTGGAAAAGTTTTCAGTTGCGCTTCCAACAATTGTTATTGCAGACCCAAGGCGCGAGCTTGGTGAAATTTGTTCTTGGTTTTACGGTTCGCCAACCAATAGTTTAAAAGTAGCCGGTATCACTGGTACCAATGGTAAAACTTCTACAGCAATTATTTTGGACCAACTCCTTACTTTGGCGGGCAAAGAGACAGGGCTAATAGGTACGACGGGAATTCAAATCGGCCACGAGCGATTGCCAGCGCAATTCACAACGCCTGAAGCCAGTGAATTACAGAGTCTG
>DFDL01000042.1 GCA_002367715.1 Actinobacteria bacterium UBA3028
CGCCCAGAAAGTTGAGGCACTGCCCCACCGCAAGCTGCTACCAGTGGCGCAAGTGGAAGAGTTATCTTGTCGCCAACACCGCCAGTTGAATGTTTATCGACGGTTCGACGATCAAGCATCGACCATTCCATACGTTCACCGCTATTGATCATCGCATCGGTCCACCGCGATATTTCACGCGAGTTCATGCCATTTAATAAAATTGCCATAAGCAGGGAAGACATCTGCTCATCTGCGACTACACCCTTTGTGTAGGCGTCAATAATCCAATCAATTTGTAGATCAGATAACTCTGCTTTATCGCGCTTTGCACCAATAATTTCTACAGCGTCAAATGCACTTGTCATTTAGGCAGGTCATCCGGACCAAATGCCCAAGGCAGAAGCCTAGACATTGCATTCGGTCCATCTGGCGTCATAAAGAGAAGGTTGTTGCCACCATGTTCAAAGAGAAGTTGGCGGCATCTGCCACATGGTGAGAGAAAATTACCGGCGCCATCTACACAGACCGCTGCGATGAGTCTGCCGCCGCCACTACCAATCAGATTTGAAATCAGAGAACATTCAGCGCATAGCCCAAGGCCATAGCTTGCGTTCTCTACATTGCAGCCAGTAATTATCCGACCATCATCAACTAGAGCGGCAACACCCACTGGAAATTTAGAATAGGGAGAATATGCCCGTAGCATGATTGATTTTGCTTCGCTATGTAGCAATTCCCAATTAATCTCCATGGCTAGTGCACGCCACCACGTAGATATGGAATTCCATCGGCAGCCGGCGCTCGAACTCTTCCAACTAAACCGGTAACTGCAATAATCGTTGCAATATAAGGGGCCATCAACATAAATTCTGAAGGAATAGATACGCCAATAATTGTCAACGTACTCTGCAAATTATCGGCAAATCCAAAGAGCAGCGCAGCAAGTAGCGCCCCAATCGGACTCCATTTACCAAAAATCAACGCAGCTAGAGCGATGAAGCCGGCACCGGCTGTCATCTCTTTTCCAAATGATCCAACTGAGCCAACTGTGAAATATGCGCCGCCAACGCCAGCAACTAGTCCAGCAATCATCACATTTTTAAAGCGCAGTCGATTTACATCAATACCAACTGTGTCTGCCGCTGTTGGGTGCTCGCCAATTGCCCGGGTACGGAGCCCCCATTTGGTCTTATAGAGAGCGAAGGTTATTCCACCAACAATCACATACATCAGATACACCACTATTGACTGACTAAATAGGATTGGACCAATTATTGGAATTTTTGAAAGTATCGGAATATCGATTTTGCCAAAAGTCGGTGAGGTATTCCAAGTAGATTGATAGGGAATTAACACTTTGCTATATAAGAAGTTTGTTAAACCAATTACTAGAACATTGATTACAAAACCTAGGATAACTTGATCAACTGAAAACTTGATAGCGAATGTGGCAAGCAAGAATGAAATTGTTGCCCCCGCAATCGGTGCCGCCAATAATCCCCAAAAAGGATTGTGAGTCACGCTTGCAACAACACCAGATACAAAAGCGCTAGCTAATAACTGTCCCTCAATCGCAATGTTGATAACACCTGACCGTTCACAAATCAAGCCAGACATCGAACCGAAAACCAGTGGAACAGCTAAGAGAAGCGCGCCCTGCAATAGACCCGTGAATGGGATATATTTGCCAGATGCAGACCAAGTTATAAATGCCATAAAAATACCAAAAGTTGCAATCGAACTTGGGACGATTATCGGTGAACGCTTTCTATAAGCCATAACCGCCACGATGCTTGCAAGAATCGAGAGAGCTGAAAAGATCCTCGCGCCAGTAGCTGCAGAGATAGCCCACTCTTTCATGATTACCCATTCGCTATTTATCACAAATCCAAAAGTGGTCTTTTCTTTTCCCGCGTTAATTACCCCGAAATAAATCATCGATAGCGCTGAAAGAGCTGAGATGACACGCACGCCGCGTAGTCGCCGCTTTTCTAAACTGGATTTAATCTCTCTCATCCATTCCAACCTTTCGAAGTTAAAGATGCTGATGAGCTGAGTTTCTTCAATCTAAATACGAACCGTACAAAATTTGGCGCTGCTATAAAGAGAACAATTAGCGCCTGAGTTACCAGCACAATATCGAGCGGCGTTCCAGTATTCGCTTGCATAGTACGGCCACCAGCGCGCAGTGCCCCAAATAATAGTGCTGCAAAAACTGTACCCAAAGGTTGTGCTCGGCCAAGAAGGGCTACGGTTATTGCATCAAAGCCAAATGAACCAGCAACATCGGGACTTAGGGCACGCTCGCTCCCCAGAATATGTACCGCACCACCTAGGCCTGCGAGTCCCCCACAGATTGCCATTGTTGAAGTGATGACAATAGGAACAGATATTCCTGCAGTTTTTGCAGCCTGAGCATTCGCTCCAACCGCACGAAACCTAAATCCTATTGTGGTCTTTTTCAGTAGCCACCAGACGAAGAGAGCGGCGGCCAATGCGATAAAGATTCCGGCATGGATTCGCAAGTTATCACCGGCCAGTCTTGGCAATCTCGCATTTAAGCCGACCTCTGGCGACATTGGATCAAAGCGACCTGGTCTGAGAAAAGTTTTTGTTTTGAGAATCCAAAAAATGAAATAGCCGGCGATGTAATTCATCATGATTGTCAAGATAACTTCGTGCGCCCCGGTTCTTGCTTTTAGTAAGCCTACGATTCCACCCCAAATAGCGGCCAATACCGTTCCTGCGAGAGCCGCAGCAATAATATGGATCACAATTGGAAGTTGGAAATGGAAGCCAACATATGAAGCGCCTATAGCACCAAAAATGAATTGGCCCTGTGCCCCGATGTTGAATAGGCCAGATTTAAAGGCCAGTGCCACCGATAGACCGGTTAAAATTAGCGGGGTCGAAATCACGATGGTCTCAGAAAGTGGATAGAAGCCCTGAAAGAAATTGTGCCCTCTTGCTAAATTAATATCGAAGATGGATCCTTGGAATAGGGCTAGATACGAATTTCTAATTGTGGCAAGTCCACTCTTTATAAATTCAAGAGGAGAACCAATTTTTGCAAGAACTTTAGGGTCAGAAAAAGCAATTAGTAATCCTGTTATCGAGAAAGCTAGAGCAAAAGAGAGCGTTGGTAATTTAGCTGCTTGGCCGAATTTCGATAATAGATTTCTCATCATGAAACTGCCTTCTCATTTACTACGCCAGCCATCAAAAGGCCAAGTTCCTCTTTTGAAACATTTGAATCAACAATTTCTATAATTTCTCCCCGATACATGACAGCTATTCGATCAGCAAGTGCTAAAACTTCATCTAATTCGGTGCTAAACAAGAGCACTCCACGCCCAGCATCTCGCTCACCTAAAATTCTTTCATGGACGAATTCAATTGAACCAACATCTAGCCCCCTAGTCGGCTGGGAGGCGATCAATACTTTAACTGGACGTGACAGCTCGCGAGCGATCACCACTTTCTGTTTATTTCCACCAGAGAGCGTTGAAACAGCATCAGAGACTGATTGCAATCTGATATCAAATTCAAGAACATGCTTCTCTGCTTGCTCAGAAACTACTTTCGCTGAAAGATTAATTCCACTGGCATAGGGGGCTTGGTCGTGTAAATCCAATATTAAGTTCTCTGCAATTGAAAAACTACTTACCAGCCCATCTAGCTCCCGTGATTCAGGAATATAGGCGATACCAGCGTGCAGAGAGTCATAAATACTCAATCCTCGAATTTCATGACCATCTAACAACAGCGAACCTTCAACATGATCTTCTAGGTTAACAATCGCTCGGGCTAATTCTGATTGGCCGTTGCCCTGTACTCCGGCGACCGCCAAGACTTCACCTGCTCTAAGTTCGAAATTGATCTTTTTAACAACTTCTGTGCCAGAGACATTTCTGACCGAAAGGTTGTTCGCAACTAAAATTGGTTCCCCGATTTCGTGTTCTTGCCGATCTGGCGCCAAATCCACTTCACGCCCAACCATCATCGATGCTAGCTCTCCCTCGGAAGTGCTCGGCGAAACGGCAGCTATGACTTTACCTCTTCTAATGATCGTAATTTCATCAGCGACGGCACGAACCTCGCGTAACTTATGGGTAATGAAGATAATTGCCGTACCTTTTCTTTTCAACTCTTGCATCGTCTTTAGTAATTCGTCTGTCTCTTGCGGCGTCAAAACCGCCGTCGGCTCGTCAAGAATCAATACTTTTGCCTCATAAATCAAAGCTCGTATGATTTCAACCTTCTGCTGAATACCAACAGGCAGAGTTTCCACTATCGCATCAGGATCTACCGAAAAGCCAAAATCTTTCGAGACCTTAATAATCGCTTCACGGGCCGCTGCAATATCGAGTACTCCAAATTTTCCAATTTTCTCATGTCCAAGAACTATATTTTCCGCAACCGTAAATACTGGGATTAACATAAAATGTTGATGAACCATACCGATTCCTGCACTTAAGGCATCGCTTGGTTCAGAAATATTCTGTAGTTTCCCATCTACGAAGATTTCGCCAGAATCAGCTTTTAGCAATCCGTAGACAATATTCATAAGGGTTGATTTGCCAGCACCATTTTCGCCTAAAATTGCATGGATCTTCCCGGCCTCAACTTTCAAATCTATTGAGTCATTGGCAGTAAATAAGCCAAAAGTTTTTGTTATTCCACGAAGTTCTAGTGACACGCTCTAATCCTATTCCAGATTGTCGGCAAAAAATAGGAGGCCTGATTTCTCAGGCCTCCTATTTACAGATCTTTATTACTTGATGGTACTGATATCTAGCGTGCCTTTGATGATTTGATTCTTTATTTTCAGGATTTCACTTTTCAATCTTCCCTTGATATTTTCTGCTTGATCATGGTAGGGAGCTATAGAAATTCCCTTGTTCTTCAAAGTTCCAACATATGCTTTGTTGGTGAACTTTCTAGAAGCTACATCAGCGGCTACGGCTTGGATAGATGCACCAATTTCCTTGACAACTGTTGTAAGAAGAATGCTCTTACCTGCGGGGAGTGTGTAGTAACCATCTGAGTCAACCCAGATTGTTCGTGACTTCCCACTTTTTTCTGATTCTGCCGCGTATGGAGATCCTAAGATTCCGCCAACAGGCAGGATTACATCCGCACCTTGTTGTTCAAAAGCCTTGGAAATTGCAAGTGCCTTATTTAGATCCGCGAAGTCGCCATTCATAGTCGCGGCTTCAGGCTTCGATAGATCGTATCCAAGTACACTTACCTGCTTTTTCTTGTTCTTATTCCAGTAAGCAACACCACGAGCAAAGCCATCCATAAAGATTGTAACTGTTGGATAACCAACTCCACCATATGTAGCAACTTTCTTGCTCTTCGACACTCCAGCTGCAAGATAGCCAGCCATAAATGCTGCTTCATCTGTTTTGAAGGTAATGCCCTTCACGTTTTTCGGAGATGGATCTCCTG
>DFDL01000084.1:0-495 GCA_002367715.1 Actinobacteria bacterium UBA3028
GTACGGTTTGGATCGTATTCGATATGAGCAACCTTTGCTGGAATGCCGTCTTTATCGTTACGTAGAAAATCAATTAGACGATATGCACGCTTGTGGCCGCCACCTTGGTGACGTGTTGTGATCTTTCCACTGGCGTTACGTCCACCCTTTGAGTGAATTGGGCGAACCAATGACTTCTCAGGAGTTGTGCGTGTGATCTCTGCGAAATCAGGAACGCTTGCGCCGCGTTGACCAGGAGTGGTCGGCTTGAGTTTACGAAGTGCCATTTTTTATCAGTCCTCTTCTTCTTCTAATCCAGCTCCCTTAGGAGACTGGACCTCCGAAGATGTCGATGCGGTCACCGGCGGCAACGTGCACGATCGCACGCTTTGTGTCATTGCGCTTTCCAAAACCGACCTTGGTGCGCTTACGCTTACCTTCGCGGTTCATGGTGTTTACGCTCAGAACTTTTACTCCAAATACCTTCTCAACTGCAATCTTGATTTCAGTCTTGTT
>DFDL01000084.1:735-2782 GCA_002367715.1 Actinobacteria bacterium UBA3028
GCACGTGGGTCAACTAAAAATGTGTACTTATTCTCATCTAGAAGTCCATAAGACTTTTCAGATACAACAGGAGCTAGGAGAATCTCGCGGTAGTCTTTCATGCTGACACCTCAATTTCACTCTCTCGGGCAACTGCTGTTGCTGGCTTATTTGAACCTGTGATGAATTCGCGAATTGCAGTCTCAGTGAAGACAACATCATCGCTAACTAAAACGTCGTAAGCATTTAGTTGATCATTCACGATTAAGTGCATGTCATCTGCGTTACGAAGTGAGCGCCATGCTGTATCTTCAGTACGAGCAAGAACAACTAGAACATTCTTGCGATTTGAAAATTGCCGAACTGCTGAAATTGCACCCTTTGTAGTTGGGGTCTCAACAATTGCATCAATTACGTGAATCCGATCTTCGCGTTGGCGATCAGATAGAACGCCCTTAAGTGCAGCAGCGATCATCTTCTTTGGTGTGCGTTGATCATATGAACGTGGAACTGGTCCATGTGAAACTCCACCATGACGTTGCAAAGGAGCGCGAATCGAACCTTGACGGGCACGACCTGTTCCTTTTTGATTGAAAGGTTTCTTACCTGATCCACTTACTTCACCACGGTTCTTTGTTTTTGCAGTACCTGCGCGCGCAGCGGCAAGTTGTGCAACAACTACTTGGTGGATTAGTGGGACATTAGTCTGCACATCGAAGGTTTCTGCAGGAAGATCAATACTTCCAGTTACCTTTCCGGCTGCGCTCTTAATATCTACCTTGAGTGACATGGGATTATGCACCTACCGTTTCAGAAGTTGCCATCTTGGCCGCTGAACGGACAAAGATGATTGAGCCAGTTGGACCAGGAATTGCACCCTTGATTAGAAGTAGTGACTTCTCTGCATCAACTGAATGAACTAGAAGATTCTGTGTTGTAACTGTGTCAACACCCATGCGGCCCATCATTTTCTTACCGCGGAATACGCGACCTGGTGTTGTTCGGTTACCGATTGAACCTGGCATACGGTGCTTACGATCAACACCGTGAGATGCTCCGATACCAGAGAATCCGTGGCGCTTCATAACACCGGCAGATCCCTTACCGCGAGAGGTTCCGGTTGCATCAATAATTTCGCCAGCAGCAAATACATCTGCGCGAAGTTCTTGACCAACTGAGTAAGAAGATGTGTCAGAAGTGCGAAGTTCAGCAACCTCTGAACGCGGAGTTACGCCAGCCTTGGCAAAGTGGCCAGCTTCTGGCTTTGTAACTTTGCGAGGATCTACCGCACCAAATGCTAGTTGCACTGCTGTGTAACCATCATTTTCAATTGTGCGAATTTGTGTAACAACACATGGACCAGCTTCAACAACTGTTACTGGAACAATTTTATTGTTGGCATCGAAGACTTGGGTCATTCCAAGCTTCTTGCCGAGGATGCCTTTTACAGCAGAGCCTTGGGATTGAATAGTCTTGCTATTAGCCATTTCTCATATCCCCTTAAAGCTTTATCTCAATGTCAACGCCGGCAGGAAGATCAAGACGCATCAAAGAGTCCACTGTCTTAGGAGTTGGGTCGATGATGTCGATTAGGCGCTTATGTGTGCGCATCTCGAAATGTTCGCGGCTATCTTTGTATTTATGAGGAGAGCGGATAACACAAAAAGTGTTCTTCTCTGTTGGCAGTGGAACTGGGCCTGCGACAGTAGCCCCGGTGCGCTCAACAGTCTCTACGATCTTCTTCGCAGATGTGTCGATCACTTCGTGGTCGTATGCCTTAAGCCGAATGCGGATCTTTTGTCCCGCCATTTGCTTCTCCTTTTTCATCTGTACTGCTATTTAAAAACTATTTTTCCATCTTGTTTAATAACTGGCCCCATTTAGAGGCCAGCTACCAAACCTTTAATTACTTAACGATCTTCGTTACTCGACCTGCTCCTACGGTGCGGCCACCTTCGCGGATTGCGAAACGTAGACCTTCTTCCATAGCAATTGGTTGAATTAGAACAACAGACATTTCAGTGTTATCGCCAGGCATAACCATCTCTGTTCCTGATGGAAGAGTTAC
>DFDL01000035.1:0-7394 GCA_002367715.1 Actinobacteria bacterium UBA3028
GATAGGCCACTTCAATCGCTTCTTGCACACAATCTTGGGCGTCATGCAGATAGGCGATCTCTATACTCTCTAGATTCAGACGCTTAAGACTTGCCTCTAAACCATTTCTAATTCCTGATGACGAATAGTCGTAATAAGTTTCAAGTCCTGGATCAGCATCAGGATATTTATCCATCTCTAAATTTGTGCCGGGACGAAGTGGGCGCCCTACCTTTGTTGAGATAGACACTTTAGATTTGCGACCTGCAACCGCACGACCTACTCGGCGCTCTGCGGCGCCATATCCATATAACGGAGCGGTATCGATGTAATTAATTCCAGAGTTAATTGCAAGCTCAATCATGGCATCTGATTGGGTTTCAGAGACTGATCTAAATAATCCACCAAGCGGCGCTGTACCTAAACTCAACTTAGAAATCCTGAGATCAGTTCCCGCAACCGTGCTTAATTCAGTATGCCGTTCCATAAACCTTCCCAATCTGTTCCCTCTTGTGGGATATATTTCTTGCGATTTGCAGAGTTTGAAATCATCTCTCGTCCTGCTTGAAGAGAATCAATCTGTCCATCCGCCTCCATCTGAATAATCAAATTACCAAGAACTGTAGCCTCAACAGGTCCAGAGTAAACAATTTTTCCTGTTGCATCAGCTGTTAATTGGTTTAGTAGTTCGTTTGCAGATCCCCCACCAACAATATTTATCTCATCAATCTCGCGTCCTGATGCATCAATTAGATCCTTGAGCGCTCTGGAATATGCAAGAGCCAATGAGTCAAAGATGCACCTGGCAAATTCGAAGGGACTCTCTGGAACGCTCTGGCCAGTCTCTTCACAGAATCTTGCAATCGTCTCTGGCATCGGACCAGGTTTTGCAAACATTAAATCATCGGTATCAATTATCTGATTTGAATCACACTTTGCTGCGCCAGCAGCGAGTTCTGCTGCGGTAAATTCCAGCCCTTTGCCGCGCCAGTAACGAATCGACTCTTCAAGTAACCACATTCCAGTTACATTCTTTAGAAATCTAATTCGCCCGCCTACTCCAACTTCATTTGTGATGTTGTAAACAAGCGCCTTCTCCGTGGTCACTGGCTCTTCAAGTTCGAGTCCAATAAGCGACCAAGTACCACTTGAAATGTAGGCAGACCGACCATTTGGATTCAAAGGCGTGCCAGCAACTGCAGATGCTGTGTCATGCGAACCGACGGCTATTACCTTTATGCCATCGATTGGACCATGGCCTCGGACTCGACCAATAACTGCTTTAGGCTTATGAATCTTTGGAAACATAGCCTTAGGAAGTCCAATTCGTTTAATTAATTCAAAGTCCCACTCTTGTGATCTAGCATTTAGAAGTTGGGTACTAGAGCTATTTGTTACCTCGCTGCTTTTCTTGCCGCAGAGAATATAGTTCAAGAGATCTGGAAGCATAAGAAAGGTCTTGGCTTTTCTAAAGGCCGAGGTACCTTTGGCAGCAAATAATTGATATGCAGTGTTGAAGAAAATGAATTGAATCCCGGTCTTTGAATAAATATATTCTCGGCCCACATCTTGTGAAATTTGTGTCATTAGGCCATCGGTCCGACCGTCACGGTAGGTAAATGGGATCTCAGCTAACTTCCCAGTTGAATCTAGTAAGCCATAATCAACAGCCCAAGAATCAATACCTAATGACTTTATAGGTCCAAGCTCTAGGCTCTTGTTTAGACCATAAATTACCTCGTGGACAATCTTCTCCCACTCCCACCGGATAGAGCCATCACTTAGCGTCTGGGCTTCGTGCGAGAAGCGATGAACTTCGCGCACGACGATTACACCCTTTTGAATATGGCCAACAGCTACCCGGCCGCTCGAGGCGCCCAGATCTACTGCAGCATAAAGACTCATTGCTTATCTCAAGAAAGCTGCAGCTACGCCACCATCAACTGGAATGTGAAGTCCAGTAGTTAGCGATAGATCTCCGCCAAGTAAGACAAAAACTGCGGCGGCAATATGATCTGGCAGAACTTCTTTCTTTAAAATAGTTCGCTTGGCATAGAACTCACCGAGCTTTGACTCTTCGACTCCGTAGACTGCGGCGCGATTTGCACCCCAGCCTGAAGCAAAGATGCCTGAACCCTGGACGACGCCATCTGGATTAATTCCATTGACTCGAATTCCAAATTCACCAAGTTCTGCAGCAAGTAGTCGGACCTGATGTGCCTGGTCGGCCTTTGTCGAACCATATGCAACATTGTTTGGTCCGGCAAAGACAGCATTTTTTGAAGAGATATAAATAATGTCGCCGCCCATTTTCTGCGCCAACATAACCTTTGCACCCTCACGCGAAACTAAGAATGAACCTCGAGCCATGATGTCGTGCTGCAGATCCCAATCTTTAGCTGAAGTTTCTACAAGGGATTTACTAATAGAAATTCCGGCGTTATTGACAATAATATCCACTCCGCCAAAGGCGAGCGCCGCTGCTCCGACACCTGCCGCAACCTCTTCCTCGCTAGTGACATTCATTGAAATCGCTATTGCCTTATCAGCTCCACCAAGTTCCTTTGCGAGCTCGGCTGCACCTTCGATATTTAAATCAGCGATAACTACACAGGCACCTTCATTTGAAAGTCTCGTTGCAGTTGCCTTGCCAAGTCCAGATGCTGCGCCTGTAACAAGTGCAACACGTCCAGCTAATGGCTTTGGCTTAGGCGCGCGCTTTAACTTTGCCTCTTCTAAATCCCAATACTCGATGCGGAATTTCTCAGATTCTGCAATTGGTTCGTACTTAGAGAGCGCTTCAGCACCGCGCATCACATTTATTGCATTTACATAGAACTCGGATGCAACTCGCGCAGTCTGTTTATCTTTTCCAAAGGCGAACATTCCGATACCCGGAACCAGAATTATTGCTGGATCTGCCCCACGCATTGCTGGTGAATCCTTGGTGGCAAATTTCTTGTAATAGGCCTCATAATCTTTCCGATACTGCTCGTGCTTCTCATTTGCCAAGGCAATAACATCGGCCAACGGCGCCTTTGGATCGATTTCGATAACCATTGGACGTACCTTTGTCCGCAAGAAATGATCGGGACATGATGTTCCAAGGCCAGCTAATCTCGGCATCTGCGAGCCTTGAAGGAAATCTAAGACCGTATCTGAATCATTAAAGTGGCCAAGTGTCTTTACATCTCGTGATGCAATACCGCGCAGATAAGGTGCGAGTTCACTAGCACGAGCATTTCGGGCAGCTGGATCTAGCGCTGCATATTTTGCAACGCTCTCTCCAAATGGCTCACTCTTGCCCTTCTCCTTAATAAATTTCTCGGCCTTCTCGATCGCCTCTATTGAGCGCTCTTCACACTCTTGGCTTGTAGTTCCCCATGTGGTTAGACCATGTCCGCCTAGAACGCATCCCTTAGCCTTTGGATTATTGGCTGCGATTGCTGCCATATCTAGTCCAAGTTGGAAACCAGGTCGACGCCAATCAACCCAGAGAATCTCATCGCCAAAGCATTCACGAGTTAACTTCTCGCCATCAATTGAAGTAGCCAGAGCAATAATCGAATCTGGATGAAGATGATCTACATGGTCGTAATCAACTAGCCCATGCATTGAGGTATCAATACTTGGAGCTGCGCCACCTAGTCCAAAGCGACAATAATCAAAGAGTGCAACCATCTCATCTTCATGTTCAACACCACGATAAACATTGGTCAACAACTTAAAGCGGTCGAGATCTAAAGCTGCTAATCCGGATTCTTTAAGAGTTCCAAGATCACCACCAGATCCCTTTACCCAGAGCACTGGACTCTTCTCACCCGTTGCCGGATTATCTAGAACGCCTTTAGCCGAAGTATTTCCGCCAGCAAAGTTTGTAAATCTCGGCTCAGAGCCCAGCTTGTTGCTGCGCTTTATTAACTCTTCTACTGGTTTAGGTGTCGGCATTATTAGGCGCCCCATCCTGCCTGTGCGCCGCCAACTCGCTCAGCAGAGATCTTCTCCAAATATCCACTGCGAGCAAAAGCCGCCTTTGGATCTGGATCAAGGCCTTGCTCACTTCGAACTTCACCAAGTAGCCCGCGGACATCGCTGTTGTAGGCATCCATCAAAACATCGTTGGCGCCAAGTACATCAAGGTTTGCTTGTGCCTTGGCAAGCGCTGGCGCATCTACTAACAACGCCTTTGCAACTGCTTCTTGTACATTTGTAATTGAGCGAATCTGGCCCGGAATCTTATCTTCGATATTGTGGCACTGGTCTAGTACATAAGAGACGGTTGTATCTTTTGCAAATCCGCCACCTTGATTTACTTCATGCATAATTCTAAATAATTGGAATGGATCTGCAGCGCCAACAATTAAATCATCATCGGCATAGAACCGTGAATTAAAATCAAAGGCGCCAAGGCGCTTCTTCATCAGTAGGAATGCAACAATATATTCAATATTTGTTCCTGGCGCATGGTGTCCGGTATCTACGCAGACAGATGCCTTAGGTCCAAGCTCAAGACAGTGCACATATGAAGTGCCCCAATCTGGAACATCAGTTGAGTAGAAGGCAGGCTCAAAGAATTTGTACTCTAGGAGCATTCTTTGATTATCGCCTAAGCGGTCATACAACTTCTTAAGTGATTGCGCCAAGCGCTCTTGACGCCCGCGTAGATCATCTTGTCCTGGATAATTTGTTCCATCAGCAAACCAGAGCTTTATATCTTGCGCGCCGGTCTGATCCATAATATCTACACATTCAAAGAGGTGATCAACAGCCTTCTGTCGAATCTTTGCATCAGGGTGGCAGACAGAGCCAAATTTGTAATCATCATCCTGAAAAGTATTTGAATTAACAGTTGCAAGGCGTACCCCTAAATCATTGGCATGCTTTGCAAGAGCTTTGTAATCTGATACACGATCCCAAGGAATATGCATTGCTACTGCTGGCGCAGCGCCAGTGAACTTATGAACCTGAGCAGCATCTGCAACCTTCTCAAATGGATCTCTTGGGACTCCGGCAGAAGAGAAAACTTTGAAGCGGGTTCCTGAATTTCCATATGCCCAAGATGGGACTTCGATGAAAAAACGCTTTAGAACTTCTTTTACTTCATTTTTACTTGCCATGTCCATGCTCCCTTTAGTTATATTTAACTGTTATCAAATTTACGCGAGGTAGAAGACCTCTTTTAACCTTAAGAATCCCTCATCTGGGGCCTTGCCATCTAAAGCAACAAAGAAATCTGCCATCTCGGCCTGCCATTTAGCATTGATTTCCAGCTGTGCCATTCCTGCCTTCGCCGCCACTAAATCTGGTGTCTCTAAATATCCAATTAGAGTGCCATCAGACTCATCTAGGTAGAGCGAATAATTATGCCAACCTGTCTGGCGCAGCGCTTCTAGCATCTCTGGCCAAACTTCAGCATGACGCCGAATATATTCAGGCATCATCTCTCGCTTTACTTGCAATCTAAAACAGACCCGCTCCATTTTTTAATAATTCACAATCTAAAGCTAGTTAACGAATTTAAACTCTCTGTTCTTCTCTTTATCTTTCTTTTAAAGAAGAGAGCGGCAACTCCCGCAAGGAAATTGCCGCCCTCTAACACCTAATTTGTTAGTAACAAATTAGAAGTTGTAGTTATCTACGTTGTCCGCTGTGAAGACTGTAGCTGGTCCGAGGATAACTTCATTTCCTACAGCACCCTTGATAACTTTACGCTTCTTCAAGCCCTTATCGCCCTTGCCGGATTTGATCTTCTTTCCGACCTTGACTGATTGACCCTTGTTAACGATTGAGTTAGCAACTTGTACTGCAACATAACCGAAGTTTTCTACATCCCATAGAGATGCTTGAGCTCCTGAGCCGTCCTTGATGTATGTCTTCATATCATTTGGAAGACCTAGACCAGTTACGAAAACCTTGCCCTTTGAAGCTGAACCTGAAACATACTTAGCAGCTGCAACAATACCTACAGATGTAGGAGCAACAATTGCCTTGATGGTTGGGTTATTCTGGATAAGTCCTTGAGTCTCAGTTGTTGACTCTTCTGGCTTATCTAGGCCGTATGCAGTTGCAACAACCTTTACATTTGGATGCTTGTCAGCAAGACGCTTGTTCATGTATTCGATCCAAACGTTCTGGTTTGTAGCATCTGGTGTTGTTGAAAGTACTGCGATATCGCCTGAGCCACCAGCTAGATCAGCTGCTGAATCTGCGAGTGCGTTACCGATACCTTCTGATGAAGCCTGGTTAACGAATACTGAGCGACCAGCCTTAGCAACATCTGAGTCGTATGTAACAACTGTTACACCCTTCTTACGTGCTGACTTAAGTGCTGGAACAAGAGCATCCTTGTCGTTAGCTGCGATGATGATTACGTTGTAACCACTCTGAACAGCTGCGTTGATTTCTTTAACCTGAGCTGCCGCTGTAATTTCTGTAGGTCCCTTGTATGCACAAGTTGCCTTCAGTTCCTTACATGCGCGCTGTACTCCGATATCAGCTGCTTGGAAGTAGCCAATGGTTCCGAGCTTTGGAATATGTGCAATCTTCAGCTTTGTTGCTGCTGAAGATGGTGCCACGAACGCTGTAGCGATCAATGCACCTGTTGCAATTGCTGCAAGTACTTTTTTCAAAGTTGACCCTTTCTTAACTTAACTAATAACAGAAACAACCTTTGGTTCTGTTAATCGAACTAGGAATGTAGCTACGAGCCCTAGAACAATTCTGTGAATCTATTGGGGATTCAGCCCGACCTGCAAGGTCTTTTTTATAACATTCTGCTAACTCTTGTTGGCCGCCTTCGTCTTTGCTGCCTTCGCCTTGTTGATCAAGACCGGAGCCGCAACCGAGGTGAGGAGCAAAATACCGGTGACGATGGTTCGCCATTGGGCATTGATCTCGCGAAGAGTCAGCCAGGACTCAACGCTGCCAGCTAGAAGCACGCCGGCGATGACGCCCCACATGGTTCCGATTCCACCAAAAATTGAGACACCGCCCAGTAAGCAAGCAGAGATCACTAAGAGTTCTAGACCAACACCATTATCAGCCTGCGCTGTTGAGAATCTAAATGTGTAAACCATTCCCGCAACGCCTGAGAGGAAACCGGTAAATGTAAAGCAGATAACTTTATGCCTAACAACATTTATACCGGCAAACCTTGCACCTTCTGGGCTCTGTCCGATTGCAAGAGTACGTCGTCCAAATGCAGTGTTATGTAACAGCAGAGCAAATCCGATTCCTATGATTATGATTGGAATAAGTGTCTGTGGGATAAATGTGGTGCCGATAGTTTCGAAGCCAAAGCTCGTATATCTCTCGGGGAACTCATTGATTGTGTTAGTTCCTAATATTCCGTTGGCGATTCCACGGTAGAGCGCCAGCGTTCCGATGGTGACCGCAAGTGAACCCAGCCCCACCTT
>DFDL01000035.1:7703-11583 GCA_002367715.1 Actinobacteria bacterium UBA3028
GACCAACCGAGCATTGCAGAGCTCAGCGCCAAGGTAGATGCGACCGAAAGGTCAATCTCGCCCATGATAATTAAGAAGATAACGCCAAAGGCCATAATCGTAATTTCACTAGTGTTTGAGAAGATCTGTGAAACGTTGATACTACTTAGGAAGTTATCGGTAGTAAATGATGCGCCAATCCAGACTGCAACAAGGAGTAGAACAATTGAGGTATCCCATGTCTTGCGTAATTTAAATTTCATCGCAGCTACGCCCTCTCTCTAATCCGTTGTGCCAGCAAGGCAAGTTCACTCTTTCGAGCTAGAACTCGATCTGCATAAATTGCAGTAATAAGTAATAGACCATTAATTGCTGCCTTCCAGAAAGCATCAACTCCAATTGCGGCAAGTCCGCCTTGAATTGTCTGCACAAGAAGGGCGCCAATCAATGCGCCAACCGTTGTTCCAGAACCGCCAAGGATTGTGACGCCACCGATAACTGCCGCGGCAACCACAGATAGCTCTTGGCCATAGAAAGCAGTCGAGTCAACTTGAGCAAAGCGCATCAAGTAGAAGACACCGGCAAGTCCAGCCATTGCGCCAGAGAATACGAATCCTAGGAAAGTGCGACGAAATACCTTTAGGCCAACAAGATTTGCAGCATGTGGATTTGAACCAATTGCGTAGCAGTCACGCCCAGCTTTGCGGTACTTCATAAACCATGCGGTAATTAACATAGCGATAATTACAAGCAAGAATGTAAATGGCATCACGCCGAAAAAGACTTTCTGACCTAAATCTAGAAGACTTGGTGGCATTTCTTGTGCGTTGTAATCAACTGAGTTAGAGATTACATAAACGGCGCCGCGAACGATATAGAGCGTGCCAAGTGTTACAACAAGAGAAGGAAGTCGAAGACCGGCTACAAGCAGTCCATTAATGATGCCAACAACCATTCCAATCATTGGCCCAATGATGAAGCAATGTATCCAAGTGAAGTCCGGATTCTTAGCACAGATATCTGCAACAAACCAAGCAGTAAGGCCGACTGTTGATGCAACTGAGAGGTCGATATGTCGCATAATAATGACGGGCGCCATACCAATTGCAAGTAGCGCAACCACTGCAGTTGAGGTGAATAGATCTCGAGTTCCATCACCAGTTAAGAATCGTGGATTTATTAATCCGGTTATTCCGATGGTAACAATAAGGATTAGTCCAAGACTTCCTTCACGGCTACGAGGCTTGAGACGAGAAAGTATGTTCATCTTTAGGCACCAACCTTTCCTGTCGTAGCTGCTGCAATAACGTTCTCTTGGGTCGCTTCTGCTCGTGAAAGTTCAGCAACCTTGCGACCTTCACGCATAACAATTATGCGATCTGCCATTCCTAAAACTTCTGGAAGTTCAGATGAGATCATCAACACTGCCTTTCCCTCGCCGGCGGCGGTATCAATTAATTTATGAACTTCGGCCTTAGTTCCAACATCGATTCCGCGGGTTGGCTCGTCAACTATCAAAATATCTGGATCAGTTGCCAGCCACTTGGCAAGCACAACTTTCTGCTGGTTTCCACCTGAGAGGCTATCTACTGGATTTGATGGGCCAGCATATTTAATGCTTAATTTCTCGCGCCAAGTCTCAGTTAGTGCGCGCTCTTTCTTGAAGTTTAGAAAGACTCTTGCTTTCTTCAACCGATCAAAAGACTCCATTGCAATATTGCGATCGACTCCGGCAATCATGAAGAGGCCTTGTTGGCGGCGATCTTCTGGAACCAGAGCAATCTTCTTTGCCATCGCAGCGATTGGTGAACCCTTCTCAAGTTCCACACCTTTAATTTTTACGCTACCGGTTTCATACTTATCAATACCAAAGATTGCGCGCGCAACTTCGGAGCGCCCAGAGCCAACCAGGCCAGCAAGTGCAACGATTTCGCCTTTGCGGACGCTAAAAGAAATATCACGGAAATAGGCTGGATTACTCATTCCAGTAACTTCTAGAACTATCTCACCAATTTTGTGTTCGGTCTTTGGGAAGAGCTCAGTGAGTTCGCGACCCACCATCTCTTTAATAATTTTCTGCAAGTCAGTTGCTCCAACTGGATTTTCACTAACTGTTGCACCATCTCGCATTACAGTTATGTAATCAGAGATTGCAAGGACTTCATCCAATCGGTGGCTAACAAAGATCACTGCCTTATTTGCTTCCTTCAAGCTCTTCATAACAGTCATCAATCGCTCAACTTCAGATGCTGATAGCGCTGCAGTTGGCTCATCCATCAAAATAATATTTGCATTCATTGAAAGTGCTTTCGCAATTTCAACAACTTGTTGATCAGCAATTGAAAGACCGCGTGCTTGACGCTTTGGATCGAGCTGAACTCCTAGTTCGGCAAAGAGTCGAGCTGCTTCAGATTGCGCAAACTCCCAATCGATTGCCGCGCCCTTCATTGGTTGGCGACCGATAAATACATTCTCAGCCAGAGAGAGATCTAGAAATAATGACGGCTCTTGATAAATTACAGCGATTCCCTGCTCGATTGAAGCTTGAGGTGATCCTGTTGTAAAAACCTTACTGCCAAGTGTGATTGTTCCACCATCATTTACATGTACACCGGCAAGAATTTTTAACATCGTAGATTTACCAGCGCCATTTTCGCCAAGCAGCGCATGAATCTCGCCAGCCCGAATTGAAAGGTCTGCACCACGTAGCGCAATGGCGCCGCCAAATCGCTTCTGGACACCCTTCATCTGAAGAAGTAAGTCACCCTTTTGAACCACTTGGACTCCACTCTTTTAAAGTTAACCGATTAGAACTATGTTTGGAATCTTATTAACCCTTGCATCTTGAATCTAGAGTCTTAATAGGAAAAGATTGCGAAAAGGCTCCAAATATAGGCAAAATTCGATAACAATTTGTTACAGCAGAATAGTTCTGACTAAGTAGAAGGGTCATCTCAATATATGGGCACTTATCTCGCATTGGATATGGGGGCCGAATCTGGGCGCCTAATGGCCGTTGCGATTGAAAGTGCGATTTCTACGCGTGAAATCTACCGTTTTGCTACGCCGGTTACTACAGATGAACGTGGCCGCCGTTGTTGGGATCTACCCAAAATAATGGAGGAAGTCACAACCGCACTTAAAGCTGCTGCGCCAGATGGGCCCTATTTATCAATAGCTGTAGACACGTGGGGCTTGGATTTTGGTTTACTTGATTCAGAACAGAAACTAATTGGGCTGCCAGTTAGTCATCGTGATCATCGCACCGATGGCTACTTAGAAAAAGCGGCAGCAATCGTCGGTAAAGATAGATTGCACGGTGATACTGGTTCACAATTATTGGAAGTAAATTCAATCTATCAACTTCTTGCAATCATTCAGCAGAGCCCAGATGAACTCGCCAAGGCACGCCATCTATTGCTTATGCCAGATTTAATTCTGCATGCGCTAACCGGTGAGATTGGAACTGAATACACCATTGCATCTACTACTGGTTTATATGATGTGTTAAATAATAAGTGGGCCACAGAGTTGGCAGAAGATTTAGGAATCCCAACAAATATCTTTGGCGAAGTTCAAGATGCCGGAACTATCCGTGGCACCCTAAGTAAAGAGATGCAAGATTTAACTGGCATTGGTCCAATCCCCTGTATTGCAACTGCTAGCCATGACACTGCCTCTGCAGTTGTATCAACCCCCTTTAACTCACCTGGGAGTGCATATATCTCATCAGGAACCTGGTCGCTACTTGGCGTCGAGTTAGATAATTCAGTTGTAAATAATTTAACTCTGCAACATCGATTAACAAATGAAGGTGGCTTCGGGCGAAACACCCGCCTGCTCTGCAATATCGCTGGGCTCTGGTTGATTCAAGAAGTTCGCCGTGACCTGAAACTTCAGG
>DFDL01000035.1:11857-16747 GCA_002367715.1 Actinobacteria bacterium UBA3028
TTAATTCATGTAAATGATTCAGTATTTATCCATGCCGGTGAGATGATCAAGCGGATTGCGAAATTTGCCAAGGATTCTGGGCAGCCAATTCCAACAACTCCTGGCGAGCTCGCACAATGCATCTTTGCTTCACTTGCTCTTCATTATGCACGGATTGCAGAAGTTCTCGCCGAATGTAGCGGCCTTGCGATGCCCGCAATCCATATCGTTGGCGGCGGATCACAGAACTCACTTCTCTCACAACTCACCGCGGATATTTCAGGCCTCGAAGTAATCGCTGGCCCGGTTGAGGCTACCGCGATGGGTAATGCAATAGTCCAGGCAATTGCACTTGGGGAGATTGCATCTCTAGAAGATGGGCGCAAAATAATTGGGGCAAGTGACCTAGGTATTAAGAGTTATTTGCCCTCGCAAGATGGCGAAATTCGAAGTGCGATATCCGGACTTCAAATAAGATATGAAGCACTAATTAACTAGGGAGATTACGCAATGTCGAATTTAGCTAAGGATTTAACCGAGCTCTCCCGCAAAGCTGGGCAGCCAGGCGCTGATCTAACTATCCAGGCCGAAGGCAATGCAGCGGTCTTTGATCGCGATAATGGCAAATTCTTAGTTAAAGCAAGTGGAGTCATTATGGGAAATGCCAGCGAAGAGGATTGGGTCTGGCTTGAATTAGATAGCTGCGTAGAAATCCTAGAAGCTGCGCGAAAGGATGGCTCTAGTGAGAAACTCACCACCGAGCTAAATGCGATTCTCGCCGCATCAAAGAATGCAAAGGGTGAGGTCCGCAAAGCAAGTATCGAAACTTTGGTTCACGTTGTCGCCTTTCATACTATGGGGGTCGACTGGTCACTACATACCCATCCAACTCCAGTTGTGGCTCTGGCCGCAAGCAAAGATGGCGCAAAGCATTACAGCGGAACCGTATTTCCAGATGAAGCGGTTATGTGTGGACCAGTTCCACTCTTCTTACCATTTGCTAATCCCGGACTTGATCTAGGTCTTGGAGTTTATGAAGGCGTTCTTGAATATCAGCAGAAGCATGGCCGCAATCCTGGTCAGATAATTCTTGGCAATCACGGACTCTGCACATTTGGTGTCGGTGCTCGCGAAGCCCTAGGAACAACTGAGATTGCAGTAAAGGCTGCGAAGATTCGCCTTGGCGCACTCGGCGCCGGCGGTATCTTATTTGTACCAAATGGCGCCGCAGAGGCAATCGCATTTCGCCCTGATGAAATCCTACGAAAGCGAATTCTTGCTCGCGAAGATTCAACTAAGTAATTCGAATGAAATTTGCAGCTGCAACATTTGATGTCGGCGGAATCATCTACTCAGATGAGGTATTCAAAAAGGCCATCTTTGCAGCCATCGAAAATTATGCAGGAACCATCGACCCCACACGCTTTGAAAATGTATATGAAGCGCATTTAAAATCGCACTCTGGCTCGCTGCGCAGCAAGCTATGTATGGAATTCTTTGGTTCCCTAGATCTTAAAAAAGAAATCATGGAATTTGCGACTGCGCGATGGAATTTTGAACCTAGTGATTTATATAGCGATGCTAAAGCAACAATCAACGAGCTTCGAGAAGCTGGTTTAAAAATAGGCCTAGTTGCAAATCAACCAAAGTCCGCCGTTGATTCATTAAAGCGTGATGGAATCTTTGATCTCGTCGACTTTCTAGGAATCTCAGCAGTTGTTGGCCTTGAGAAGCCAGATCCGAAATTCTTCGAACTTGCACTCAATAAACTTGGAACCAAGGCAGATGAGACAATTCATATCGGCAACCGTTTAGATACCGACGTCTTACCTGCAAAATCACTTGGCATGAAGACCGTTTGGATTTTACGAGGTGAGGCCAATCCAACGCCATCCGATGCAGATTTAGAAGTTCCAGATATTGTGGCGAAAAATTTAGAAAATATCCCAGAGCTGATTGACAAGCTTTAGATGAAACCAGGATTTATCGGCATTGATATTGCTACGCAATCTGCCAGAGCGCTGCTTGTAGATGAGAATGCAGATACTTTAGCTATCGCGTCTGCAGATCTGGCTCAAGTTATTCGAGGCCCTGATGGCGCAGTAACGCAAGACCCACAAAGTTGGGTTCTGGCAGTTACCTCTATGCTTTCGGAAATTCAGAGCAAGGCGAAATCTTTAGGCGTTAAACCAATCTCACTGGTTATCTCGGCAACCTCTGGAACTTTCACACTTGTAAATGAGAGTGGCGCGGCAGTTATCCCGGCCGCTATGTACAACGACTCCCGAGCCGCCAACCCAGTTGATCGCGCTATTTTCATTGCTGCTAGCGAGAAATTATCTGGGCGCCTGCACCTAGTCCATACGCCAGAATTTGTTATCGCTGCGCTCTTAGGCAAGAACCCAAAGGATATTGCAACTGACTGGAGCCATGCGCTAAAAACCGGCGTCGACCTAGATACAAAAACATACAGCCCAGAAATATTAGAACGCGCGCAATCAAAGAATATTTCACTGCCCACGATAGTTTCACCTGGAACCAAGCTTGGCGCAATTGGTGACTTAAATATTTATACGGGAATGACCGATGGCTGTACCGCTCAAATTTCGGCAGGCGGCGCCGATGTGGGCTCGGCAGTAACAACCCTGGGAACAACAATGGTTATTAAATTAGTTACAGATAAGAATGTAACTGGCCCCGGCTTCTACAGCCATTTACTTCCCGCCAAAAATTGGCTGGTAGGCGGCGCATCAAATCTTGGTGGAATCTCCTTCAAGAATTTTACAGCGAACATTAAAGAGTGGGATCAGAGAGCAGATGCACATGGCCCCGCATCATTTGTTACCTATCCCCTGGATTCCAAAGGTGAGCGCTTCCCGATTTCCAACAAAGAACTTGCACGTTTTGAATCAGCTGCAGCACAGAGCGAAGTCGATCAGTACCGCGCAATTTTGGAAGGAATTGCCTTCGCCGAGAGACTTTCATACGAACTTCTTTCCAAGTATGGCGCGCCACTTACCGGAGAGCTAAGAACTGCAGGCGGTGGGGCAAAATCACCTACCTGGTGCAAAATTCGAGCCACTGTTCTAAATCGCGCAGTAATCGCTCAGAAAAACTCAGGCTCAGATCTAGGCGCTGCTCTAATCGCAATTGCTGCTACAACAAATCCTATAAATATCTCAGCTGGCATTAGCGCAATCAAATTGCCAGATGGCGAAATTTATCTTCCCGTTGCAAATGAAATTGAAGCCTTATCTCAAAGTTACAAGCTCTTCTCCGATATCCTTCTGCCATGACAATTGCACGCAATATTCTTCTGGCACTTCACCTACTCGGTCTAGTTGGCCTACTTGGCGCACTTCTCTCACAACTACCTAAGCCCCAAAAACGCATCTTAGGTGGCGCCATGCATAGCGCACTTCTCTCACTTATATCTGGCATCGCACTTGTCGGAATCAATACCTCACTACATGCGACAGATCCAGAGAAGTGGATGGAAGTTGATCACACTAAAGTTGGCATAAAGTTTTTAATACTTATAGTTATTCTTGTCTTCGGTTACAAGAGCGTCAAAAAGCCTTCAGTCTCGACAAAACTTTGGTCTTTACTAATTGCTCTAACTCTTGCAAATGTATTTATTGCAACCGCTCTATAATCTCAACATTTGTAATATTACATTTCACAACTTTTGAACGCAGAAATTCGCCCTCGACTAGATCAACGGTTAGCGCAAAGCGAGATTTAACTGCAATCCAATTCGCAATGTATCTACATTTTGCCTTCGCAGGCAACCACTTCGCTACATCGCGATCACCCTTAGAGCGATTTGCGCCAGCAGTAACCGCAATCAAGGTCGCTGAAAACTCTAGATCATTTGCAAATTCCATCCGCTCATCCGGGCTCCAGGCCCAGGCGCCAGAGCGCCATGCTTCGGCCAGTGGAACCATGTGATCGATATCTAAACCAGTTGGACTAGTAAAGATTTTTCCATCATATGAACTGCGCCACTTTCCACCGGTCAATGCGCACCTGCTACCGACTTTTGGCGCAACTTTCGCCTCAGAGATTAAGACTTCATACCTGGTATTACATCCATCTCTATCCGCATCAATCCAATGCTTGAAGGCGCTCCGTGCATATCCACCGATCTGATCTTCTGCAATCTCAATTGTTATCTTCTCGGCCGCTGAAGCCGAAGTTATATTGGATGCAAGAAGTAGAGCGATTAAGACCGAGCTCTTCTTCTGCCACATGACAAAAGATTACTGTCAGTAGGCAATTTTTGATAGAAAAATCTGATTTGCCCCACTAACCTTCAGCCATGACATATGAATTGCGTGACCTAAATGGAAAAGTTGTAATCATCACCGGAGCTACCTCAGGAATCGGAGCTGCCGCTGCTAGAGCTCTTGTTGAAA
Source organism: Actinobacteria bacterium UBA3028 (assembly GCA_002367715.1). GTDB lineage: Bacteria > Actinomycetota > Actinomycetes > Nanopelagicales > Nanopelagicaceae > AAA044-D11. The sequence goes on from DFDL01000035.1 coordinate 16,255, forward strand.
AAGGCTGCAAGGTCGTTCTAAATGCTCGAAACGAAACCCGCCTCAAAGAGATGGTCGCAGAGCTAGGTGAGAGCGCTATCTATGTTGCTGGCGATTGTTCAGAGCCAGATATCTCGCGCGCAGTAGCAAAGGCAGCGATTGATAAATTCGGCACAATTGACACAATCGTTCCGAACGCCGGAATCGGTTTCTACGGTTCAATCCTCGATCACAGCGATGATGATGTAAACCGTATGATGCGCACAAACTATGAAGGCACAGTACATATTATTCGCGCGGCTCTTCCAACATTGTTGGCAAAGAAAGAGGGCGATGTTGTAATCGTTGCCTCTGTCGCAGGTTTCCGTGGCGGCGATATTGAAGCTATCTATACCGGAACTAAGCATGCACAAGTTGGCTTTGCCGGCGCACTAGATCGCGAACTTCGCGCAAAAGGTGTTCGAGTTGCATTGGTATGTCCAGCCGGAGTCGACACCGAATTTGCTCTCGGAGT
>DFDL01000070.1:0-513 GCA_002367715.1 Actinobacteria bacterium UBA3028
GCGAGCAAAAGAGTATGGAATTACCGTAGTAACCCGCGAAGACTTAAGAACAAAATCAATAAGGCGCGTAATTGCAAAGGCCTTGAAAATAGCTGGATCTGGTGGGCGCGAAATTTATGTCGATATAGATGTGGATGTTTGTGATCGCTCAGTTGCTCCGGCCTGTCCCGCGTCTGTGCCCGGTGGAATTTCTGCTGACGAAATTCGACAGGCAACACGATTACTTGTAAGTGATACCCGAGTTCGCGCAATTGATATTACTGAAATAGATGCAAAATTAGATACCCCAGATCAACGCACAATCCGACTAGCTGCGCTACTTGTTTTAGAAGCAGCCGCTGGTCTTGCTTCACGCTAGCTTAAGTTAGGTAGAATCTCTCGAGCAGCTTTTGTAATTTCTCCACTCTGGACCAGAACTACTGCAGCTTCAAGTTCTGGAGATAAGAACCTATCTGGTCCGACTCCTTCAACTTTTGTTCTAAGTTTTGCAATGACATTGCCAGTCGCTGGTGA
>DFDL01000070.1:720-2772 GCA_002367715.1 Actinobacteria bacterium UBA3028
GCAGGAGTCGAAAGTCGCTTGTTCTCGCTGACAAGACCTGCTTGGGTGTATTGCGCAATCATTAATCCAGAATCGACACCTGGATCATGAGCCAAGAATGGTGGAAGCCCAGCAGAACGATTTTGGTCTAACGCGCGATCGGTCCGACGCTCAGCGATAGAGCCAAGATCTGTTGCGGCAATTGCCAGGAAATCTAGAACATAACCAACAGGGGCGCCATGAAAATTGCCATTGGATTGCACTCGACCATCCTCCAAAACAACTGGGTTATCAATCGCACTAGCGAGCTCGCGAGATGCAATTAGAGATGCGTAATCGATTGTGTCGCGTACTGCGCCAGCTACTTGTGGCGCGCAACGAAGTGAGTAAGCATCTTGAACTCTTGAGTCATTCTCGCGGTGTGATGCGACAAGGCCTGAGCCGCTTAGAAGTGCAAAGATATTTGCTGCGCTTATAGTTTGACCAACCTGTGGGCGTAGGGGTCCGTGTAATTCAGGGGCGAAGACGCGATCGGTGCCAAGCAAACCTTCAATGCTCATCGCTGCAGTTATGTCAGCAACCGTTGCGAGCTGGTAGAGATCAGAGCAAGCCATGATTAGCATTCCAAGCATTCCCTCGGTGCCATTAATTAACGCAAGGCCTTCCTTAGCTTCAAGTTCAATTGGTTTTAGGCCAGCGTTTTGTAGCGCTTGAATGGCAGTCATCTCGACACCTTTTGCATCATGAACCATTCCTTCACCCATGATTGCAAGTGCGCAATGTGAAAGTGGTGCTAAATCTCCACTGCACCCAAGTGAACCAAATTCAGGAACAAATGGGGTAATTCCTGAATTCAAATAATCAGCATATTGCTGGGCTAATTCAACACGGACACCAGTGCGTCCAGTTGCCATTGTCTTTAGACGTAAAAACATAAGTGCGCGAACAACTTCACGTTCTACTGTTGGGCCAACACCTGCGGCATGCGAGCGGATTAAAGATTTCTGAAGTTGAGTGCGATCTTTAACATCAATATGGCGATTAGCCAGTGCGCCAAAGCCAGTTGAAACTCCATAAACCGGAGTTCCACCAGCTGCATATCCATCGATAAATTTACGTGAAGCTTTGATTGCTGCAACTGATTGCGCTGAAAGTTCAACCTTCGCGCCAAACCTCGCCACGTTGATTACATCTTCAAAGGTGACACCCGACGTCGAAAGAGTTACTGTCTTATCTGATTTGGAGGCCATTGCGCCATACCTGTTCTATTAAATTAACACCGGGACGATATGCCAAGTGAATGTATGAATCGGACTTTAGGATTGAGAAATCTGCGCTTGCGCCCTCCGATAAATGTCCAATATCTTCGCGCAGTAGCGCCTTTGCTCCACCAAGTGTTGCTGACCAGAGCGCCTGTTCTGGCGAGAAGTGCATCTCACGAACTGCAACGGCGATAATGAATGGCATGTTTGTTGTGTAAGAACTTCCGGGATTGCAATCCGATGCGAGAGCTACGGTAATGCTCGCCTCTAACAATGGGCGGACATCGGGATATATAGCACGCGTAGAAAATTCAGCACCCGGTAATAAGGTTGCGACCACCTTCGATTTTGAGAGAGCTTCAATATCCTTAACACTTACATGCGAGAGGTGATCAACCGATGCAACACCAAGTTCAACTCCGAGTCTTACCCCACCACCTTCTTGGATTTGGTTTGCATGAATTCTTGGGAGCAGCCCTTTTGCCATTCCGGCTTGCAAAATTGCGCGGGCATCATCAACTGAGAATGCACCTTTATCGCAGAATACATCGATCCACTTTGCGTGTGGCAGAACTGCATCCAACATAGAACCACAAACCAGATCAACATAATCTTTAGGATTGGCCTTGTACTCCACTGGAACAACGTGTGCACCTAGATAGGTAGTTTCATCGGTAAATTCTTGAGCGATTTCTAGAGATCTTCGTTCGTCATTTACCGTTAAGCCATAACCTGATTTACATTCAATTGTTGTGGTGCCACTTGAGTAGGCTTCCGAAAAAAGTGACTCTGCATTTAGTCGAAGTAATTG
>DFDL01000024.1 GCA_002367715.1 Actinobacteria bacterium UBA3028
GTGGTTGGTAGCGCCCATCTTGGTGAATTTGGAAGCCGTGAAAAAATTGCCGAGACTAAAGCCGAGCTCATCGCGGGATTAGCTAGTGGTGACACCGCAATATTGGGCACCTACGATGAATTTACCCCCAACATGGAAGTCCCAAGCGGCGTAGAGAGAATCACATTTGGCGAGAACAGCCGTTGCAACGTTAGAGCTGCAGATGTTGAGATTCGCGAAGGTAGAGCGCATTTTGATTTAGTAACGAGAGATGGCAGAGCAGCAGTAAGTCTGCAGCTACTTGGGATGCATCAAATTCCTAATGCTCTTGCTGCAGCTGCTGTAGCAACTTCGCTGAATATATCTATAGATTCAATCTCAGCCGCACTCTCTACCGCAGAGATAAAGAGCAAGTGGCGGATGCAGGTAGAAGAGATAAATGGAATAACCATGATTAATGATTCCTACAACGCCAATCCAGAGAGCATGGCAGCTGCCCTTCGCACCGTAGCCCTAATTTCACAGGAAACCGGGGGTGTTAGTTGGGCATTCTTAGGCAAGATGAATGAACTCGGCGCGTCATCAGGGCGTGAGCACGCTGAAATTGGCCAGCTTGTTACTAAAATTGGAATCGATAATCTAGTTTCAATTGGAACTAGGGATTACATGACGCAACTTTCAGAAGCTAGTGATCGAGGGGAGAGTGCGGTGCATTTCTTTGAAAACAGAGCAGCCGCTCTCGCACTAGTAGAACATTTTGCCGTTGGCGATGTAGTTTTGATAAAAGCATCTAGGTCTGAAGAATTTAATCTGCTCGCTGATTTGATGCGCGAGAAACTAACAGAGGACCTTGCGTGAAGGGCATAGTTATAGCAGGAGCCCTCTCACTCCTATTTAGTTTTATCTTTACCCCAGTATTGATTCGCACGCTAACTCAACGTGGAGTTGGACAGATGATTCGTGATGATGGACCTCAATCCCATCACGTTAAGCGCGGGACTCCAACCATGGGCGGAATAATCCTAATTTTCTCAAGTATTAGCGCCTACCTGTTAAGTCACGCAATTACTGGAGTTGGGATTACCGCATCGGCAGTTCTGGTTATTGGATTAATGGTTGGACTCGGTCTAGTTGGACTATTAGATGATTGGCTAAAAATTCGAAGGCAGCAATCGCTGGGATTATCGGCACGAGAGAAACTTTTCGGGCAAGCTTTAGTTGCGGGAGTCTTTGCATATTCTGGGCTGCAATTCAAAGGGAGCTCAAACTTGGCGCCAATCTCAAATTACCTCTCTGGGGTTAGAGATACATCAATAAAGCTTGGAGTAGTTCTTGTAATTGTCTGGATTATTTTTCTTGTTCTCGGAAGCTCTAATGGTGTTAATTTAACTGATGGGCTAGATGGCTTAGCTTCAGGGGCAGCCATTATGACTTTTCTGTCATTTATTGTTATCGGTATCTGGAAATTTGGACAGAGTTGCTCTCGAGTAGATGTTTCACAATGTTATAACGTGCGTGATCCATTAGATATTGCAGTGCTTTCAGCGGCGCTTGCTGGGGCTTGTGCTGGATTTCTTTGGTGGAATGCATCTCCTGCAAAAATATTTATGGGAGATATTGGATCACTTGCACTTGGCGGGGCTATTGCCGGCATCGCAGTTGTGCTACGCGTTGAGTTGTTGTTAGCAGCACTCGGTGGGCTCTTCGTCTTAATTACGCTCTCGGTAATAATTCAGACCGGCTATTTTAAGATTTCAGGCGGTAAGCGAGTCTTCAAAATGGCGCCACTTCAGCATCACTTCGAACTCTTAGGATGGGGTGAAGTAACCATCGTAATTAGATTCTGGATTCTTGCAGGGATGAGCGTTGCTGGTGGACTAGGCCTCTTTTATGGCCAGTGGGTCGTATCGCAATAATGTCATTTATAGCAGAGCTTAGGAGTAAAAGAGTTCTCATTGTTGGAGCCGGAACAACCGGAAAATCACTAGCGAATTACCTACAAACTTTAGGTGTGGAGTTCTCGATTATTGATGAGAGAGTTGAGCCATTTGATGGGTTGGAAGTGTTATCCGAAATTCCAGATGCAATTGATTTTGATTTGGCTCTGGTTTCGCCAGGTTGGCGTAAAGATCACAATTTCATTTCTAACCTAAATTCACGGGGAATTGAGGTTCTGAGCGAGTTAGATTTTGCCTGGAGCCTTAAGGAAGAGCTAAATCCAAAACAGAGATGGGTCGCCCTGACCGGAACAAATGGTAAAACTACAACAGTTCAGATGCTTGAATCAATTCTGCGGAGTGCTGGTAAAAGCGCTATTGCATGCGGGAATGTCGGAACCACTGTGGTGGAGGCGGTAACTAGTGAGAATAGATTTGAAATATTGGCAATTGAGCTCTCTTCATTTCAAATTGAATGGAGCACCATGCCAAGGTATGAGGCAGTAGCGATATTAAATATCGCAGAGGACCATATTGATTGGCATGGTTCCTTTGGCACCTATGCCAATACAAAAATGTCTTTATTAAAGCGTAGTGATTTAGCAATCTTGAATTTGAATGATCCAGAAATTACCCTACGAAGTGCAACCTGGACCGGGCGAAAGGTTTATTTTGGATTTGGCTCGCCTCAAGTAGGCGAAATAGGAATTGTAGAGGATCTATTGATCGATCGCTCATTTGTTACAACTACTGATGCTGCTGAAGTAATTGCCGAGCTAAGTGATGTTAAACCTGCGGTGCCACACAATGTCGCAAACGCAATGGCTGCTGCTGGGTTAGCCCTTGCCCTTGGAATAGCTCATCCGCTAATTAAGGCGGGAATTGCTAACTTTAAATTAGATAAGCACCGCCTTGAGACCGTTTATGAAGCAGATGGAATAGCTTGGATTAATGATTCAAAGGCGACAAACCCACACGCGGCAAGTGCAGCCCTACTGTCTCATTTCTCTAATATCTGGATCGCAGGGGGGTTGGCAAAGGGTGCGAACATGGATGAATTAGTTAAACGGACCAAGTCGAGAATTAAAGCTGCCATTGTCTATGGCAAGGATGGTGAATTAATTGCTAGGGCGTTAGCCGAATATGCACCTAAAATTACGATTTATCGGATTGCAAAGAGTACAAGCGCACCAGGGATGATGGATGAAATTGTAAGTTGCGCTCTAAAGATTGCGACAACTGGTGACACCGTTCTCTTGGCACCTGCTTGCGCATCTATGGATCAATTCTCGTCCTATGCTGAGCGCGGAAACCTCTTTACGCAGTCTGTAGAAAGGTTGGTTGCAAAGTGAAGCGAGGAGTTCGAGAGCAGGGTCGCAGCTACGCAAATTTTCTCTCTAAACCAACTGCCTCATATCTGATGGTTCTAGGTAGCGCCGGTGCGCTCTCTGGCCTTGGACTTTTAATGGTCTTATCGGCATCATCCGTAACTTCATTATCTGAGAGTGGCAATGCCTACACAATATTTCTTAAGCAACTACTCTTTTTAGCCGTAGGTATTCTTATTTCGGCTATTACTATGCGAATGAAGATTGCTCACTGGGAAAGTCTGGCTCGGGTTGCTTTACCATTTGGATTTGTTGCACTTCTGCTTCCAATATTTTTTGGTTCAAGCGTTAACGGAAATCGAAATTGGATTCCAATCGGGCCATTTACCTTGCAGCCAAGTGAATTTGCCAAATTGGCCCTCATTCTTTATTGCGCACTGCAACTTAGAAAGCATCTAGAACGGCGCGCAAAAGGGATAGCTTCCAATTCAATTGGGATAGTTGCAATCGGTAGTATTGGATTTCTGATACTTATTTTGGCCGGCAGAGATTTAGGGACAGCTTTAATCGTTGCTGGAATTGTCTTTGCGATGTTATTTATTTCAGGAACAAATTTAAAGGCGCTCTTCGGGATCTCATCCCTTACTCTTCTAGCCGGACTTGCATTGGCTGTCACTGAACCAGCTCGACTGAAGCGGTTTAAAGCGGTAATTGATCCATTTGCACCCGAAGTCTACAAATTGGCTGGATGGCAGCCAGCTCACAGTTTAATGAGCCTTGCCAGTGGCGGTTTATTCGGAGTAGGTATTGGAGCAAGCAAACAGAAGTGGGGCAACCTGGCTGAGGCACATACCGATTTTATTTTCTCTGTTATCGGAGAAGAACTTGGTCTGCTAGGAACACTTTCAGTTATCACACTATTCGGGGTCTTGATTTTTGCAATTTTCCGAATTGCAATCACCACTAAAGATATTTTCGCTAAGTATGTCGTAGTGGGGATTGGATGTTGGATCATCTTGCAGGTACTCGTAAATCTCATGACTGATGTTGGAATAGTTCCGGTAATCGGTGTGACTCTGCCATTCATCTCATATGGTGGCTCTTCACTAATTGCTAATTGCATTGCACTCTCTTTTGTCCTGAACGTTGCAAGAAGTGAACCAGAATTTATAGCGGTGCGAAAAGCACGTAAGGCTGCAAGTAATGTATAGAATTTTATTGGTTGGTGGCGGCACCGCTGGACATGTCGAACCGGCACTCGCTGTTGGAGATTGGCTATTGAATAGCCGCGAAGAGAGTATAGATATAGCTTGCGAATTTATTGGCACTAGAGGCGGAATTGAAAATGATCTCGTGCCAGCCGCTGGTTTAAAGTTGCACCACATTGTTAAATCTCCATTACCAAGGCGAATTACACCAGGTGCATTTCTATGGCCATTAAAGTTTGTAACAGCTTTTTTACAAGCACTTAGTATTATTAGATCAGCAGATTTAGTTTTAGGTTTTGGTGGCTATGTAAGTGCTCCCTGTTACTTGGCAGCCAGATTTGCCAAAGTTCCAATCTTTGTCCATGAAGCTAACGCTCTTCCTGGTTGGGCAAATAAACTTGGAGCGAAATTTGCAGCAGAAATTCTTATCGCCTTTTCAAGCACTTCAAGCATGGGGCCGGGTTTCAAGAGTGCTAAGTTGGTTGGGATGCCGATCCGTGAAGAAATTTTTGTAATTTCCAAGTTGAGCAAATCCGAGCGAGCCAAAAATTGGGGCGATACATATAGAGAGCTGGGCATTGACCGGAGCAAGAGGACTATTTTTGTATTCGGTGGCTCACTAGGCGCTAATTCCATAAATAGGGCTGTAGCAGATGCGCTGCCAGAGCTTTTAAATAGTGGATATAACATCATCCACAGCGTAGGAAAAGGAAATGTGCTGCCAGAGGCACTACCTGGGTATCTCCCATCAGCTTATGTTGGGAATATGGCAGAGATGTATATAGCTAGTGATTTAATTATTTCGCGCGGTGGAGCAGTATCTTGTGCTGAGATTGATGCCTCAAACTCCTTTGCATTAATTGTTCCACTGGCTATCGGAAATGGTGAACAGATTGCAAATGCCCAAGAGTTGATCGCTAAAGGTTCTGCGCAAATATGTCTGAATGTTGATTTCACAGGGAAGTGGATACTTGCAAATATTGAAGGCTTAATGGCTAAAGCAATTGCCTGGAAGGCTGAGTCTCGGGCCACGCAGAGAGAGCCAGCAGCTGCGATGATTGGTAAGTTGGTTTTG
>DFDL01000079.1:0-179 GCA_002367715.1 Actinobacteria bacterium UBA3028
GCCCATGCGGCTTCAGCCATCTTGCGGAATAGGCCACGAGCTTCAACGGTCTCGATAACTTCACCTGAAGCGCGAGCGACTAGACCAAATTTTTCATTGTTCTCATATGCGCGCATGAATTCATCTGATACGCGAACTGAGTTATTTGCATTCTGGTACTGCACAGAAATAATGTCTTT
>DFDL01000079.1:496-4104 GCA_002367715.1 Actinobacteria bacterium UBA3028
TGGTTTACATCTAGAACAACCATCTTCGCCGCGCGACGAGTTGCGCCACCTGACTTAATTGTTCCAGCTGATGCATCTGCACCACGCATAAATGAAACTGGGCCAGAGGCTGTGCCACCTGACTTTAGAAGTTCCTTTGCAGAGCGAATACGTGAAAGGTTTAGACCAGCACCTGAACCGCCTTTGAAGATCATTCCCTCTTCGCGATACCAGTTAAGGATTGAATCCATTGTGTCATCTACTGAGAGGATGAAACATGCCGATACTTGCTGTGGCGCATTTGTGCCAACGTTAAACCAGACCGGTGAGTTAAATGAGAAGACCTGGTGCATAAGCATCCAAGTTAATTCGTGTTCAAAAATTTCGGCATCTAGATCGGTTGCAAAGTAACCGAAGTCTTTTCCAGCCTTTGTATAGGTAAGTACAACGCGGTCGATTACTTGCTTGAGTGACCATTCACGATTGTCGTGTCCTACAGCTCCACGGAAATACTTTGTTGTAACGATGGTTGAGGCATTTACTGACCAGAAGTCTGGATACTCGACGCCCTTCTGTTCGAAGATTACTTCGCCAGATTTCCAGTTGGTCTGCACAACATCACGACGTTCCCATGTCACTTCGTCATAAGGGTGTTTTCCAGCAGTGGTGTAGATGCGTTCGAGAGTAAGGCCCTTGCCTAGGGTCTTCTTACTTCCCGCTGCTGGCTTATTGACGATAGACATAATTTTTTCCCTCTTTCAGGCTAGATAGTTAATTAACTAAACTTTTACTTTTTGATATTTCACTTTTTAAATCTTTTGCTACAGCTTGGGAAGTCGCTGTATTTGAAGGAGCGGCGCGGAGAAGTGCGATCTCACCTTCGAAATCTTCAAGAGTGGAAAACGAACGATATACCGATGCAAAGCGTAAGTAGGCTATTTGGTCTAATTCGCGGAGTGGCGCGAGGATTGCCATCCCAACTTCTTGTGCCTCTACTTCTGCCTGACCATCAGAGCGGAGTGTCTCCTCAACTCTCTGGGCAAGTAGTGCTAAGTCATCATCATTTACTGGTCGACCTTGACAGGCTTTTAGAACGCCAGAGATTACCTTCTCGCGACTAAAGGGTTCGGTCGCACCTGATCTTTTAATGATCATGAGGAGTGAAGTCTCAGAGGTCGTGAAGCGCTTGTTGCAGGCCGTGCATTCACGGCGGCGGCGAATCAAGGTTCCGTCCTGGCCAGAGCGAGAATCGACGACTCTTGAGTCTTCGCTTCTACAAAATGGACACAACATCCCTTGGACTCTCCTTTAGACGATTTTTAACGACATTTGATGATATAAACGCCTTCCGGCGCTACTTCTAATGCAAGTGCTAAATATAGTGGAAAACCACAACTTATGGAACTTATTTGTGGTTTAACCCCTATATGTAGTGCCAACTGTAGAGTAAAACTCGAGGGTTTAAAGGAGGCTAAGCGGCGTGTCGGAGATATTTGGAGCTATGCGCCTCTAGATACCGGAGAACTCTCCAATATCTCCCATTCGCCATCCGTAAACAGGCGCGAGCGCGTTAAGAAGCGCTTGCCCTCTGGGGCCTCTAGGGAGAATCCCCCACCCCGGCCATCGACCAGATCAATCGTTAAATGGGTGTGCCGCCAGTATTCAAATTGGGTCGCTGACATCCAGACTTTAATTGGTTTTTCAATTCCTTCTATTGCAAATTCGCCAACTAAAACATCTTGGGCGCCAACTCTAAATTCACCTTCTAAGTAACACATCGGAGAAGACCCGTCACAACATCCCCCTGATTGATGAAACATCAGCGGACCATTAATTGCAGTGAGTTTGCGCAGCATCTCGGCTGCGGCCTCGGTGTAATCAACTCGTGACGGGATCTCCATTACATCCTTTTTATTACTAGTCGTTGGGTTTAAAAGAATCCAAGTTTATTTGGAGAATATGAAACTAGCAGATTCTTTGTCTGTTGGTAGTGATCGAGCATCATCTTATGATTTTCACGGCCAATACCTGAAGCTTTGTAACCACCAAAGGCGGCACCAGCTGGATATGCGTGATAGCAGTTAGTCCAAACACGACCTGCTTGAATTGCGCGACCGGCGCGGTAAGCAGTATTCATATCTCGAGTCCAAACTCCAGCACCCAGTCCATACAAGGTGTCATTTGCAATTTCCATTGCGTTATCGAAACCATCGAACTTAGTTACTGAGATAACTGGACCAAAGATTTCTTCTTGGAAGATCCGCATCTTGTTACTGCCTTCGAAAATTGTAGGCAGAACGTAATAACCACCAGCAAGTTCACCACCTAGATCTGCGCGCTCACCACCGGTAATTACCTTTGCGCCCTCTTTCTTACCAATGTCTAGGTAGGAGAGAATCTTTTCTAGTTGATCGGTACTTGCTTGTGCGCCCATCATGGTTGAAAGATCAAGTGGATGGCCCTGTTTAATCGCCTTTGTTCGCGCTGTTACATCACCCAAGAACTTGTCGTAAATCTTGGCTTCTATAAGTCCGCGAGAAGGGCAGGTACAAACTTCGCCTTGGTTTACAGCGAACATTGTGAAGCCTTCTAAGGCCTTGTCATAGAACGCATCATTTTCAGCTGCAACATCGTTGAAGAAGATATTCGGGCTCTTTCCGCCTAGTTCTAGGGTCACCGGAATGATGTTCTCTGATGCATATTGCATGATCAAACGACCGGTAGATGTTTCACCGGTAAACGCGATCTTTGCAATACGTGGTGAAGATGCAAGTGGCTTTCCAGCCTCGACACCAAAACCATTAACAATGTTTACAACACCATCTGGAATTAGATCTTTAATTAGATCCATCAAGAAGTGAATTGAAACCGGAGTCTGTTCTGCTGGCTTTAGAACTACGCAGTTACCTGCAGCAATGGCTGGTGCCAATTTCCAAATAGCCATCAAGATTGGGAAGTTCCAAGGAATAATCTGTCCGACTACGCCAAGTGGCTCGTGGAAATGATAAGCAACTGTGTCATGGTCAAGTTCGCCAGCACTGCCCTCTTGGGCGCGAATTGCGGCGGCGAAATAACGGAAGTGATCAATTGCGAGTGGAATATCTACATAAAGTGATTCCCGAATTGGCTTTCCATTTTCCCAAGTCTCAGCAACTGCAATTGCTTCAATATTTGCTTCCATTCGATCTGCAATTTTGTTGAGCATGATTGCACGCTCAGTTGCAGATGTCTTACCCCATGCTGGTGCTGCTGCATGTGCGGCATCTAAAGCGAGATCAATATCTGCAGCATTTCCGCGAGCAACTTCACAAAATACTTTTCCAGTTACTGGAGTCACATTTTCGAAGTATTGACCTGTCGATGGTTTTACGAACTTTCCATTAATCCAGTGGTCATACCGTGGCAAGAAAACTGCCTTACTTCCTGGTTGGCCGGGTGAAACGAAATCAGTCATTTCTCTCCCCTTATTAGCAATAAGAGGTGGTCAACTTTGGCCACCAATAACTAGGAAAATTACTCCTATCGGTGGATTTATATAAGGGGCAATTTTCGGGGATAAGCCTGATTTTTTAGTTATTTGGCTGGTTTAATCATTACTCGGCAGGCACCCAGAGTTTGCGCCCTGGCTC
>DFDL01000017.1:0-339 GCA_002367715.1 Actinobacteria bacterium UBA3028
TCTGAAACTAATATCTGCTTTGCCTTTGAGAGCATGCGCTTCTCACCAGCAGAAAGTCCACGATCAAGATCGCGGCGGTAGAGGTCGCGAACAACTTCGGCAACCTTAATTACATCGCCAGATGCTAGCTTCTCAACATTCGCCTTATAGCGGCGAGACCAGTTGGTTGGCTCTTCAGTGTATGGCTGGCGTAATACGCTAAATACTCGATCAAGTCCTTCGGAGTCGACCACATCGCGAACTCCTACTAGATCAATATTCTCAGCTGGGACTCGAACAGTTAGATCACCTTGGGCAATCTTTAGAACCAAATAAGTTTTCTCTTCGCCTTTAATGGTC
>DFDL01000017.1:626-4823 GCA_002367715.1 Actinobacteria bacterium UBA3028
ACAACGGTTTCGCCGACCTTAAAAGTCATTAATTTGGCCTTTCGATAGAGGCCAAGGATACCATTCCCCCATGCCTAAGAAAAACCTGAAATCAGCCATATCCGCCCTCTTTGGAGCCCTTTTAGTACTTTCACTAACTGGTTGTAGCGCGGCCGGTCCAGATGCCATGACCCGCTTAACTCGCCAAGTAACTGATGGGGTTGAAGGCAAATCTGGAGATATCAGAGTAGTAAATGTTTTACTTGTTGAACAAGAAGATGGATCAGCAGTACTTGTTGGCACAGTTGCTAATTCAGGTGAAGCTTCAGATTCAATTACACAAATTACTGCAGATGGAATTCCGGGTGTATTTAGCGCGCCAGAATTATTTACAAATGAGCCTGCAATATTTGAAGGTGACTCATCGAATTCATCTGCAAGATTTGAAGGGCTAAATGCCAAAGCGAGTGGCCATGTAACAATTCAATTCTATTTTGCAGATGGCGCCCCAGTAATTTTAGAGGCTATTGTCCGTGAAAAGAATGATATTTACGAGAACGTTGGAAATTAACTCTCGAACTTATATCCCAGACCACGCACAGTCTGAATAAATATTGGATTTGCAGGTTCAACTTCAATCTTTGCGCGAAGTCTTTTGATATGAACATCCAAGGTTTTAGTATCACCAAAGTAATCGCTGCCCCAAACGCGATCTATTAACTGTGAACGGGTAAGTACTCGCCCAGAATTTCGCATTAGAAATTCGAGAAGTTCAAATTCTTTTAGAGGTAGAGCAACGGCAACTCCGTTTACGCTCATTTGATGGCGATCAATATCTAGGCGAATTGAGCCAATTGTAATAATTCCATTTTCGATTTCAGTCTCAGGATTTTGGGCTCGTCGTAGAACTGCATTAATTCGCGCTATTAGCTCTCTTGAGGAGTAAGGCTTTGTTACATAATCATCAGCACCAAGTTCTAGCCCTACTACTTTATCTATTTCAGCATCTTTGGCGGTTAACATAATTATTGGAACCTGCGATTTCGTTCGAATTTGGCGACAGACTTCAGTTCCAGAAAGACCAGGAAGCATTAGATCTAAGAGAATTAGATCAGCGCCATGGCGCTCATATTCCTCTAAACCCGCTTGCCCAGTCTCAGCTACACCTACCTCGAAACCCTCTTTGCGAAGGAGAAAAGAGATTGCCTCAGAGAATGATGACTCGTCTTCGATAACAAGAATCCGCGCCATTTATCTACCTATCTCCATCATTTTCGATCGGTAACCTTAGTGAGAATGTACTACCAACACCCGGTGAGCTCCACACAGAAATTTCGCCGCCATGATTTAACGCAACATGTTTAACAATTGCCAAACCTAACCCGGTTCCACCTGTCTCTCTTGATCTTGCCGGATCTATTCTATAGAAGCGCTCAAAAATTCTTTCGATATCGACATCTGAAATTCCAACACCTTGGTCCACCACCGAAATATTCACTATATCGTCTTCAGCTTCGTGGTTTACTGAGACCGTTGTTCCATCATTACTGTAATTAATTGCATTCTCAATTAGATTGTGGACTGCCATTATTAATTGACTTCGATCACCTACTACTTCAACGCCAGATTTTGGACCGACAATAACCTCAATATTTCTATTGTCGGCATGAATCTGGGCTTGTGAAATTGCTTGTTCGACTAATTCATCAACATCTAATGAAATTGCATCAAGCAGTGGATCAGCATCTTGAAGTCGTGAAAGATTTATGATCTCTTGTACTAAATCAGAGAGCCGCCCAGATTCCTTCTGCATCTTTGCTGCAAAATTTGTTACCGCTAGAGGGTCATCATTTGCTTGCATTACCGCTTCGGCCAATAATGAAAGCGCACCAATTGGAGTTTTTAGTTCGTGAGAGATATTTGCCACGAAATCTCTACGTACTGCATCTATCCGTTCGGCATCACTTTCATCTCTAAACATTGCTAACAACAATCCCTCGTTTCCTAGCTTTGAAATTTTCACTGAGAGTTGCCTAGTTCCGCCACCTATGGGACCTCGGGGGATTTCAATTATTCCGGATTGGAAGATTCCGGTTCGGCGTACTGAACGAATTAGCGCTAGTAAATTTGGCGCCGTAATTTTTTCATCTCTAATTACACCAAAGGTAACCGCCGTTGGTGAGAAATAAATAGGGAGCTCGCCCGGTGCCAAAATTACGCTAGCCATCTCAATAGAATTTAAAAGTTCGGCAACATCATCTGAGATTGGTTTGGCCGCATTGAAAACTTCAGAGCTTTTAGATTGCTTAAACTTGCGAAACAACCCCATGAGACAATCGTAGGTGCCAGGGCTAGAGAGCCCAACTTTGAGAATTAGGGCTCGCGCGAATTTACCCACTGTTCACTTAATTTATAGCCCGAATTCATTGAGGGCCCAAGCTCATGGGCGGTGATTCGGTTATCCTTGGCAGATGCGTGATGCCTTCC
The DNA here is from genome assembly GCA_002367715.1 of Actinobacteria bacterium UBA3028. Taxonomy (GTDB): domain Bacteria; phylum Actinomycetota; class Actinomycetes; order Nanopelagicales; family Nanopelagicaceae; genus AAA044-D11. Next base: position 3,093 of record DFDL01000017.1, read on the forward strand.
ATGATGAATTAGATGCCATTGGCCAGTCCCTTGTCGGGATGGCCAACCTTGTGATTGGCGCGATGGACGATGCAACTACAGCTCTATTAATTCCAGACTTGGCATTAGCAGAGAAAGTAATTGCCGCTGATGATGCAATCGACCATTTGCAGCATGAATTAGATGCACGAACTATAGATTTGATGGCCCGCCAACAACCTGTGGCCTCAGATTTGCGGACTCTTGTTACATCTTTGCGCATGAGCGCAGATTTAGAGCGCATGGGCGATATGGCTCACCACATTGCCAAACAGGCGCGCATTCGCTATCCAAACCGCAGCGTTCCTGATGAGTTAGTTAAGACAATTGAAGAGATGGGACGCGTCTCTCATAAGATCATCGATAAATTGGCTTTGGTAATGGAGTCAAGAGATCTAAATCGTGCAGTAGAGATTGCAATCGATGATGATGAGATGGATAAATTGCACCGCGAATTAATCGCAGTAATTTTGGACGATAATTGGAAACATGGCGCCGAAGTCGCAATTGATATGACACTTCTAGGAAGATACTACGAGCGTTGCTGTGACCATGCGGTCTCAATCTCAAGAAGAGTTTACTTCTTAGTTACCGGCGAATATCAATCAGAACAATCTTAATCTTTACTTCTTCCCCTGATTTGCCACAGCTTCGATTGCAGATTTAGCAGCATCTGGATCTAAATACTCGCCGCCCTTTTTAATTGGTTCAAATTGGCCATCAAATTCATAAAGTAATGGAATACCAGTGGGAATATTTACACCCGCAATATCTTCATCAGAGATGCAATCGATGTGCTTAACCATTGCGCGAATAGAGTTGCCGTGCGCAACCACGAGCACGGTTTTGCCAGCATTGAGATCTTCGGCAATATCGCCGGTGAAATACGGAATCATTCGGTTAATTACATCTTTAAGACATTCAGTCTTTGGAAGCTCCAAACCTAAATCGGCATAGCGTGCATCGCCAAACTGCGAATATTTGTCGTTGTCATCAATTGGTGGTGGCGGAACATCAAAAGAGCGGCGCCATAATTGAAATTGCTCCTCGCCATATTGGGCCAAGGTCTCTTTCTTATCCTTGCCTTGTAATGCACCGTAGTGGCGCTCATTTAACCGCCAACTGCGCTTTACTGGAATCCAATACCGATCTGCCGCATCGAGTGCTAGTTGAGAGGTATGAATTGCGCGTCTAAGAAGTGAGGTGTGCACAATATCTGGAAGTAATCCGCGCTCTTTAAGTTGCTGACCGCCGCGCTTAGCTTCGCCAACTCCTTTTTCAGAGAGATTCACATCGACCCAGCCGGTAAATAGATTTAGCGCATTCCATTCACTCTCGCCGTGGCGAAGGAGAATCAATTTCTTAGTCATGTCCAAATCCTATTTCTATTTAGATTAAATGTTCAAATGCTTTGAGGTTAGCCAGGGATTCACCACGTGATACTCGCCAGGCCCATTCGCGTCGAATTGAATCTGCAAAACCTAACTCGAGTAGTGGATTAAAAGATGAATCTGAGTACTGCAAGACTGCGCCTAAAATACGATCAATCTCGACAGCGGTTATGGCTGGTAAAGGTAGCCGGCCTACTAAGAAGATATCACCAAGCTCATTTATCGCAAATGTAACGGCATACATTGAGGCATTCTTAGTAAGCAGCCATTCATGAACTTTGCCAGCATTTTCATCTGGCTTTCGGATAACAAAGGCGTTGAT
>DFDL01000017.1:5124-5336 GCA_002367715.1 Actinobacteria bacterium UBA3028
ATCATGAGATTCTAAAAAATCTTCAATGATAATGCGGGGATCGATCATGGCTACTTTGCAACCCAGAGTGAGTTTGATTTTGGCTTTGATAAGACCCAGTCATAGACATCTAGCGTCTGTCGCGCAGTGTTCTCCCAACCAAATCGCTTTGCATGTGAGAGTGCGCCCATCGAGAGAAGTACTCGGCGCTGTGGTTCTGCAAGTAGCCTTGC
>DFDL01000063.1 GCA_002367715.1 Actinobacteria bacterium UBA3028
CCAAAGAAGCGTCGTCGTAAGAAGGCTGCTGCAAAGTAGTTCTTCTCGAAAAAGCCCCGCAATGAAAATTGCGGGGCTTTTTCATTTCATAAATCTTTCCTGAGTAATCACTTGCCTCGCCCTGTATTTCACTCTGTATTAGGCTCTGGCTATGAGAAGTGGAATTAATTTAGCGCACCTTAAAGAATCGGTTAGACCGCAAGATGATTTATACCGCCATGTAAATGGTGGCTGGATTGATACTGCGAAGATTCCGGCAGATCGATCTTCCGATGGCGCCTTCTATGAGCTCTACCAGAACGCTGAAAATCACGTGCGCGAAATAATTGATGAGCTTGGGGCAAGTGGTGGCAAGGCGGGAAGCGTTGCCCAGAAAATCGGAGATCTATATGGCTCATTTATGGACCAGGCCAGAGCAGATGAACTTGGTATCGCACCGATAGAGCTTGATCTAAGTCGTGCACTAGGTATTACAAATGTTCAAGATTTCCATCAAGTTCTAGGTGATTTTGAGGGCCGCGGACTAGGTGCCATCTTCTATCAATACATAACCACAGACAATATGGATTCAAATACCAACATTGCATATATCGGTCAATCTGGATTGAGCCTGCCCGATGAGGCTTATTACCGTGAGGATGAGTTCGCTCAGATTCGTAGTGACTTCGTAGAGCATGTAGCAAAAATGTTCACCCTAGCCCGAATCGAAAACCCTGAAAGTAGGGCCAGAAAGATTCTTGAGCTAGAGAGCCAGATCGCCAGCAAACATTGGGATCAGGTTAAAGATCGCGATGCGCTTCTAACTTATAACAAGATGAGCTTTGCGCAATTAAAAGCCGCCTCCCCTGGCTTCGACTGGGAGACCTGGCTGAAAACTTCAAAGACACCGACAAAAGTTATGGATTCAGTAATTGTCAGGCAGCCCTCTTTCTTTACCGGAATTGGTGAGCTGCTAAAAGAGTTCGACCTTGAGGCCTGGTCATCATGGTTAGCCTGGCACCTGCTTTCAGGTGTCTCTCCATACCTAAGTAGTGAATATGTAAATGAGAACTTTGCCTTTTATGGAACCAAGTTGTCTGGAACGCCAGAATTAAAGGCTCGTTGGAAGCGCGGAGTCGGCTTAGTCGAAGGTTCACTTGGCGAGGCAGTTGGCCAGATCTACGTCGAGAAGCACTTTCCGCCAGAAGCAAAGGTTCGGATGGTTGCACTAGTCTCAAATTTAATTGAGGCCTACCGAATAGATATTGCAGCGCTATCTTGGATGACCGCTGAGACCAAGACAAAGGCATTTGAGAAGCTCGATAAATTCACGCCAAAAATTGGCTATCCAGATATGTGGCGCGACTACTCCAAATTAGAAATCGCGAGAGATGACCTAATCGGAAATCTTGCTCGAGTCACCAAGTTCAATCAAGATTATGAATTTGCCAAGATAGGCGCGCCGGTCGATCGCAGTGAATGGTTGATGACGCCACAAACGGTAAATGCTTATTACATGCCTGGGATGAATGAGATCGTCTTTCCTGCAGCAATCTTGCAGCCACCATTCTTCGACCTTCAAGCAGATGATGCTGCGAACTATGGCGGAATTGGTGCCGTCATCGGCCACGAGATCGGCCACGGCTTTGATGATCAAGGATCTAAATATGATGGTGATGGGAATCTAAATAACTGGTGGACTGATTTGGATCGCGAAGAGTTTGAAAAACGAGCAGCCAAACTAATTGCCCAGTACGAAGAGCTCCACCCTTTGGAGGCTCCTGATGTTCATGTGAATGGCGCCCTGACTATTGGGGAAAATATCGGCGACTTAGGAGGACTGACAATTGCACATAAGGCCTACCAACTTTCACTCGCCGGAAAGCAAGCCTCGGTAATCGATGGCCTCACCGGATACCAGAGGTTATTTATGGGCTGGGCGCAATGTTGGCGCCAGAAGATGCGCCCCGAAGAAGTTCGCCGCCGAGTAGCCACTGACCCACATTCGCCAGATGAATTTCGCTGCAACCAGGTTGTTAGAAATCTAAATGAATTCTATGAAGCCTTTAATCTCTCCGAAAAAGATGCGCTTTTCTTGCCCGAAAGCGAGCGCATTCGAATTTGGTAGCCCAGGAATGGCAATTGCTGGGCTAAAAAGGCTGTTTTAAGGCTTTTTTAGGTAAAAGCTATATTGAGAGACATTTCAATCTAATTTGAAGGTAGATAATAGGTATATGAACCAATTTAAATTTAAAGTTGAACGCGAGATTTCTGGTTCAAATTTAAATGGTCGAACTGGAGTCATCACTACACCCCATGGCGAGATTAAGACGCCCGCATTTATTCCGGTGGGAACCAAGGCGACAGTTAAATCAGTTCTACCCGAATCAATGGCTGATCTTGGGGCACAAGCAATCCTCGCAAATGCCTACCACCTCTATCTCCAACCTGGACCGCAGACCGTTGATGCTGCTGGTGGCCTGGGCAAGTTTATGAATTGGCCTGGCCCAACATTTACTGACAGTGGTGGCTTTCAAGTCCTATCTCTCGGTGTTGGTTTCAAAAAAGTTATCGCTATGGATGAAGAGACTTTCCGATCTGATGAGGTCATCGCCGATCATAAGGAACGTCTGGCTCATGTAGATAACGATGGCGTCACTTTTAAATCTCATCTCGATGGCGCGATGCACCGCTTTACACCTGAAGTTTCGATGCAGGTACAACACCAACTCGGCGCCGATATTATTTTTGCCTTCGATGAATGCACAACACTTCATAACACTCGCAAATATCAAGTTAAATCTCTAGAGCGCACCAGGCTCTGGGCAAAGCGTTGTCTGATAGAACATGGAAAGTTAACGCAGGAGCGCACCGATAAGCCATATCAAGCACTTTGGGGAGTTCTGCAAGGAGCGCAGTATGAAGATCTGCGTCGCAAAGCTGCGCAAGACTTAGGTGCGCTAGATGAAGATGGAATCACTTTCGATGGCTTTGGCCTTGGTGGCGCACTCGACAAAGAGAACCTCGGAACAATTGTTGGCTGGATGACCGATGAACTTCCCAGGGATAAGCCTCGCCACTTGCTCGGTATTGGTGAGCCCGATGATTTATTTGTTGGCGTTGAAAATGGCGCCGATACCTTTGATTGTGTAGCACCTTCACGGCAGGCAAGAACTAGCGCAGTCCTAACTAATTTTGGCCGAGTAAATATTACAAATGCAAAGTTCAATCGAGCCTTCAACCCGATTGATGAGAGCTGCGATTGCTATACCTGTAAGAACTACACCGCCGCCTACCTCAACCACCTCTTTCGCAGTAAGGAGATGATTGGTGCAACTCTGGCGACAATTCACAATGAACGATTTATTGTTCGCCTAGTCGAGAAGATGCGCACGGAGATAGAGAGCGGTAATTTCCAAGAGTTCAAGAAGGATTTCTTGGGGCGTTTTTACTCAGCACCAAAAGGTTAAATGCTAATTCTTCTGCCGCCCAGCGAGGGCAAGATCCAACCCAAAGGTAGATCTACTGTCAGCCTTTCCACACTCACCTTTCCTGTTGAGCTATTTGATACTAGAAGTAAATTACTAAGCAAGGCGCTAGCCAAATCACCAGTTGCCCCCGCGATAGCCCTCTACAGCGGAGTTCTCTACCAGGCCTTGGACTGGAGTTCACTTAGCGCCGTGGCGAGAAAGCGTGGCGAGAAATCGATCCTCATAATCTCCGCGCTCTTTGGTGCACTTCGACCAGCCGATCAGATTCCAAATTACAAGGTAAAGATTAAAACTTCAGATTGGAAAGGCGTATTAAAACCACCTCTAGATGGTTTGGGCGCCGATTTAATTATCGACTGCAGATCCTCAACTTATTCCGCAGTCTGGCAACCCGACCCTATGAAGACAATCGCAGTTCGAGTCTTCAAAAATGACAAAGGTAAAATCTCTGTGATAACCCATCTCTCGAAAAAGTATCGCGGTGAGCTAACTCGCTTGCTTCTCAAATCCACAAAAGCTCCAAAGACGCCAGAGCAACTTCTAGAGATTGCCGCAACCGAATTTAATTGCAAATTGCATAAAGCTAAGGATGGCCAGCCTTGGTACCTAGATTTAATTATTGGTTGAGTCTGGCGATTCGCTTACGTGCCAGATCCTGACTTGGTGACTCGGGGCCAAGAACTAGGCTAAAAATATTTAGCGCTGCCTTTGCAATCCGAAGCCAAATTTTTGACTTGGCCTTTAAACCTAAGATTTCTAATTCATTCTTATCTAAGGTGGCAATAGCAGCGTTTGCAATTACTTTATAGAAAGCCAGGCCAGTTACTCCAAATGGTGGGCGCAGAATAAATTTCACTACTTCAGTAGTTCGCTCTACACTTGAAAGGTCATTGGCTCGAAAATCATCCAGCGTTGATTCAAGTTCAGCCATTGATTTTGGTGCGCTATCTAGCCCAAGTGCAATCGCACTTTTAGCCCACTCTCGGACATACTCATCCGCACCATTTGGCAGTGAATATCCAAGTGCTAGATGAGATTTAATAAAAGAATCGGTAAAGGCGCAGTGCACCCAGAGCAAGAACCTTGGGTCTCGCGCTTGATAGCTTGAACTCGCCCCTGACTTCTCAGTGAATTCACCTGAGACCTTGGCATGCATTGCATTTACGCGACGTGCTTCACGGGCAATAACTTCGCTCGAGGCAAAGGTAGTAATTGTCAGCCAGCGAGTTGTACCGGCAAGCCTGCCCATTGGATCTGACTCATATCTTGAATGCTGCGCTACACCTGCGAGTGGGGCTGGGTGTGCGGCCTGAAGCAATAAGGCTCTGACACCTCCGACTAAAGTTCCGAGGTTTCCATGTACCTGCCAGACGGCGCCATCTGCTTGAAAGAGGCCCGCATCATCACCGAGTTCGATATCCCGGGCCCACTCAGGTAGACCATCTTTTGACCCAGAAACATTTTCTCGAAATTTATCAGCAAGTGGTTTAGTTAGAAAGAATTTATGAAAAGCGGGCACTGGCAAACAATAGAGCCCAGTTGAATTACTTTCTAATTGAAGTTATTTTATTACGCGATGGACTTTATGTTGGGCCGCTTGTGCAATAGGTCGGACCACAAGTAGATCGATATTTACATGTTCAGGAAGCATCACCGCCCAACGGATAGTTTCAGCAATATCCTCATCTGTAAGTGGCTTCAGAACTCCTTCATAAACCTTTGCCGCCTTTCTCCTATCCCCCGCAAACCTAGTTACCGCAAATTCATCGGTCTTGACCATCCCTGGAGCAATTTCGGTAACTCTAATTGGCTGCCCACTTAGCTCCAAGCGAAGCGTTCCGGCAATCGCTGTGACTCCATGTTTAGCAGCAACATAGACGCCACCATTTTCATATGGAACTCGTCCCGCAGTTGAGGACATAAGCACTATGTGTCCTCGTCCAAAATCTTTCATCAATGGAATTAACGCCTTAGTAACCCTTACTGTGCCGGTCACATTTACATCAAAGGTCTTAGCCCAAATTTCTGGATCAGAATCTTCTATCGATGCCGCATCGAATGCGCCGCCAGCGTTATTTATTAAAACTGAGAGAGGTTTTCCCGAAAGAAGCGCAGCGAGGTTATCGACACTCTTTTGATTGGTTACATCTAGTTCAACAAATTCAATATTTTTGTTATCTTCGGCCAGAGTTTTTAAGCGATCTAACCGGCGAGCTGCGGCTATAACGTGAAAACCATTTTCAGCAAGTAATCTTGCTGTTGCAGCGCCGATTCCACTGCTTGCTCCGGTAACGACTGCGCATTGCCTCATTACCCAAGCCTATAGGCTTACGCTATGACGATTGCTGACTGGGTCCAACAATATTTGGATTCAGCCGCCCCTTTCTTTATCTATATCTTGCTTGGTTCATTGGTTCTTATTGAAACCGGAATCCTGATTGCCTTCTTTATTCCAGGCGACTCAATTCTCTTCGCTGCCGGCTTTGTCGCAGCTACACGTAGTGACACAAATATCGTAATACTGATCTCAATAATTGTTTTTGCCGCATTCATGGGTGACCAGATTGGCTTTGTTTTGGGGCGAAAATATGGCCGCGATTACTTTGCAAAGAGCGAGCGTCCTTGGATGAAGCGGATGGTTCTGCGCGCTGAGAACTTCTACGAGAAATATGGCTGGAGCGCGGTAATTCTGGCCCGCTTCTATCCATGGATTCGAACTTTTATGCCACCAATTGCTGGACTAGGCAAGATGAACTATTACAAATTCTTAAGTGCAAACTTAATTGGAGCAATAATCTGGGGTGCGGGAATAACCACACTTGGCTTTTATGCCGCATCGATACCCGCTCTAGATGGCTCTTCAAGAGAGATCGCTGGTTTCTTTATCTTGCTAACTATTGCAATAACCATAAAAAATTATCTAAAGTCAAAGCGCAATTAAATCGAGTTTACAGGCACGTTATCGCTCTTCGCTTCTTAACTTAGTTTACCTTTTTGAGGGAAGCTAGCTCGATATCACTCCTGTTGAAAGTAGCGCCAAAACTAAGGCGCCTAAAGCGATTCGATAGACAATGAATGGAGCAAAGCTGCGATTAGTTATGAATCTAATCAACCAAGCTATTACCAGATAGCCAATTACAAATGCGACAACGGTGGCAGCGAAGGTCTGGCCAAGAGTGAATACATTTGCACTATCAGATTGCGAGATTGCGCCCTTCAACTCATATAAGCCACTTCCAAATACTGCAGGCAGGGCCAGTAGGAATGAATAACGGAGAGCTGCTTCACGTGAATATCCAAGAATGCGACCCATGGCGATGGTTGCACCAGATCTTGAAACACCAGGAATTAAGGCAAGAGATTGTGCAAGACCATAAAGAATTCCGTGGCCGATACTTAAATCTTTAAGAGATTTATTTGAACTACCAAATTTGTCTGCAAGTCCAAGTATTACGCCGAAGATAATCAAGACCGAAGCGATTAACCAGAGCGAGCGAAAGTTAGTTCTGATGGCATCTTGACCTAGATAACCAAGTACAGCGATTGGCAAGCTTCCGATGATAATTAACCAGCCCATTCGAGCCAGACCCATCTCGTCAATATCTAACTTTTGGCGCAGCAGAGAGCTTCGAATCCAGGCTGAGATTATCTTCGCAATATCTTTTCGGAAATAAATTAAGACTGCGAGCTCGGTTCCGATCTGCATAATCGCAGTAAACCTTGCTCCTGGATCCTCGGTCATCCCAAAGAACTCCGCAAAAATTCGGATGTGAGCGCTAGAAGAGATCGGCAGGAACTCAGTTAGCCCCTGTATCACGCCAAAGAAAATCGCTTCAAGCATTCCCTAACCTTACTTCACTTGGATTTAAAGCTAGGGATTAATCTCTAAATATCGAAGCGATCTGCGTTCATTACCTTTGTCCAGGCAGCGATGAAGTCGACTACAAACTTCTCTTTGCTGTCATCTTGGGCATATACCTCAGCATATGCTCGAAGAATTGAGTTTGAGCCAAAGACCAAATCAACGCGGCTTGCGGTGAACTTAACTGCTTCGGTTTGGCGGTTGCGAATATTATAAAGATTGTCCCCTGATGGTTCCCAGACATAATTCATATCAGTTAACGTCGTGAAGAAATCTGTAGTAAGCGCGCCTTCGCGTTCGGTAAAGACACCTAGCTTTGTTCCGCCATAGTTGGTTCCAATAACTCGCATGCCGCCAACTAGCACTGTCATCTCATGAGCTGTGAGGCCCATCAACTGTGTGCGATCTAGCATCAACTCTTCTGCGCTAATTGTGTAATTCTTCTTTAGCCAGTTGCGATAACCGTCATGAATCGGCTCTAGTGGCTCAAAAGATTGGACATCGGTCTGCTCTTGAGTCGCATCACCACGACCAGGAGTAAATGGAACTTTGTGGTCAAAGCCAGCGGCCTTAACTGCTCTCTCAACACCGACATTTCCAGCTAACACAATTACATCTGCGAGGCTTGCGCCACTTGAATTTGCAATTGGTTCAAGTGCGGCGAGCACGCGATTTAAGCGCTCTGGCTCGTTACCTTGCCAATCTCGCTGCGGGGCAAGGCGAATTCGAGCTCCATTTGCGCCACCTCGTAGATCTGAGCCGCGAAATGTGCGAGCGCTATCCCAAGCAGTTGAGACTAAATCTGAAATTGAGAGGTTTGTAGCAGCAATCTGCGCCTTAACATCTTCAACTTTGTAATCTCTCTTGCCTGCAGGAGTTGGATCTTGCCAAATTAACTCTTCAGCAGGAACATCAGGTCCAAAGTAACGAGCCTTTGGTCCGAGGTCACGGTGGGTTAACTTAAACCAGGCCCGGGCGAATACTTCACTGAAATAATCTGGATCCTTATGAAACTTCTTAGAAATTTCAAGATAGACCGGATCTTTAATCATCGCCATATCTGCATCTGTCATCATTGGGTTATAACGAATTGATGGATCTTCAACATCGACAGGCTTATCTTCCTCTTTGATGTTGATTGGCTCCCACTGATTTGCGCCAGCCGGTGACTTTTTTAGCTCCCATTCGTGGCCAAATAGCATATTGAAATATCCGTTATCCCACTTAGTTGGATGCGTAGTCCAAGCACCTTCAATGCCGCTAGATACCGTATCGCGTCCAATGCTTCGAGTGGTGTGGTTCATCCAACCTAATCCGCCCTCAGAAATATCTGCGCCTTCAGGTGCAGAACCAAGTAGCGCAGCACTTCCATTTCCATGCGACTTGCCGACTGTGTGTCCACCAGCAGTTAGAGCAACAGTCTCTTCATCATTCATCGCCATGCGGGCAAAAGTCTCGCGAACTTGTCCCGCGGTTTTAAGCGGATCTGGAACACCATTTACGCCCTCTGGATTTACATAGATAAGACCCATCTGTACTGCCGCTAATGGGTTCTCCATTGTTGATGGATCGCTTAAATCACCATAGCGAGAATCACTTGGTGCAAGCCACTCTTTCTCTGAGCCCCAATAAATATCAATCTCTGGGTGCCAGATATCTGCGCGTCCAAAGCTAAAGCCAAAGGTCTTTAGACCCATAGATTCGTAGGCAATTGTTCCGGCATAAACGAGTAAGTCTGCCCAACTAACACTGTTGCCGTACTTCTTTTTAATTGGCCATAGAAGACGTCGAGCTTTATCAAGATTTACGTTATCTGGAAATGAGTTAAGTGGCGCGAATCTTTGGTTACCAGTTCCGCCGCCGCCACGTCCATCGGCAGTGCGATAGGTACCAGCAGCGTGCCATGAGAGGCGAATCATTAATCCACCGTAATGTCCCCAGTCCGCTGGCCACCATGGTTGGCTATCGGTCATCAGTGCGTGCAGATCTTTCTTGAGCGCGCCAACATCTAGCTTCTTGAGCTCTTCTTGATAATTGAAATCCTTGCCAAGCGGATTGGTCTTAGTGTCGTGCTGGTGCAAAATATCTAGATTCAGTGCGTTAGGCCACCAATCCATATTGGATGCTCCAACATTTGTTAGCCCGCCATGAACTACAGGACATTTGGCTGAATCTGACACTGAACTACCTCCCGATGAATATCGAATTAACTCCCGAAATCATATCTTCTTTCAAATCCAAGTGACTTGTCAAAAAAGCAGTACTAGCAAGTTTCAGCATGGCTCTAATTGGGTTTAAAAGGTTAAAGAGCTATTTGCTTAGGAATGTACGATGTTTAGCCAACGAAGCTAAAACTCTCTCTACATCTTCATAGTTATTGTAAAAATGTGGAGAAATCCGAACATTGCCATCTCTGCAAGAAGTAATTACCTTCTCGCCCTCTAGGGCAGATACATGAGCGTTCTCGTTATTTGATGCAACGGCAATCATCGCCCCATGGTTACTCTTTTTGGCTGGCGTTACGACTCTTCCGCCCATTGCTTCTATTCCCTCACGAAGTTGATCGTGTAACGGTGAGACATATTCATAAATATTCTCAACGCCAATCTCAAGTAGTAACTCAAGGCCGGCAGCTGCTGGATAAAGGGAGGGAATGGCGGGCGTTCCAGATTCGAAACGTCGGGCCTCTTTGGCAGGATCGTATCCATGGATATCCATTGCAAAAATATCACGCGCAGCAAACCATCCTGTATTCACTGGAATAAGGTTTTGTGTTGTTGAGTGACGGGCAAATAAAAATCCGACTCCTGGTGCTCCAAGCATATATTTGAGCACACCTCCGACTAAAAAGTCAGTCTTCAGCGAACTTAAATCAATCGGAACTGCCCCAACTCCTTGATATGCATCTACAAGTACTAGGGCTCCCTTCTTGTGTGCTGCCTCAATTATTGGTTCTAATTCTGTGAGAGTTCCATTTCGGAAACAGACTTGAGTTACCGAAACAATTAAAGTTTCATCATCAATTGCGTCTATTAGGGCTGCAACATCTACCGTTAAATCCGGCTTGCTTGGTACATGCAATACCCTCGCTCCGCGACGTTCTTGCGCATGCCAAATTTGACCAATTGTAGGGAATTCATTCTCAGTCGTCACAATTTTATTTCGCTTCTGAGTGTAATCAAAGCATGAGGCAATCGAACTTACAGCTGCTGAAGCTGATGTGGTAACAGCTATTTCGCTCGGTTCTACTTTAAAAACTTGCCCTAGTAAATTACGCACCTTCTCTTGATGTCCTGCCCAGTCTCCCCACGCCGAACCATTTACCTCTAAAGTCTTCAAATAATAATCGAAGCTGAGGCGGACGCGATCTGCAAGTGCGCCCTGGGAGCAAGAGTTCATATAAGTGAGGTTATTAAAGACAGTAAATTGATCTCTATATTCTGCCGAAAGATCTCTGACCGATTTAGTAAGTTCCAAGTTGACTACCCCACAATTCTTGATCCGCTATAAATACAAGTTCCTCTTAGTTAAATACTATCTGAATCACCCAGAAATAACTTAGGCCCCGGGAATTCCCGAGGCCTAAATTACTTAGCTATTGATTAGAACCGAACGTCTTCACCATCTTTTGAACTGAGCTTTCCATTGGCGTCAATGCTGAACACACGGAATAGTGCACCGCTTGAATCGCCATTCTCATCGAACTTAGCTGTAGTCCAAGCGCCTTGGTAGGCGAAGTCTTTGCCAGCTGCTGCAGCTTTTATGGCTGCTTTCATTTTAGTCCAAGGAATATTCTTTCCGCCATTGCTTCCTGAAACAGCGCGCAGGCTCTTGGAGATATCTGAAGCCTTTGTGCTCTTTGCATGAATTGCTGCAAGGCAGAGAAGAGCAGTTGCGTCGTAGCCTGAAGCATCAACAAAGGTTTCCTTTGTGTCTGGCTTTGCAGCTTTACGCTTTGCCTTCCATGAATCAGATTTGACACCAATTGACTTAGCGGCTGTTCCACGTGCTCCAGCCATAATATCTACACCAATTGTTTCAATTACAGCTTCGTCGTACATGGCTTCAGTAAAGAATGTCTTCTTTGCATCCCATTTGCCAGTACGTACTAGAGCAGGACCTACCTTGGCGAAAGTATCTGGGAAATCAATTATTACCCATGCATCTGGATCACCTTCGGTGACTGCCTTTGCCTCAGAGTCAAATGTTGCATTCTCTGGGTTCCAAAGTATTTTACGGCCAATATCTCCGCCAGCCTTTACCCATTCATTTGTTACTACGTTAGCAAGCGCAGTTCCAAATGAATCGTTACGAGCACCAATATTGATTGTTAATCCCTTGCCAATAGCTTTGATTAGGGCTGCAACAATTACTTTGCCCTGGAAAGCATCAGATGGATAGGTACGGAAAAGTAAATCCTTATCCTTAAACTTTGTAATATCTGGACTTGAAGCTGCTGTTGCAATCATTACAACATTATTTGGCACTGTTACTGACTGAGCGGCTGAAACAGTCGAACCTGAAGTTAGTGGTCCCACAATTGCATGTACCTTGTTGCTCTTTACCAATTTAGTAGCGGCTTCTACAGCAAGTGCTGGTGTTGCTTGATCATCTTCAGAAGCAACAATTTTGCATGAACCGGCTACCTTCGCCTTCTTCATTGCTTTTGTAACTGACTCAGCGGCAAATTCAGCAGCTGTTGTTAATCCGATACCGTAATCAGCATTTCCACCAGTTAATGGATGGATGGTACCGATTTTAAGATCTACTCCAGCTGCATTTGCTGGGAGCGAACTGAAAACCATTGCAGCAGTAATTCCTACTGCAAAAATACTTCTTTTTGCTTTCATAGTTTCCCCTTTAGTTTACTCAGCCTAAAAAGACTAAGCTTTGTGAGACCAACTCTAGAATAATAACCAGTACCTTTCAAATTCGCTAGGGCATACGCAATGCCTTTAAAATTCTAAATGCTTATAGTTGAGGGTAATTAATACTGTCCTGGGCTCAAATTCGTAGAGATTTATAACAAATTGTGATAATTATTTTCGACCTAAATAGATACCGACAATTTCTGGGTCATCGGCCAATTTTCGTCCATCACCCTCATGTCTATTTCGCCCCATATCTAATACATACCCATAGTCTGAGATATCGAGCGCGCGCCTGGCATTCTGTTCCACCATCAAAATTGTCACACCACTTTGATTGATCTTCACCAGCTCATCGAAGAGTTCATCGACTAGTGCTGGGGCCAATCCTGCAGATGGTTCATCAAGTAGTAAGACATCCGGCGCCGACATCAAAGCCCTCGCCATAGCGAGCATCTGGCGCTGCCCTCCGGAAAGAGTTCCAGCACGACTTTTAGCGCGGTTAGCTAAATCAGGATATCTCTGAAACATTTCAGATTTTAAGTCTTCCATTTTGCGATTCGCATAATCAACATATCCAACTTCAAGATTTTCTTCAATGCTTAACGCCGGAAAAATATTTTCAATCTGAGGAACATATCCAATTCCAATTTTAGAGAGGTTGTGAGGTTTAGAAGTTAAGACATTTCTAATATTGCCATCTTTATTAATAGTGACTGATCCAGCTGTGACTTTTGCGATGCCATAAATTGACTTTAAAATTGTGGATTTTCCGGCACCATTTGGGCCAACTATCGTCACGATAGACTTTTCTGGAACTTTTATACTTACGCCATTTAAAATTTGCACATCACCATAACCGCCTTGCAAATTTTCGATTGTAAGCAGAATCTTATTTGAGGATTTATCGCTCACTTAGCGCCTCTCCTTCTAGAGCCGAGATAGGCATCGATTACAACTTCACTCTCATAAATTGAATTAGGCAGCCCATCGGCGATGATTTTTCCTTCAGCCATGACAATTACTCTGTCCGAAATTCGCATTACAGTCTCTAAGTCGTGCTCAATCAAGAGAAATGTCATCTCTTGATCTTTCCTAAGTTCTTCTAAAACATTGAGCAGTTTCTCGACTAAAGTTGGATTTACGCCAGCAAATGGTTCATCTAATAGAAGAAGTGAAGGTTTTGTCATAAGTGCTCGAGATAAATCAAGAAGCTTGCGTTGTCCACCTGAAAGTATCCCAGCAAATTCATCTGCAAACTTGGTGAGCCCTACCTGCTCTAAGCGTCGCATCGCCTCTTCTCTTGACTTAGATTCAAATGAACTTCTAGCTCTAGGATTTAAAAATCCTCTCAAGTTATCTCCTGGATTACCTTGAACCGCCATCATTAAATTTTCGGCCACTGTCAGGCGCCTAATAACTTTCGCGCCCTGAAAAGTCCTTACCAATCCCTTCTGGGCAATTTTGTGTATATGAATATCTTGAAGCGCCTCGCCCCTAAAAATTATCTCCCCAGCATCAACCTTATTAATTCCACTAATCAAGTTGAAGAGTGAGGTCTTGCCAGCTCCATTAGGACCAATTATCGATGTAAATGAATTTTCTGTGAGGCCAAAACTCACTCCCCGGACTGGCTGTACTCCACCAAAACTAACGGAGATGTCCTTAACTTCTAGGATGTGCTCATTGGAAGAATTTTTAGAAATACTCTCTGTTCTAGCGATTAATTTTTTCATCATTACTCCAGAACCATCTCTTCACGCTTACCGAAGAAACCCTGAGGCCGCTTGAGCATAAGTAGAACAATTACTAGTCCAATTAGGAACACTCTCAGATATGCGCGCTCTGGTGAGGAGAGAAGTGAAAGCGGCCAGAAATCTAAGAATCTTGTAGCTCCATATAGGAAGCCAAAGAAGATTGAAGCAAAAATAAGTCCCTTAACTCGGGTTGCGCCAGCAAGAATCAGAATCATCCAGCCATAGAAAGTAACAATTCGAAGGAAGTCTTCTGGTGCCAGCAGCATAAATTGCAACGCCCAAAATATTCCAGCAATTCCACCAAAAACAGATCCGATGATTAGAGTCTGTAATCTAAATCGAAATACATTTTTTCCCAAGGATCTAGGAACATCATCATCCTCACGAGTCGCTCGGAGCACTCTTGCCCATGAGGTCTGTTGAAGCCGGGATGAAATCCAGATAAATAAGAATAGAAATGGCCATACAACGAGAACCATCGCCAGATCCCTAGATGCCTCGTCGCCAATTAGGGGATAAAGACGGTCTTGGATCCATGTCAAAATCACATCAGGTTCGGTGGTATAACTTGAAAATCCTGACTCCGAAGGTATTGCAAGAGTTCCTTGAGTTCCACCCGTAACGCTATCGGAGTTAAGAATCCAGTAGCGAGTTATTTCTGCAAAGGCGATGCTCGCAATTGCAAAATAATCTCCACTTAATCTAAGAGTAGTGAGACCTAATAGTGCTCCGAGTAGCGCCGCAAGTGCCACACCAATAAAAGCTGCCCACCAAAAACTCCACTGATACTTAATCACCAATACCGCAATCGTATATCCCGATATCGCCATCATTCCTACATGGCCAAAATTCATTACCCCACCAACTCCATATTGAATCTGAAGTCCAAGTGAAAAAATTCCATAAATTCCAGCCAGTGCTAAGACGAATACCCAGAACCCTGGTTGCAGAAAAACTGACATTCTTAGACCTTTCTCGCTCTATACCCGAAAATACCTTCGGGCTTGAAGAGAAGAACTAGAACCAGGGCAGCGAATGCCACTACGGGTTTGTAATTACTTGGCACCCCACCAAAGAAAATACCTAGCTGTGAAAGCTCCATGAATAAACCAAGTAACAGTCCACCAAGAAGTGCTCCGTAAGCATCTCCAATTGTTCCAAGTACTACTGCAGCAAAAAATGATAGGAGAAGTGATTCACCCATGGCGTTATTGAATTGACCTTGGACAAGTCCTTGAAATACTCCGGCAAGTGAACCAAGTGCGCCAGAAATTAACCAGGTGGCGACAACAACTCGATCAACATTAATTCCAGATACGGCTGCGAGAGAGGGATTATTTGCATATGCCCGCATATCTTTTCCAATTCTTGCCTTTGCCATGAAGAGAGCGATCGTAATTATTGAGGCAGTTGCAAATATCAAAACTATCAATTGTGTATGAGCAATACGGGCGCCGAAGAAATCATATGTTTTCAAGATATCAACGTTGAATTTACGTACTTGAGTACCAAATAAGTATTGGATAACTGGTCTCAGCATTAGTGCGACGCCAGTTGCGACTAAGAAAAGAGCTAATGTTCCTGCCTTATTTCTTCTGAGTTTGCGCCAGAGAACTAATTCCAAGAACCAACTTATGCCCATTCCAGCTAACATTGAAATAAGAATTGAGAGTACAAAATTTAACTCAAGCGTTACGCTGAAATAATATGTAATAAATGCGCCAAGAGTTAAAAAATCACCGGCAGCAAAATTAACCAGGCGAAGTACGCTATATACAAGTGAAATCCCAACAGCCGCTATCGCAAAAATAGAACCAGCTACTAGTCCGTTGAATAGGTACTGAATAAGGTCAGTCATAGCGATATAACTTCCCCTTTTTACTCTCAAATAAAATCCTGTTAGCCCTAGATTAAGCCGAAACAGAGATTACCCAAAATCACTTGGGCGCACAACGAAAACTCCGGTACAAATCTAGAATTTTTGGGTCAAATTGAGGTGCAAACTTCCGAAAATGACGATAGTCACGAAAACGTTATATTGAATTAAAACGATATAAGCCCGATCAGTGTGAGTCAGGGAAATTGCCAGACAATTTGTTGTGAATCCGCTGGCTGAGTTTATTCATCCCAATGATTTCAACTTCCTTGCCATGTGAGGCATATTTATAGGTGATCGAATCTAGAGCTGCCACCGAAGAGCCATCCCAGACGTGCGCCTCAGTGAAATCAATTTCAACCTTTGAGGTCGAGACGTTGTAATCAAATTGATAGTAAAGGTCGTTGCTGCTGGCAAAGAAGAGCTCGCCAGTTACCTTATATTTCATGGTATCTGTCGCCTCATCAATCACACCAGCAACATCCACAACATGTGCCACTCGGCGTACAAAGAGAACGGCTTCGATAAATACCCCAGCGATCACTCCGTAAGCCAAATTATGAGTGAATACAACTACTAAGACCGTACAAACCATCACGAAAGTTTCGCTCTTTGGCATGCGAGCTAAAGTTGATGGCGCTATTGAGTGCCAGTCAAAAGTAAGGTATGAGACAACAATCATCACTGCAACGAGTGATGCCATAGGGATTATTGAAATGACTGAACCGGCCACAACAACTAAAAAGAGAAGAAAGGTGCCTGATAAAAATGTAGATATCCGAGTCCTGGCTCCAGATGCTTTTACATTAATCATTGTCTGACCAATCATCGCGCAACCGCCCATGCCACCAAAGAAGCCAGTGACTATATTTGCGATTCCTTGCCCGAAGGATTCTCGACTTTTATTGGATTTTGTATCTGTGATGTCATCAACTAATTTCGCTGTCAACAAGGACTCGATTAGCCCGACCATAGCTATTCCGAGCGCATAAGGAAAAATTATTCTAAAAGTAGTCAGATCAAATGGGACATTAGGAAGAGCGAAAACTGGAAAACCTGAAGGCAGCTTGCCCTCATCGCCGACGTTTGGAACCTGTACTCCGAAGAAGAATGTAATACTAGTAAGACCTACTATTGCAATTAATGGCGCTGGGATAATCTTTATTATCTTTGGCGCAGTAAAAATAATTATCAGCCCAAGCGCAGTCAACAACCATACGGATATGTTTTTGCCGATGATATGTGGAAACTGTGCTGAGAAAATTAGAATCGCAAGAGCGTTTACAAATCCAACCATGACACTTCTAGGTATAAATCGCATCAACTTTACGACTCCTATCGCAGCTAAGAGAATTTGTAGCAATCCCCCAAGAATTACTGCGGCAATTAGATAGTCCAATCCGTAATCACTTACCAAAGGCGCAATAACTAAAGCAATCGCCCCAGTTGCAGCAGAAATCATCGCTTTGCGCCCACCGGTTATTGAGATTGTCACCGCCATCGTAAAAGATGCAAAAAGCCCAACTTTGGGATCAACGCCCGCCAAGATTGAAAAGGAGATTGCTTCTGGAATTAGGGCTAGGGCTACGACTAGACCAGCTAGCACTTCTACCAATAATTGTTTTCGAGTTAAATTGAACAAAGTTTTACCCACAAGCTTTAATAGTTTTATTAGAGTCTAAAAATTCAAATCGAATTGATATTAGGCAATACTCCCACGAAACTTAGTTAATCATTACGATATCGTTCATATGGCAGTGCCTAATGCCAATATAGCCATATTTAGTCACTGATCTGAGATCAACAAGCAGGCCTAGCCACTTGCAATATATACCCCTAGGGGTATACTTAAGGAGTGCTCTGCCAGGAGGAAATATGACGCTAAAGGTTATTAATCTTGATACCCCAACTCTGGGTGACCGCTCTTACATCGCGCATGATGGAAAGAGCGCCCTTGTAGTTGACCCGCAGCGCGACATAGACCGTGTAATCGATTTACTAAATCGCGAAGGCGTGAGCCTTGGCGCTGTTGTTGAGACCCATATGCACAACGATTATCTCTCTGGTGGTCTAGAGCTAGCTCGATCACATGGAGTTCAATACATCATAAGTGCGAAAGATCCCGTCAACTTTGATCGCTTCACCGTCTCTGATGAGCAAACTGTTCCGGTCGGGACTTTTGCGATTCAAGCGCTTCATACCCCTGGTCATACATTTACACATATGTCATACGCGCTACTTAATTCAGAAGAAAAAGTGCAAGGCGTCTTCACTGGTGGCTCAATGTTGCACGGTTCAACCGGGCGACCAGATTTGTTGGGGCCAGATTTTGCTCGCGAATTAGCTGGCCTTCAGCATGGGTCGGCGCACAGACTTGCCGGTTTGTTAAAGGGTGAAGTCAATCTCTATCCAACACACGGATTTGGTTCTTTCTGTGCCGCTACTGCCACAAGTGGCGACTCTTCGAAAATTGCAGATGAGAAGCGATCAAACCCTGCGCTACTTCTTGATAAAGAGGCTTACATAGTTCAAACCCTCGCCGGCCTTGATGCCTTTCCTGCTTATTACAAATACATGGGCCCTGCAAATCATGCAGGTGCTAGACCAATTGATCTCTCAGATCTAAAGCGTATGTCAACAGATGAAATACTTAAATCTATTAAATCGGGAGGTTGGGTTGTTGATCTTCGCAACCGCGATTCGTGGACAGCTGGCCATGTAAAGGGAACGCTCTCCTTTGGAATTGATGGCTCCATGGCAACCTATCTTGGATGGATGTTCCCCTACGAGAAGGAGCTATTCCTGTTATCTGATAGCGCCTCTGATATCACAGAAGCACAGCGCGAACTTGTTCGAATCGGCATTGACCGCCCTGCTGGTTCGTACTTAGGGCAGATCTCAGATTTTGCAGAATTAGGAAGTAATAAGTTAGTAACTTTTGCCGAAATTCCTGCAGTAATTTCAAATCCAGATATAACCGTGCTCGATGTCAGACGCAATGGTGAGCGAGAGGCTTCACATATTGTCCCCTCTCTTCATATTCCACTTCACGAACTTGAAGCGCGTATTGAGGAGCTGCCAAAGGGTGGTGAGATTTGGGTTCACTGTGGTGGCGCTTACCGCGCTGCTGCTTCACTTGGCATCATTGAAAACTCTGAGCGAACTCCGGTTTTAATTAACGAGCCATACACAGCGGCGCTCCTTGTTGAAGGGCTAAATATTGTTACTGGACACATGGATGCCGGGCGAGTTCCACCTGTTGAAGTCTCAACCAAGACAACCTCAAAGGGGTAGTGACTAATGTTAGAAAAACTCCAGGAAAAGCATATAAAGAGATTTCTAGTGGTCCAGCTATCGGCATAGATGTTCGCGAGTCAGATGAATGGGTCACCGGACATGCACCACTTGTATCCTGGAATCCAAAAGGTGTGTCATAGAGTTTAAATAGCAGTACAGATGCCAGACTTGTTCAAATGCGCATTAATGAACACCTATCAGAAATACATCGCTGAGGAGAAATCGTATGTCGTCAATAAACACTGTTGTAGCAACTGGAGTAACTTCCGAAAAGCTTGTCAATGTACGAAAATGGAATGTTGCCCTTACGATTTTACATCTTGGTCAGGCTATAGCGATGCTATTGCTTACAAATGATTTTGCACTAAAGGTTTTGAGCTCTTTTCCTGCCGGTCCTCCAGGAACAGAAGGTCTAGTTACTTCGACTCTCTTTGAAGTTCGAGTTGGTTGGGTAATTGGAGCATTCCTCGCATTAGCTGGTTTAGATCATTTGCTAACATCGACATTTGCGCGCAAGACGTATGAAACTGATCTTAAGAATGGAATTAACCGTTTTCGCTGGGCAGAATATTCAATTAGTGCTTCTCTTATGGTTGCCATTATCTGTATGTACTGGGGAATCTTGACTCTTGCAGCTTTGATCGCAGTAGTCGGTGCAAATATTGCAATGATTCTCTTCGGTTGGCTACAAGAGAAGATGAATCCCCCAGGACGTACTTCGACCACGATGCTGCCATTCTGGTTTGGAACGCTTGCTGGAATAACTCCCTGGCTTGCAATGTCAGTCAATATCTCTCAGATTCCTCTAGATGAAGCTCCAGATGGTCTTTTCTTAATCATGATCGTTCAAGCTCTCTTCTTCTTCTGTTTTGGATTAAATCAGTGGTTGCAATATCGCGGAGTTGGCAAGTGGAGTAACTATATGTTTGGTGAAAAGACTTACTTAATCCTAAGTCTTGGTGCTAAATCACTCTTAGCTTGGCAGATCTTTGCTGTTTCACTTTTCCCAATAGCTAACTAGTAATTAATTCAGTAATAAGCAGAAGAACCGCCCGGTAAGCCGGGGGCACTGAAGATTTAGCCTCTTAGAAGGACCCTACTCCGATTTACCTCTGAGTCGTAATGAATTTAGAACTACCGAAGTTGAGCTAAGACTCATGGCAAATGCAGCAATCATTGGAGAAAGAAGCGTGCCAGTTAATGGATACAAGATACCTGCCGCAATAGGAACACCCAAAGAATTATATAAAAATGCAAATAAAAGGTTCTGTCGCATATTCCAGACTGTAGATTCTGAGATATTCCTTGCAATTGCAATGCCTCTCAGGTCCCCCTTTACTAAGGTAACTCCACCACTATTCATTGCAACATCGGTACCAGTTCCCATTGCAATTCCAACATCTGCCTTTACTAAAGCAGGTGCATCATTTACTCCATCCCCCGCCATGCCAACTACAAGGCCTCGTGATTGGAGCTCTGCAACTAATTGCAATTTATCTTCTGGACGTACATCTCCGTATATTTCAATGATTCCAAGTTCAACGCCAATTGCTTCAGCAGTTGTTTGATTGTCACCTGTGGCCATTATGACGTTAATACCCGCCGCTTTGAGCGCAAGAAGAGATTCCAGCGTGTTCAATTTAATCCGATCGGATAAAGCTATTAATGCATTTGGCTGGGAGTCGATAGTTAAGAGCATTACAGTCGCACCCTGAGTTCGCAGTTGAAGAATCCGGTCTGTCATGCCGAAACTTCGTAGCAACTCATCGTCTTCATCTCGGATGCTCGCTATTGAAATCTTTCTCTCTCCTACTACTCCCTCGACACCTCTGCCTGTCACGCTAACGAAATCATTTACTTTGACTAAATCGATTTCAGATTCTTTTGCTGCTCTAACAATCGCCTTTGCCAAAGGATGCTCGCTTGCAACTTCGAGACTTGCTGCCATTTGAAGAACGTAACTAGCTTCATGGCTTCCAAGGTTGATAATCTCTTTTAATTCTGGACGCCCTTCGGTGAGAGTTCCAGTCTTATCCACGACCAAGGTGTTGATTTTTCTAAATGTTTCAATCGTGGAAGCATCTTTGAAAAGAACCCCTTGAATTGCACCGCGCCCACTGGCAACCATGATTGACATTGGTGTTGCAAGACCCAGAGCGCAGGGACAAGCAATAATTAATACAGCAACCGCATTTATTAACCCATGGCTCCAACTTTGATCTGTTCCCAAAATTCCCCAGGCGAAGAAGGTTGCAATCGAAATTCCAATAACAGCTATGACAAAATATTTAGAAACAACATCTGCCATTCGTTGCATGGGAGCTTTGGATCTCTGCGCAGAAGCAACCATCTCAATAATCTGTGACAGCACAGTATTCATACCAACCTTTGTAGCTTGAATAATTAGCGCTCCATTTGAATTAATTGACCCAGCCAAAACAGAATCGCTCAATGTTTTCTGAACAGGAATTGGCTCACCCGTGAGCATAGATTCATCAATTGCACCTTGCCCTTCAAGAATTACTCCGTCAACAGGGATGGCCTCACCAGGTCGAATCCGTAAGGAATCTCCCACTTGGATATCATCAATCGGAATAATTTCGTCTTCACTGTCTGAGACCAGACGGGAGGCAGACTTTGGTCTCATGTTCAGTAAGGATTTTATCGCAGATGAAGTTTTTGCAATGGACCTTAATTCAAGAATTTGCCCCAAGATTGTTAGAGAGACAATTACATTTGCTGCTTCAAAATAGACCGCGACATTGCCATCTGTTTTAAAGGATTCGGGAAATACTTTTGGAAAAACGGTTGCTACTACGCTGTATACGAATGCCGCACCGACACCAATTCCGATAAGAGTCCACATATTTGGATTCCTTGTTTGAATCGATTGCCAGCACCGCAAGAAAAAAATTTTCCCTGCCCATAAAACCACCGGTATCGATAGGACCATCTGAAACCAAGATGAGGCGAGAGGATTGAGGAACGATGTAGATTCGCCTAGTAAGGCTAGCAATACTGAGAAGGCACTGAGTGGGAATGTAAGCCAGAATTTTCTTTGGAATTGTAGAAGCTCGAGGTTCTCGACTTCTTCAACTGATGGCATCAATGGCTCAAGTGCCATACCGCATTTAGGGCAGTCTTCGGGAGCCGAGCTTCGGACCTCCTCGTGCATCGGGCATATATATTGATTCAAAGTGTTACTTCTATCCATTATTTATACCCGTTTCCTAGAATGAACCTTCTGGATTAAGAAATCTTAATAAAACTTCTCCCATTATTTTTTGATGTAAATATATCTGAGCCCACAGTTACCAGCATCAGTTGATCGCTAGCAGTGAGAATCCCTGGCACCGCTTTAAATCTACTCAGCTTTCTCCATGTTTTACCAGAATTTGATGAATTGTACAGCGTGCTACCACTCAAAGCGAAAAGTCCCGAATTGCGCCATTCAATCTGAGTAAATTTGAGACTGTTTTTAATTTTAGTTGCTGACTTGAAGGCATTTTTCGTAAGCAGCAATTTGGAATTCTTAATTGCAATAGCCGTTCCAGGAATCTCAGGTGAAACTGCAATATCCGTGAATGTGTTTATTCCTAAAGAGTTCCATGTCTTTCCGGAATCTGCTGAGAACATTAAGTTTCCACTCTGTGAATCTGCGCCATATAAATCACTTCTGGCACCTTCTAAAAGGTGGAAATCTACTTTCCCCACTAAAGAGACAGCTCGCCAAGTTAATCCGCCGTCTTTAGATTTTAATAGGCCAATGGGGTTTGGCATTGTAGAACCTTGAGCAGGGTGTCCACTTGCAACCAAAGCCTTGCCTAATGTCGTAAATCCCATAACATCAAACTTATCTTTTCCAACTAACTTCATGTCATTCTTTCCAGCTAGTTCAAAAAGGCCTTCGTGAGTCAGAACAAGTACTTTCTTCTCAACAACTTTTATATGATGTATGTGTAAAACCGAATCGAGAGTTTCCGCACTTGCATTGTGACTGAGCCCCGGCAGTACAACAATTGCAAAAACAAGAATTCTTACTCTTAAACTATTTCTTCCTGACCTTTTCATTTTTGACCCATTTCTGTAGCTGTTAATTTCTTCTAGACCCTGCCCGCAAATGGCATCATTCCAGGGACGCTGTAAATATCTGAATACCTAAGACCCGTTGCAGTTGATCTGGCCTCCCACATCATTCCGCCACCTGCATAAATGCTCATATGGTGAATGGTGCTTTGAGTCCCCTTATATGAGTAAAAAATTAAGTCTCCTGGTTGCATCTCAGCAATTGGTATCTGCATCGTATAGGTGTAATACAAACTCGCGTTAAGGCGATCCCAATTAGGCCACCCAAGTCCAATATATTTATAGGCGGCATAGACGAGTCCAGAACAATCAAATGAATTTGGCCCTTCATCACCCCAGACATATGGTTTCTTTGCTAATACTTGTCGCTTGGCAAATTCGACAGCCTTAAGCCGCTCTTCGCCATTTGTTCGTATATTCTTTGCACCAGTAGGCCCACCAATTTCCCAAACTTTGGATTGATTCTTGACCTTTCCTGCCTCAATCGATCGAGATTCTTCTAGAATTGCAAGTTGCCTTCTCTGTTCAAGACTTAATCTAACTTTTCTAGCCGAAGCTAATTCGCGTTGCAATTTGTCCTGAACTGCTTGCAATTTGGCAACTTCAGCTTGCTGGGCATTTCTAACATCCTCGGCTTCTTTCTTGGTCGCAAGGACTTTTTCCAGGACAACTTGTTGTTTTTTTTGCGCTCTTTCTGAGACCATCTTGGCCTTCTGGGCAATAACTTCAACTTCCTGATATCTAAACAAGACAGTTTTGTTGCGAGCTCCTAGATTTTCCAACGCCGATATTCTGTCAATAACTTCTTGTGGTCCATCTGAATTCAACACCGATTCTAAGTCACTCAGCCCACCGCCCGCCATGTAGGCAGTTCTAGCCAAGTTACCAATCTCGTTATGAGTATCAGAAACGCCTACTAAAGCCGCTTTATGCGCCGTAAGGGCGACATTGACTTCAGCCGTTGCAATGAATAACTCCTTCTGAGCCGCTGAATATTTTAACTGTGCGACGTTCGCAAGGACTGCCAACTTCTTAAGATTTCCCCTAGCACTATCAAGTTTTGCTGCTGCAATTTCGGCAACTTTCTTCTTCTCCAATTCAATTTTTTTTGCACTTTTAATCTGTTTCAAAGTTGGTTTATGATTTTTCGCTAAAGCGACTCTGTTCTCAAATTGAGTGGTTGAGAAGAGAATTGAAATTATAAGAAATGAAATAAATTTTCTACTCATAATCTTCGCGCGCCCACAAATGGCTTATAACCAAACATTCTTGTTATAGGAATAACCTCAACTTTCTTGCCTGGCCTTGGAGCCTGCACCATCTTTCCACCGCCCATATACATAGAGACATGACTATTTGGTATCCCGTAAAACATTAGATCCCCTGGCTTGAGTGATGTGTACGAAACAGACTTCCCATACTTAATTTGCGCTCCAGAAAAGTGCGGTAGAGAGATCCCTGCAGCTTGAAATGCGCGCATGGTCAAGCCAGAGCAATCCCACCT
>DFDL01000069.1 GCA_002367715.1 Actinobacteria bacterium UBA3028
CAAAGTGATAAGACCCTTCTATTAGATATTGATCACCCGCTAAGTGATGAATGTCGCAGAGCCATTGCCTCCTTTGCTGAACTAGAAAAATCTCCTGAACATATTCATACCTACCGCTTGACTCCACTTGGACTCTGGAATGCAAGAGCTGCCGGAAAAGATGCCGAGCACGTGGTGGATATTCTCCTCAAATACTCTAGATTCGCAGTTCCACATGCGCTCTTGGTTGATGTTGCAGAGACGATGTCACGCTATGGTCGCTTACGCCTTGAAGCACATCCAGTTCATGGGCTAGTCCTTGTTTCACATGACCCTGCAGTGCTCCGAGAAGTTACTCGAGGAAAAAAAGTTGCTCCCATGCTGGGATTACAACTAGATGATGAGACGATAGTTGTTCATCCAGGTCAGCGGGGATTCCTAAAACAAGCGCTATTAAAATTAGGTTGGCCGGCTGAAGATTTTGCTGGTTATGTAGATGGTGAACACCACGAAATTGATTTGGTTCAAGATGGCTGGAGCATACGCAAGTATCAAGAGCTAGCTGCTGAAGGTTTCTGGCACGGTGGATCAGGTGTTGTAGTGCTCCCATGTGGCGCAGGGAAAACAATCGTTGGCGCTGCTGCAATGGCTCATGCAAAGGCAACCACTTTGATTCTAGTCACCAACACAATTGCAGCCAGACAGTGGCGTGAGGAGCTTTTAAAGCGAACCACACTTCATGAAGATGAGATTGGTGAATATTCAGGGTCGAAGAAAGAGGTTCGCCCAGTAACAATTGCCACTTATCAAGTAATGACTACTCGCAAGGGTGGAATTTATACCCACCTAGATCTATTTGATGCTATTGACTGGGGCCTAATTATCTACGATGAGGTTCACCTTCTGCCAGCACCTATCTTTAGATTTACTGCCGACATTCAATCTCGCAGGCGCCTTGGTCTTACAGCGACCCTAGTGCGCGAAGATGGTATGGAGGGCGAGGTATTTTCACTAATCGGTCCGAAGCGATATGACGTGCCTTGGAAAGAGATTGAAGCGCAAGGATATATCGCACCTGCTGACTGTATTGAAGTTCGCGTAAATCTTACCGACGATGAACGCTTAAATTATGCAACTGCTGAACCCGAAGATAGGTACCGCTACTGTTCCACGACTGCTACCAAACGTAAAATTGCAATTGCGCTAGCCAAAAAACATAGCAATGAACAAGTCTTAATAATCGGGCAATACATCAATCAATTAGATGCCTTAAGTGAAGAGCTTGGTGTTCCGCTCATAAAAGGTGATACGCCAATCAAAGAGCGTGAGCGCCTATTTAATTTGTACCGAAGCGGTGCGATTAAATGTCTTGTGGTCTCTAAAGTTGCTAACTTCTCGATTGATCTTCCTGATGCCACTATCGCTATCCAAGTATCTGGAACGTTTGGTTCACGCCAAGAAGAGGCGCAACGACTTGGGCGAATATTGCGCCCGAAAGCAGATGGTCGAACTGCGAGATTTTATTCAATAGTTGCAAGAGATACCGTGGATCAAGATTTTGCACAAAATCGCCAACGCTTTCTTGCCGAGCAAGGATACGCATATCGAATTATCGATGCCGATGATGTTCTAAGTGCTAACCCTGACTAAAGTTCTGCGAGCGCTGCTTTAAATCTTTTAGGATCAACTCTAAAAAAATCATGCGGTTCGCCATTTATAAGAATTACCGGAACTTGTTCACCATACTTTTCTTCTAGCTCTTTATCACCATCTATCAATATCTTCGTTATGGCAAATGGAATTTCAACAACAATCTGCTCCAAAACTTCAAGGGCTTGCTCGCAGAGGTGGCAGTTTGCTCTTGAATAAATACTCACCTCAATCACGCTCTAATCCTAAGCCCTCTATAAGCGCGCAGAGGTGGCATCCCGGTCTTATCACTGCTAGCGTTTTCTCCATGCGTGCCCGATATCTACTACTAGTTGCTGCGCTTTTTAGTACCTTATTAGCTACACCTGCCCAAGCGATCTCCTCGCAGGTAATTTCAATTGATGCCCCTTGGGTCTATTTAAATGCTGCTGACCTATCGTCTACAAAGATTACAAAGAACCCAGTAAAACGAACTTACTCAGCAGAAAAATCGATCACAAAGAGCTCTTTCATAGTGGATTTCACAAATACTCCAGAGAGCTACCGCTCTGCGATCTCAGCAGCTGTCGATGTCTGGTCACAGTACTTTGCTTCACAGGTTCCGGTAAAGGTTGAAGTGTTGTGGGAGCGCCAGGCTTCAGCCGGGAATCTTGCTGCAGCTTCACCTGGGAAATTCCATTCAAACTTTAAAAATATTCCAGATAAGGATCTTTGGTATTCATCGGCACTTGCCGACGCTTTAGCTGGGGAAGATATTGAACCCACTATCCCTGAAGTAACAATTCGAATCAACTCAACCAATGGTCCAATGCTCTACTTGGGAACTGATGGAAATTGCCCAAGGAATAAATATGATCTTATGTCGATGATTCTCCATGAAATGAGTCATGGGCTTGGCTTCTTATCTAATTCAGATTATGACGACCTATATGGGTATGGAAGTATTCAACGACCAACCCCATTTGATGCCTATGCCCAACTTGCTGATGGTCGCAGACTTATGGATCTTGATTCACCGTCACTCGAACTCGGCCGAGCACTAACTGAGCCACTGGTCTGGTCTGGAGCAAATGGAGTTCGAGCAAATAATGGAATTAAACCACCGCTCTATACTCCAAAGGTTTATGAAACTGGATCATCAGTAAGTCACTTAGATGAAGCTAGCTTTCTACTAGGTACGAGCAATTCTGTTATGACTCCGAATTTACAATTCGGTGAGGTTTTTCATGATCCAGGGCCGCTCCTAATAGCTATGTTCGAGGACTTGTTAGCCAAGCCACCAGCCGGTCTGCCTTATGGGTTGCCAGGTGTTCCACGAAATGTTAAGGCGCTTGTTGGCAATAGGTCAGCTATTTTAACTTTCGACCCTCCTACCAACCAGCGCACTGCGCAGGTTTCTTCATACGTAGTAACTATAAATCAAACTGGCACCGAATCAACAGTGACCCAGAGCCCTGCTGTAATTTCTGGATTAGTAAATGGCTCAACCTACTCATTTAGTATTTCTGCAAAGAATGAGGTTGGACTTTCAACTGGTGCAACTACAAATGGCGTGATACCACAATCGTTGTGGAAGAAGAAAGTGGTCGATGCCAATGCGGATGGTCAATATTTTGCAACTGGGGTTTTCGCTGGCAAGAAAGTTATTGCATACGCCGATAGCCAGCATGGGTTATTGAAACTAGCAACCTGGGATGGCAAGAAATGGAATAAGCAGGTTGTAGATGGTGATTCAACAATCGGTGGTCGCACTCAAAATAGCGTGGCATCTGCTCTATCTATGTGCACCTATAAGGCTAAAAAGAATGAATTTCTAAACCTTTACTATGGCGACTTAACTAATAAAGATCTACGTCGCGCCTCTTTTAATGGCAAGAGGTGGAGCTATGAGGTGATTGATGGCGATGGCGCCACAATTCAAGATTATCGAGAAGTAGATCGAGTACGAACTGCTAGTGATGTCAGTGTTGCAAATGCCTGCGCAATAACTTCTGCTGGTGAGCAAGTATTTTATCGAGATGAGAGCCAAGGAATTCTTCTCGGAGCTGTACGTGATGGAAAGGATTGGCGATATGAAATTGTAGATGGCGATAATCTAAATGACGGACGCACCATGGGTGATGTTGGATTCCACCTAAAAGCAAAGGTTGTGGGCCAGAGAATTAACTTAATTTATGACTCAATTCTGCAGGTAAGCAATGCTGATAAGAGTGCGCTTCGTGGGGATGTTCGAATCGCCACAAGAGAGAGCGCTTATCCCGAGGACTGGAAGTACCAAGCTGTTGCCGAAAATAGTGAGGCTACTGCTGTCGCAGGATATAACGTGGCATTAGCTTTCGGTTCAAATATTTTGCATGCAGCCTGGTTTGGCGCTGCCGCAATTTCGCTTCCTAAGCCAGATCAAATTCAATGGAGCCGTACCGGGATTGATGCTAGCCCAGATACCGCTAAAACAGATTACTTTGGCACGCCAAATGGCCCAATAGCTGTCGACAATTCAGGAATTATTTTTGGGTGTGAAGAGCGCCTATGTGCCTATAATAAATTAGACCAAACAATTAACTTAATCTCTAGCGCTAATTCTTCATCGACAAAATCCGCAGGATGGATAACGCTAAATAAAAGAAAATATGCGCTAGCTGCAAATAATGGGAAGCTAACGCTCTTCAAGCGACCTTGACCTAGGCCATATCAGTGAGAATGTGAATTTCATTCTCTAAATTAAATGTCGTAAGTACTACTGCTCCGATTCCATTTTTCCAGAGTACTTTCTTAACTTTGCCTTTAAAGGAATTTGCAGCTAGCGCTACTCTCGACTTTGTATATTTAA
Organism: Actinobacteria bacterium UBA3028; assembly: GCA_002367715.1. Classification (GTDB taxonomy): domain Bacteria; phylum Actinomycetota; class Actinomycetes; order Nanopelagicales; family Nanopelagicaceae; genus AAA044-D11. The sequence continues at coordinate 4,460 of DFDL01000069.1, forward strand.
CAATCACTGGAGTGGGTTTCTTCGCCCGCCAACTAGGAATACCGATAATTGTGGATTTTGAAATAAAACTCTTCAGGTTATTACGGCCAGCCTTAATTGTTAGAATTTCCGGAAGTTTCTTCACCTTATTACTGACCTTCATTGTGTCTGAAAAAGTACCTGTCTGATCCAGAGAGATCTTAAATTTTTCACTCTTTAGATTAACTCTCTGCGTACCTGTTATCTCAAAGTTTGTACCGTCAAAGCTAATTTGATTTGGTGCGATCACGCCTGGGAAATCTTGAAAATAAGTTGCAGCTAATAGACCGGTTAAATCAACCTTCCAGACAACCAACCTAGTTAATGGATTATTGGGTTCGAAGAGCTGATCAACAGTTACGCTATCAATTGCGATAGCTTCTGTTGATTCTAAAGAATTCGCCATGGTTTCAGATGGCTTGGATGTAGCTCCTACTACCCATAAATTTCCTGAAGTATCACTTCCAACAGCTGCTGCTATGTCGTCAACTTCAGAGCCAAGGCGCAGCTCCCAAATTTTATTTTTATATTTGTTTAGTGCGCTTAGAAAGCCATCGCTACCCCCTAAGGAGGGAGAGTCCACTAGCTCTGTACTATCGCTCTCGATTGTGCCGGCAATTGCAATCAAAGTCTTATTCATAACAAAATCAGAGATTTGATCTCCAGATCCTGCCTGAGATGCGC
>DFDL01000028.1 GCA_002367715.1 Actinobacteria bacterium UBA3028
ACAACCCATTCATTTGTTAGTGCATCTAATCTGAGCTCACCTAAACCTGGTCGTTTCTCTGCCCGGCGCGTATCAGTTGCGCTTCGCTCAACTATTTTTGAATCGTAATAAGAGATGGTGCGACCATCAGATAGCTTGCGATCTTGGCGGATGATGCCATGGCTTAGTGGGATTGGTTTTTCGCTGCTCACAATCGGCAACTCTATCTTTCAACTACTTTTAATTACGAATTTGGCCTGCGCAGGCATCTACCGGTTTAGGGGCTGGCCTCTTGGTAGGGGCTGGGCTAGGTGTTGGGGCAGGGCCTTGGGTAACTTCAAAGGATATTGGAATCAGATTTCCAGCATGGGTATTAGTAGTGTCAAAGTATTCGATGTAGCCAACGTATATTCCAGCCTCAAGGTCAGAAATCTTCAAAGTCCATCGACCAGATGCTGACCTAATTGCTTTTTGTAAACCGATTTTTGCAAGTGAATCTGCTGAAACAAATCGAACATTTCCGGTAACAACTGGCGTCAAATCAGGTCTAACGACATCAATTGTAAAATTTGCGGAGTCATTTGTAGTAACTGAGGTGGCACTATCAATCAGCGTAGAAGTTGTCGGTTCATTTACCGGAAGCAAATCAACTAGCTGTGGCTGCCACACACCCTTCGTCAGCGCAAGAAAATTCTCTTCGCTACCACTGAAAACATTTAAATCAATCCGCGAGCTGGCAACGCCATACTTCTTTCCCTTACCACAAGAGGTGTACTGCCAAATTAAATAGTCTGGAGTGCAATCAGCTTTAGTCCAAGAGTGGGCATAACATCCGACAGTCTTAATACCTGGATGATTAGCTGGATCTGCAGGATGTTTTCCATAAGCTGCTATCCAGAGAGGGTACTTCGCGAGTTCGGCCGAGCGCTTCATGGCATTTTCTAGAAAGTTTGGATATGAATAAAGAAATGGTTTTCGATTTGTAGTGGCTTCAACTTCAGCGAGCCAAGTAGTTGCCCAGAGCGTTACATTTTTCTTACTTGCATATTTTTTACAAGATCCTGAGATATATCTAACGCAATTAGTTTCAAGATCCAACGCAACCGGTAAATCTTGTTCGGAGTACCCACCAATCTCACCTAAGCGCCAGATAACTTTCTGAGCCTGAGCCTTTGCATCAGCGATAATCTCGGCCTTCTTCCTTGTATCTGGAAGATATGAGAAATGATAGAAACCGGTATATAGGCCAGCCTCATGGGCTGCGGCGCGGTCTTGTAACAAATACTTTCTCGCCGTTTCATCGGCAAGTGCATTTGAATCTGAACCCTTAATAATTGCAAAACGAACACCACTCTTTGCCATTTTCTTAAAATTAATTGGCTTGTCGTATGGATGCTGCCACTTGCTAATATCTACGCCATGAATTCGATCGCCAGGACCAGCGGTTATTAATTGAAGTGGAGCTGCGGCGCTTAGATTTGTCGAGATCAGACTTAGACAGAGGGTTATCAGGAAGAGTAAACGCCTCATGTCTCTCTAACCTCCAGATCTCTACCGGTAACTTTATGAATTGCGGCTATTAGTTTGGCAGTTTGTTCTGGATTTCGAGCACTTTTAAAGTTGTGGTCGCCACTAAATTTTTCACTATCTGTAAAGTTGACTGTGAGTACATCGTTCTCAAGCTTCTCTAATCTGGCATCAAACCACAGTAACCAAGCTACGCGATCGACTTCGAGCACCGTATCTAGAACCTGATTCCAATTCGACTTTAAAGTTTCTAGAGAAAATTCTGAGTGGGACATTATTTTGTGGTCTGCTGCGACATTGCTACTAATTGAGCTAAATGGATGACCCTGGTCTTTACCCGAGCTCGCTTTAGTTCAGAGGCTAACTGCCTTGTGCAACCAGGGTTAACAGATACGATGTAATCAAGATTCAACTCTTTTATATCTAAAATCTTCTGACTGACTACTTTTCGACTGTTCTTCTTCTGTAGCAAGGCATAAGTCCCAGCAGCGCCGCAGCAATCTGCTGATCCAGGAACTTCAACATATTCACCAAGCTCTTTTAGGATCTGGCGAGGCTCTGCAAAAACTCCCATGCCATTTCGAAGGTGGCATGAGTCCTGGAGGCCGACTCGGATCTTTCGACCAGACTCGATTATTGGTTGAAGAGTCAGTTCGCGCTTTACCCACCATTGCGAGAATTCTTGTACACGCTCTGGCCCAAGTTCAGATGAGAGATGAGCTGCGCAGCCGCCCGCAGTTGTCAGAATTGTTCCTGGTAACTTCTCACCAAGAGCGCGCGCCATCACCTTTCCCTTTTCAAGCTCGCCATTGTGCGCATGTAGTGCGCCGCAGCATCCTTGATCAGATGAGCATGAAACTTCAGGCGCAATTTTTGCAACCGCACGACTTACAGCAGGAAATAATCTGCGCTCAAAGCAGCCGTACATTAAATGTAAATCATCTTGGGCCTTGCGACGTTTTGCAATTGGCGAGAAGAGTCCAAGTGCCCAAATCCCGATCTTTGAATCAACAATTAGAAATAGCGCACGCACGATTATTGGGCGATTTTTGCCCTGCCAAGTTATCTCGCGCATCTCTTCTAACAAGACGCCATATTCGACTCCTGCTGGACAGACTGGCTCACAAGCTCGACAGCCAAGACAGAAAGAAGATTCTTGCAGTAAATCTATCGCTGGTAATTTTTCGTTCTGCACAGCGCGCATCAAGGTAATTCGACCACGCGGTGATGACTCTTCGTTGCCCGTTAATTTATAGGTCGGACAGGCGGGTAGGCAGTAACCACAAGAGATACAACGATCTAATTTATCTTGGCTAAATTTCTCTCTCATGAACCGATACGCCCTGGATTTAGAATTCCTGCTGGATCAAATACCTTCTTAATACTGCGCTGTAGCTGCATATTTGTTGAACCAATTAAATCTTCAAGGTATGGCAACTTTGCCGAACCAACGCCATGTTCGCCAGTGATGCTTCCGCCAAATTCGCGGGGGAGGGCAAATATTTCAGCCAGCGCAGCCTCTGCAGCCCTTACCTCGTCTTTATTATCTTTATCTAAAACAATTGTGGGATGAAGATTTCCATCTCCAGCATGTCCGAAGGTTCCGATGCGAAGGCCATATTTCTTACCAATATCTTGGATCCTATTTACAACCTCCGCCATAGCTTTTCTGGGTACTGCAATATCTTCAAGAATCGACATCGAGCTAAGTCTTGCTAGTGCTGGCAGTGAACAGCGGCGGGCATATAGAAGAGCATCAGCTGCAGCGATATCTGCGGCAAGAGTTACACCACGCGCGCCGCTCGCCAACTTTGCAATCTCAGCCATCTTATTAACGCTCTGTTCTATTGAAACCGCATCGCCATCATCACCAAAGAGGAGCAGAGCTCCAGCATTTGTATCCAGGCCAAGGTGGGCGAAATCCTCAACTGCAACTACGCAGGTATTATCTAAGAACTCGAGCGTTGCGGGCAGAATCCCGGATGAAATAATTTTTTCAACTGCGCCTGCTGCAGATGCTAGGTCATCAAAATATGCAACGCCATACTTAGATGCTTCAGGTCGTGGCGCAAGTGCAACGGTGATTTCAGTGAAAATTGCGAGCGTTCCTTCGCTACCGACCAATAACCTTGTTACGTCATATCCAGCAACATCTTTTACTAAGCGCCCACCAGTGCGAATTATCTCGCCATTGCCCAAGACTGCCTCTAGCCCAAGAATATAATTTCGAGTAGTTCCATACTTAAGCCCGCGCAGACCACCAGCGCTGGTGGCAACATTTCCACCGATTGTTGAGACATTGCGCGATCCTGGGTCTGGGATAAAGCGAAGCCCCTCTTTGGCAACGAGCTCATCTAAATCTATATTTGTAACACCGGGTTGGACCACAGCAATCATCTCGGATTTAGAAACTTCTAAGACCTGATTCATTTTGGTCATGCTCATTACGATTCCACCATTTAATGGAACTGTGGCCGCACATAAATTGCTACCTGCGCCCCGTGCGATTATTGGCGTATTTGTATCGTGGGCAAATTTAACAATCTTGGAAACTTCTGCAGTATTTCGCGGCGCAACAATTACTTCGGGTAGACCTTCAAACATCGGGGTTGCATCACGACTGTAGGCCTGGAGTGAGACGGCATCACTTCGCACAACATCGCTGCCAACCAGATTGGATAATTTGGTGGCTAAATCAGCTGCGGACATGGAGCAATTAAACCACCGCAACTAGCCAAGTATCTTGCGGACCGCCTCAGGTATTCTGGTAATAATCGAACTGGCAGAAATTGGCCCACCTTTTGAGGCAAGCCTTGCTGATTGATCATGGATAAATGAGGCGCTAGCTGCAATCTCAGCAAATCTGGAATCTGAATTCAAAATTTCAATCTCATTTGAAGCAGCAATCGCACCAATGATTCCACCCAGGACATCACCCGACCCAGCAGTTGCAAGCCATGGGGTTGCTGCTGGAAGTTGGATCTGGATTTCGCTATTCACGACAACGCTCTTAGATCCTTTTAACAAGACAGTTACATCTAGTTGATTTGCAACCTCACTGGCCCATTCGATTGGATAATCTGAAATTTCATCGGCTGAAACATTTGTGCCAAGTCTTTTCAAAATCCGAGAGAGCTCGCCGGCATGTGGTGTGATCAAAGTTGGTTGAGAGAGTTTGCCAGCCAAGCCAAGGGCTCCAGCATCTAAAACTGTAGGAACGCTCTGTCTCTCAATAACCTTAAACCAGCGATGGCGAAGCCAAGTCGTGTAATCATCGAATCTATCTTCGACAAT
>DFDL01000053.1:0-3232 GCA_002367715.1 Actinobacteria bacterium UBA3028
CCTGGCGCTAAATCCTTTGGATGTTCGTAGGATGGAATTTCCATCGCTTTGCGATAATTGAAGGAGACATCAGTCACCAAATCCTTTATTACTGGGAATGCGCGAAGCGGAGTAATTGTTATCTCTTCATCTTCAGGAAATGAAGCAACTCGAGTCATGCAGGCAAGTCGAGGTTTGCCGTTTATCTCCATCGAACAAGATCCACATTTTCCAGCCTTGCAATTCCAACGGACTGCGAGGTCACCCATCTGGGTTGCTTGAACTCGATGAATTAAATCCAGTACTACTTCACCTTCGTTTACTTCTACTTCTACATCCTTTAATCCGCCGTCGTTTGAGTCACCACGCCAGATACGAAGTTTGAGTTTGCGGGCCATTAGTTGGAACCACCTTTCGCAATTTCTTCGGGTGTTAAATATTTTTCAAGTTCATGGATATCAAAGAGATCGAATAGCTCTTTAGGAATTTGTGGAAGCGCCTGCGCTTTTATTACAACTTTTTCACCATCAAAACTTGAGATGTGATTTATTTGGCGCCATTTTGAATTCATGCCTGGGAAATCATCTCGGGTATGGCCACCGCGAGATTCTTCACGAAGTAGCGCCGATTTTGCAGTGCTCTCAGCAACTAACAACATATTGTCTAGATCGAAAGCTAGGTGGAATCCTGGATTAAATTTGCGGTCCCCTGCAACTGCAACATTTGCACTGCGAACACGAATTTGTGCAATCTTCTCAATCGCTTCTTCTACCTCTTTGCCAGTACGGATGATTCCGACAAGGTTATGCGTAATCTCTTGTAGTTCGGCATGCAACGAATATGAATTCTCGCTGCCCGCACGGATAAATGGAGCTTGGATTCTTGCTGCTGCATCTGCAATAGCCTTCTCAGAGACTGATGCTGTTGGATTGTTCTTTACATAAGTTACGGCGCCCATGCCAGCACGGCGACCAAATACTAAGAGATCCGAGAGCGAATTTCCCCCTAAACGATTTGATCCATGCATTCCACCTGCAACTTCACCTGCTGCAAATAACCCTGGTACACCTATGGCTGCTGCTGTATCTGGCTCTACCTCAACCCCACCCATTACATAATGGCAAGTAGGCCCAACTTCCATTGCCTCTTTAGTTATATCTACACCGGCTAGCTCATAGAACTGGTGCCACATCGAAGGCAGACGCTTCTTGATAACTTCAGCCGAAATACGTTTTGAAACATCTAGGAATACTCCGCCATGTTCGGTACCGCGACCGGCTTTAACTTCTGCGTTGATTGCGCGTGAAACTTCATCTCGTGGCAAGAGCTCTGGTGGACGGCGATTATTATCCTGATCCAAATACCAGCGATCTGCCTCTTCTTCATTATCTGCATATTGATTTTTAAAGACTTCAGGGATGTACTTAAACATGAAGCGCTCGCCAAGTGAGTTTGTAAGAATTCCACCTTCACCGCGAACAGATTCAGTTACAAGAATTCCTCGAACAGAAGGCGGCCAGACCATGCCGGTTGGATGGAACTGTAGGAATTCCATATCTACTAAATTAGCTCCGGACTTTAGGGCAAGTGCGTGACCATCTCCGGTGCCCTCCCAAGAGTTTGAGGTAATTTTGAAAGTCTTTCCAACGCCACCAGTTGCAATAATTACTGCAGGTGCTTCAAAGAGAACTTCATCTCCGTTTTCGCGCCAATATCCGTAGGCACCAGCAATCTTGCCATTCTCTTTTAAGATTTCAGTAATTGTGAGTTCGGCGAAAACTTTGATGTGACTCTCGGCATTTCCATTTGCTTTCGCATCCATCTGCTGCAGAGCAACTATGCGCTGTTGCATCGTACGGATTAGCTCTAGGCCGGTGCGATCGCCAACATGTGCCAGACGAGGGTATTCATGTCCGCCAAAGTTGCGCTGGCTAATCTTTCCCTCTTTGGTGCGGTCAAAGAGCGCACCCCAAACTTCAAGCTCCCAGATTCGATCTGGTGATTCTTTGGCATGTAACTCTGCCATCCGATAATGGTTTAAGAATTTTCCACCGCGCATTGTGTCGCGAAAGTGAACCTGCCAATTATCCTTCTCATTTACATTACCCATTGACGCCGCGGCCCCACCCTCGGCCATAACGGTATGAGCCTTTCCGAATAATGATTTACAAACAATCGCAACACTTAGCCCAGCTTCACGAGCCTCAACTGCTGCGCGCAACCCTGCGCCACCGGCGCCGATAACTACGACGTCATACTTAAGTTTTTCAAGGGGCATCATTTTTTAATCTCTCTTTAGAATAAGTAGAAGTTTGTCCAGGCGCCAGATGCAACTTGGCGAACGTAGATATCGGCAAATGCGACCCCAAATAGTGAGATCCAGGCAAATGTTGGATGTTTATGATTTAAAGCTGAGACCCAGGTCCAGGCTTTGTACCTAATTGGATGCTTTGAGAAATTCTTTAATCGACCGCCAATTGTGTGTCGACAAGTATGACAAGAGAGCGAATACATCCATAACATCACGGCGCTAAATAACAGAACTAAAGTTCCGACACTTACGTGGCCCCACTCTTTATCTTCATTTCTAAATGCAATAATCGCATCGTAGGTAAGTAAAACGTTGAAAAGTAGCCCTGCATAGAAGAACCAGCGGTGAGAGTTCTGCAGAATAAGTGGTGCGCGAGTTTCGCCGGTGTATTTAGAGTGTGGTTCAGCAACTGCGCATGCAGGCGGTGACATCCAAAATGCCCGGTAGTAAGCCTTGCGGTAGTAATAACAAGTCATACGGAAGCCAAGTGGAAAAATTAGAATGAAGAGCGCTGGTGATATCCCAATTCCAAAGTATTTATTGTTAAAGGGCTGCCCAAGATGTGAGGATCCTTCAACGCAAGCTGTAGTGAGACATGGTGAATAAAACGGAGAGATTAGAGGCTCAGCGAAATAATATTTATTTTCAAAGGCGCGAAAGGTTGCATAGATTACGAAGCTGATTAAGACCGCGAAAGTAATTGCTGGTTGTAGCCACCAACGATCAGTTCGAAGGGTCCGCTCTTTTATCTTTGCTCTTGATGTTGAGAATACGCCAGTAGCCATAGGGTAATTTTGGTCTTTATCTGTGAATCATGCTAGATGTGCCTGCGTGTATAAGTTATGAAACCCCTCACACCCTTGCTAATCTTAAAAACTGGCGGAGGGCGTGGGATTTGAACCCACGAAACTTTCGTTTGCCGGTTTTCAAGACCGGTGCACT
>DFDL01000053.1:3428-6382 GCA_002367715.1 Actinobacteria bacterium UBA3028
GAGCCCTCCGTGGGCAAACTTACAGCCTAAATACTTATGCGGGCAATTCGAGTAGCTCTTCAATCACTATTGCTACGCCATCATGTTGATGGGCCTGCGCAACAAACTTTGCATATTTAGGGCCATCGGGGTGGCCATCTGACATCGCCCAAGATCGATCGGCCCATTGCAACATCGAAAAATCATTTGGATTATCACCAAAACTCACACAGTCAGCGCTCGTAAGCCCTGCTCGTTCTGCCATCTTTGCAAGCGTTTCACCTTTACTGACACCAAAGGCTGAAATTTCTATGAGAGATTCACTTGAATTTGAGTGAGTGATGTTGGCAATTCCCTTCAACTCACGAGCTGCAATCTCTAGCATCTGATCTGAAGTGAATTCATTGTTGCCGCATCGTCCCAACATTTTAAATGCAGGCTTTACCATCTTCTCTTCGATTAAATCTACGCCGATATTATCTAACCCAATATCCCACCTTGTTGTGTAATTCTTCTCGCGATGAAATTCATCTTCGTATTCGATTGCAAAATTAATACCTTGTAGGGTGTTGCGCAATTTATCAATAATCTGAATTTGGATATCAACCGGCATTAACCACTCTTCAAGAACTTTGTCATTCATCAGATCGTATAAAATTGCACCATTTGCGCAAATTGCATTTCCAAAACCAAAGGCCTCTCTAATTTCTACCATCCATCTTGGTGGCCGCCCTGTAATATAAAATATTTCAATACCTAGCTCATGCGCCTTTACGAATGCAGCGATTGTACGATCTGATATTGGTCCCATGTGCGGGACAATCGTTCCATCTAAGTCTGTAGCAATTAATTTTGGACGTTTGCCAGAGATCATAGAATCGGTGCCAAAGTATCTACTCCCAAGAATGGGCGGAGCGCCTTTGGAACATTTATCGTTCCATCAATATTTTGGTGGTTCTCTAAAATCGCAACAATCATTCTCGGAACTGCTACTAGAGTGCCATTTAACGTAGCAACTGGCTTAGTTGCGCCATCTTCACGGTATCTAATATTTAATCGACGAGCCTGAAATTCAGTGCAATTTGAGGTGCTTGTTACCTCACGATATGCGCCTTGAGTTGGAATCCAAGCTTCACAATCAAACTTCCGAATTGCGCTAGATCCTAAATCACCAGATGCAACATCAATTACTCTAAATGGAACCTCCATTGCTTTTAGGAAGTCTTTCTCCCATTCGAGCAGCCTTAAATGTTCAGCCTTTGCATCTTCGGGTTTTATGAAAGAGAACATCTCAACTTTGTCGAATTGGTGAACTCGGATAATTCCGCGGGTATCTTTGCCATAAGTTCCAGCTTCGCGGCGGAAACAAGAAGAGTAACCGGCGTATCGAATTGGTAAGTTATCTACGATTTCATCCATGTGATAAGCGGCTAATGGAACTTCACTGGTGCCCACAAGATAAATATCATCCTCTTCAAGGTGATAGACATTCTCAGCCGCTTGCCCAAGAAATCCTGTTCCCTCCATGGCTTGTGGGTTTACAAGCACTGGTGGAATTACTGGAATAAAGCCTGCTTTAACGGCAGATGCGATTGCATAATTAACTAAGGCAAATTCGAGCATTGCTCCTGGGCCAGTTAAATAATACGAACGAGATCCAGCTACCTTTGCACCGCGCTCGGTATCGATAGCCTTTAAGAATTTACCTAGCTCTACATGATCTTTTGGTTCAAAACCCTCACTCTTAAAATCGCGTGGCTTACCAATCTCTTCGATAACTTTAAAATCTTCTTCGCCACCAATAGGGGCTTCTAGGTCAATTAGATTAGAGATTTTTAACAAAAGTTCGCGGGCGTTTGACTCGAGTTGGGAACGCTTTGAATCAGCGCTCTTTACGCGGGCGGCCAACTCTTTGGCACTTCCAAGTAGTGCGCTCTTCTCATCACCTTTTGCTGCAGCCACTGATTTAGAGAGAGTATTTTGCTCAGCTCTTAGCGCTTCAAATTCAGTGATTGCGGCGCGACTTGAAGAATCTGCCGCTAGAAGTTGATCTACGACATCAATATCTTCACCACGTACTTTTTGTGAATGGCGAACTGCGTCAGGATTTTCGCGCAGAATTTTAAGATCAATCACGTCTGTAAGCCTATCTAGTTACTTTTGCCGACACGGGGATATGAGCCAAGAAAACGGATATCTTCACAAATATTTCGGACTCCTTCAACTGCAGCCGCGACTTTGGGATCAGCGATATGGCCTTGCGCATCAATAATAAAATGATAGTGACCCAGCTCTAGCCCAGTTGGGCGTGATTGGATAAAAGTTAAGTTCACATCTTGTTTTGCAAACTCTGTAAGTATCTCGAGTAATGCACCAGCGTGATCTATCCCGATAAATGCAACAAGTGAAGTTCTGTCATTTCCAGTTTGCTCTGGCATTGCGCCAGGCTTCTGAGCAACTACAAATCGGGTGACAGCGCCGTTGTTATCACCGATGTTGGTATCTAAAATCTTTAGGTCATAGTTTTTGGCAGCAATTTCTGAGGCGATTGCGGCATCATAATTTCCATTTAGCAACCCTTTGGCGGCGGCGGCAGTTGACGACATCTCGATGATCTCAGCATGCGGATAATTCTTTGCAACGTACGAACGACACTGAGATTCTGCGTGTGGATGGGTGGCGATTTTGGTTATTTCTTTTCCTGCGAATCCAGGTAGGACCATTAATGAGAAAGAGACTGGAAGTGTGGTTTCAGCAACGACAACAAGTGGGGAACCCAATGCAAGCTCATCCAAAGTCCTAGATACAACTCCTTCTACAGAGTTCTCAATAGGGACTAATACTTTTTCGGCGCTGCCATTTCGAACTGCATCTAGAGCAGCAGTGACATTTGAATATGGAACCAAAGTATCTGAGCCACTTGTGATTTGGTGAAGGGCGGCCTCAGTAAAGGTCCCGGCTGGCCCGAGATAGGC
>DFDL01000053.1:6630-26382 GCA_002367715.1 Actinobacteria bacterium UBA3028
GGATCGCGCAGGATGTCCCAAACTGAGCCAACTGCTCCAGCCTTAACATCCCATGCACCAAATACCAGAGTTTTAATTCTAGATTGCACGATTGCGCCAGCACACATGGCGCATGGTTCAAGAGTCACAACGATTGTGTGATTATCTAAGCGCCAAGAGCCACTTGCTTCTCCGGCCTTTCGGATTGCCACTATCTCTGCATGCGCCGTTGGATCTTTATCAACTTCGCGGCGGTTATGTCCGGTTCCGACAACCTCTCCATGTGAATTCAAAACAATTGCTCCGACTGGGACATCCTCACTTGCGAGCGCACTTCTTGCAATTTCAATAGCTTGCAACATTGCATCTTCAAATCTATTAGAAATTAATGACAACGTTTACTAGCCTTCATATAGTTCGGAAAATTGATTTCCAAAACCGAGTTTTGAGGCGATGGCATCTAACTGCTCATCTGGAAATAGTTCAGGATCATCGCAAAGCGCCTCTAACTCCATGGCGTTCATTCCGAGATCTGAAAGGAGATCTACATCGCCTCCTGGTTGCGCCTCATCTTCCTCTTCTGGAAAAGGTAGGTCTAACATGTCAAGCAAATCTGCAGCAAGATCTGATTCGAGCGCAAATGTCACATCACTAATCATCATCTGCATCTGCGATCCAAGGGCTCGGGCAACTATGAAGAAGTCTTCTTCGATTGCAATCAATGCAATTGCGCCACCATTTGTCGCCTGTGCATTTAGTTGATCCATAATCGCACTTAGATCTCTGCTGTGCGTAAGTTCTGCCACACTCCATCGCCCATCTTCGTGCCACGCAATAATTCCAAAATCTTCAGCCATTGCGATCACCTCCGAAGTCCTAGATTTGCAGGACTTTATACTGACACTAAAGAGGGCGAGCGACAAGCCCTTGCGACGCGAGTAAGGTATGAGTCGTGAAGATTCATGTGGCGAACCATCCATTGCTTGCTCATAAGCTGACTGTGCTCCGCGATGAGAAGACCAACTCGCCAACTTTTCGCCAATTAACTGAGGAAATTGTTACCTTATTAGCGTATGAGGCAACTCGTGAAGTTCGAACAACTCCTATAACAGTTAAGACGCCTGTTGCTATGGCCGATGGCGTTGCTCTTGCAAAACCAAGTCCTGTCGTGGTTCCGATTCTGCGTGCTGGATTGGGAATGTTAGAAGGTATGACTAGGTTAATGCCGACTGCTGAAGTTGGCTTCCTTGGAATGATCCGTAATCATGACACTCTTCAGCCATCGACATATGCGAATCGGTTACCTGAAGATTTGACTGGTAGACAGTGCTACATACTTGATCCAATGCTTGCAACTGGCGGTACTTTGATTGCGGCAATTAACTATCTATTAAATCTCGGCGCAACCGACATAACAGCAATCACAATTTTGGCGGCACCCGAAGGTATCGCCTTGCTAGAAAAAGAATTTGCAGGAAAGAATCTCTCAATAACGATAGTAACTGGCGCGCTTGATGAAAAATTAAATGAAAAGGGATACATCGTTCCAGGTCTTGGTGATGCTGGAGATCGACTATATGGGGTTGTGTAACTAATGGCCTCTACCAGTCCTGGTTATGGAATAACTATTCGTGTGGAAGGTCCACCATCTGCCCAGCCTGTAGCTGAAGTTACGACTGCCATTACAGCTGCGGGGGCATCAATTACTGCACTTGATGTTGTTGAATCTTTCTTAGACCACGTGGTTATTGATGTTACATGTGATGCGATAGATGCTGAACATGCCAAAGCAATTACAGCTTCTATCGAAAGCCACCCAGAACTAACTGTTAGAAACGTTAGTGACCGTACTTTTCTTCTGCATCTAGGTGGAAAAATTGAGATCCAGTCAAAAGTTCCACTTAAAACTCGCGATGATCTCTCTCGCGCCTACACCCCAGGGGTTGCACGAATTTCACAAGCTATTGCGGCCGATAAATCAGATGCACGACGTTTAACTATAAAGAGAAATACTGTTGCAGTTATTACAGATGGTTCGGCGGTCTTGGGGCTTGGAAATATCGGACCAGAGGCCGCGCTCCCAGTAATGGAGGGAAAGGCCGCGCTCTTTAAACGCTTTGCTGATGTTGATGCCTGGCCAGTATGCCTAGATACGCAGGATGTTGACGAAATTGTTCGAACTGTTCAAATTATTGCTCCGGTATATGGTGGAATAAATCTTGAAGACATTTCAGCGCCAAGGTGTTTTGAAATTGAACGGCGATTACGTGATCTCCTTGATATTCCAGTATTCCACGATGATCAGCATGGAACAGCCGTTGTAGTATTGGCAGCTCTTACAAATGCCCTTAAGTTTGTTCGGAAAAATTTAGGTGATACCAAGATTGTTATGAGCGGGGCTGGCGCAGCGGGTACTGCAATTGCAAGATTATTAGTTGCTCAAGGAGCTAAAAATATAATTGGGTTCGATAAGGATGGATTGGTTTCAGAGCACAAAGTGGGCGACGAAGAGATGAGAAGTTGGTTTGTTGACAACTGCTCACCTGGTAATTTTCGTGGCACTATTTCAGAGGCACTAATTGGCGCCGATATTTTTATTGGTGTAAGTGTCCCAAATGTCATAACTGAATTAGATATTATAAAAATGGCAGATAAATCTATTATTTTTGCACTTGCAAATCCTGATCCAGAGATTGATCCGGTAATTGCAAGAAAATATGCTGCTGTTGTTGCCACTGGCAGAAGTGATCAACCAAACCAGATAAATAATGTTCTAGCCTTTCCGGGAATTTTTAGAGGACTATTGGATGGGCGAATCACAAAAATTAGCGATCTGATGCTTATTGCGGCAGCTGAAGCGATATCTTCTTGTGTTAGCTCTGAACAGTTAAACGCAAATTTCATTGTTCCAAGCGTTTTTGACCCTCAGGTTGTCTCAAAAGTTGCTGAAGCGGTAAAGCTATTAGGAAAAGCTGGAAGCTAAAAAATCATCTCTTAAAGAGACTGGATTGACCACCAGTCAATACCCCTAAGTAGGCGATTGCAATACCTAAGACAAGGTACCAAGAGACAGTATTACCATTAGTGGGTGAGAAAATATCAATTAACAGCGAACCTACCAACGTTCCCCCGACGCTAAATAGTGTAAAAGTTAAGACTCCTAAGTGCTGCACAATGGTAGAAGTAAACGCAATATAAATGACACCGATGGTTCCTCCAGAATAAATCCACCATGGGCCGCTAGGTAGTGCAACTATTGCATCACCTTTAAAAAGAAGTAGTGCAAATAACAGGATCACCAATGTGGACGTTCCCATAAAGAAATTTAGAAACGATGTAGTGAAGCTTGCCTTTGTATGCTCGTTTATCTGGCCATTTAGAGCTCTTTGGATGCCAACAAGGACTCCGGCAAGTGTTGCTAACACAAGAGCGAAAATTGAGAAGGAGACAATTGAAATACGATCGAGCGCCGAAATAAAAACTGCAAAAACAGTTATTCCTGCAGAAGCTACGCGCCTTTTAGATATTAATTTTTTGCCCCCGCCGGTTAATCCAATACGATCAACTACGAGTGAGGTTGCAGTCTGACCAGCAATTGATGCTACTGAATACAGAGCAACCCCGATTAGTGGTACTACTTGAGTTTGTAGCGCTACGAAGCTTCCACCCAGAACTCCTGCAAACAATCGCCACCTCGGTAATTCTTTAGTCTTAATAGCAAGCCGTAAGTTCCGTATTCCCACTTTAATTTGCCGATTAAATGGAGCAATAATGGAAATTACAATTAATCCTGATCCAAATGAGACTAAAGCAGCTTGCGTACTGTTGCCAAGTAGGTTTGAGAGTTCCCCATTTGCTCTCGATTGCAATGCAATCATAAAACCAGAAATTGCTGCTAGTACTTCAAGTCGAGCGATGTGTGAAAATGATCGATTAATTTTCAAGCTCCTCTAGTTTAGAAGTCTCCATTAGCCATAGCTCTTCGGCTTCAACCTTCTTGGCAACAGCATTCGTTAATTCTCCCATAACTTCAAGTAGCTTTAGATGATCGAAGGCTAATTCAACTTGCTTGCTTTCTAGTTCAGAGATCTCTATCTCCAACTTCGAAATTTGTCGCTCATATTTTGCAATTTCACGCTTACTATCTCGGATTGCAACAATATTGGACCCATTAGATTTAACTGAAGAATTTAACAGAACATTTGTTACTGGTCGCAAATTATTTCGAAGTGTCAAATATTGTTCGATACCGCCGGGCAAATCTGATAATTTTCTATCTCCTAGTAATCCAACAAATCGATCGCACACTCTCTCTAGAAAGTATCTATCATGTGAAATAACAAGTAAGGTGCCACCAAAAGAGTCCAATAAATCTTCCAGCGCTGTGAGTGTTTCAACATCGAAATCATTTGTTGGCTCATCCAAAAGTAATACATTTGGGCTATCCATGAGTAAGCGAGTCAGTTGTAGTCTCCTTCTCTCGCCGCCAGATAGATCACCAACGGGAGTCCACTGTAAATCAGTGTCAAATCCGAGTTTTTCGCAGAGTTGACTGGCAGATAATTCTTTCCCATTTCCAAGTTGCACCTGGTTAGCAATCTTTTCTACAGCTTCAAGTACGCGCCACGTTGGGTCTAACTCCTCAAGATGTTGTGAAAGAAAGGCAGCTTTAACAGTTACACCTGTAGTTATTTTTCCAGCTGAAGCCAATACTTGGCCCAATAGTGCCCTTACTAGCGTGGTTTTACCCGCTCCATTTATGCCAACTATTCCAATGCGGTCACCTGGGCCGATATTCCAGTAAAGATTCTCTAAAATTAACTTCTCACCGGCGCTAATCGTTGCCTGATGAATTTCAAAAACTGTATTTCCCAATCTATTTGCTGCGAAATTCAATAGCTCAGTCTCATTCCTTGGAGGTGGCTCGTTGGCTATCAAGGTATTCGCAGCATCAATTCGAAACTTTGGTTTAGCTGTTCGTGCTGGAGCACCTCTCCGTAACCAGGCTAACTCTTTGCGAATCAACGCATTTCGCTTGCGGTCTTCAACCGTATTTTGTCGGCCGCGCTCAGCCTTTGAGAGAACATAGGCTGAATATCCACCTTCATAGGTCAAAATATTTCCCTCTACCACTTCCCAAATTTGATCTGCAATTTCGTCCAAGAACCAACGATCGTGAGTAATAACTATTACAGCAACTTTCTTCAAACTCTTTAAATATTCTGCGAGCCACGAGACACCCTCAATATCTAAGTGGTTGGTGGGTTCATCAAGTAAAAGTAAATCAAAATCGCCAATCAGCAGCTTCGCAAGATTGACTCGCCGACGCTCACCTCCAGATAGGGTGACGATTTTCCTGGAGAAAAGCTCTTCATTGATTCCACCAAATAATCCTGTTAATACTTCACGAATTCTTGTATCCCTCGCCCATTCATGAAGTATTGAATTGCCAAGTACCACTTCACGAACCGTCAAATTTTCTTCAGCTAAATCCCTTTGATTTAAGAATCCGATATTCGTACTTCCAGCTTTTGAAATTCTTCCAG
The DNA here is from genome assembly GCA_002367715.1 of Actinobacteria bacterium UBA3028. Lineage (GTDB taxonomy): Bacteria > Actinomycetota > Actinomycetes > Nanopelagicales > Nanopelagicaceae > AAA044-D11. The sequence continues at coordinate 12,156 of DFDL01000053.1, forward strand.
AATCGGGCTCTTCGATTCCAGCCATGATTTTGAGTAAAGTACTTTTGCCGTCGCCATTTCGACCGACAATTCCGATTCGATCAGCTTCATTAACACCAAGTGAGACGCCATCCAAAAGCGCTCGGATATCAAAGGCTTTGGTTACAGCCTCAAGATTCAAAAGATTGCGCTTGGCCACTGCGCAAGACTATTTGACTATTGCTACAGTACGAACATGAGGGTAACTGACAGGCAATATGCCATCAATCTTGACTCCCAAGATCCCCTTGGAAAATTCCGTTCTGAGTTTGTAATTCAAGACCCTGAAATTTGTTATCTAGACGGTAACTCGCTTGGCCGACTACCTAAAAGAACAATCACAGCTATTAATAAATATTTGATGGAGGATTGGGGGGCGAAGGTCGTCGAAGGTTGGGGTGAATGGATGGAAGAACCCTTCAAAACTGGGGATTTATTAGGTCGTTCGACACTTGGCGCTGCTCCTGGACAAGTATTGGTAACTGACACGACTTCTGTGAATTTTTATCAACTAGTAGGTGCGGCACTTGCCGCCAGGCCAGGACGAAAAACGATAATTACAGATGTCGCAAATTTTCCAACTGATCGATATATCTTGCAAGGTTTTGCCAAAGAGCACGGTCTAAATTTAATCACTATCAACAATGAAGACCCTACAATTTCAGAACATGAGCGGATTACACCAGAATTATTGGAGAAATATTTAAATGATGACGTGGCATTTGTTACATTTGAAATAATTCAATACCGAGCTGGTTCGCGCAATGATATTAAGGCGATTACCGAACTTGCCCGCAAATATGGCGCTTTCACAATCTGGGATTGTAGCCACGCGATTGGTGCACTTGATTTACAATTCGACGCTGACCATATTGATCTTGCCGTTGGTTGCACTTATAAATTTGGTAGCGCAGGTCCTGGCGCACCTGGTTGGCTATATGTTGCGAAGAATATTCAAAATGAACTTCAGGTGCCGATTCAGGGTTGGCATGCTCAGAGAAATCAATTTGACATGGGTCCGATTTTTGAAAAAGCAGAAGGTTTGGCTGGATTTCAAATTGCTACTCCTTCAATAATTGCCCTCCGCTCAGTTCAAAGTTCATTTGGAATTATTGAAGAAGCAGGAATAACAAAAATTGAGAATAAGTGTGCGACTGGAACGCAGATGATGATTGATCTTTTTGATGCCTGGCTCGCACCACTTGGATTCACCTTGAATACGCCTAGAGACCCAAAGATGCGTGGCGGCCATATTTCACTTGTTCACCCAGAAGGAAAACGGATTGCATTTGCGCTCCGTAAATTTGCAAATGTAATTCCAGATTATCGAGCACCAAATTCAGTTAGGTTAGCGATTTCACCACTGCAGAATTCCTACGTAGAAATTTGGGACGGTTTTCAGAGATTAAGAGACCTAGTCGCGAACAAGGAATATGAAAAGATTTCAGATACAAATACCAAGGTCACTTAATTAAGCTACCACTGCATTTTTAAGCCAAGATATTATCTCAACTGTTGGCGTGCCTGGTGTAAATATTTCGCCAACACCTATTTCTTTAAGAGCGATTTTGTCTGCTTCAGGAATAATCCCACCACCAAAAACTACGATGCTCTCAGCCTTATTTTCGTGCAATAGTTTCATTATGCGAGTAAAAATTGTCATATGTGCGCCAGAAAGAATTGAAAGTCCTATTGCTTGTACATCTTCTTGTATTGCTGTCGCAATTATTTGTTCTGGACTTTGATGAAGTCCGGTATAGATTACTTCGAATCCCGCATCTCGTAGCGCCCTAGCCACAACCTTGGCTCCCCGGTCATGTCCATCTAGGCCAGGCTTTGCAACTACAACTCGAATTGGGGTCGAATGGGATGTCTCAGACATAGCCCCAACTTATCATGAGAAATATGTCGTAGGGTTTGTCATATGAGCCAGTTAGATCAACAGCTACTTCTTAGCCGGGTGCGAGAAGGCGATCGTCAAGCATTAGCTAAGGCCATAACAATAATCGAAAGCTTTGCACAGAGTTTTAATATTTCAGAAACTCTAACTACGGCTCAGGTAATTGGAGTGACTGGAGCCCCTGGGGTTGGTAAATCAACAACTGTTGATGCCTTAATTAAACTGCTACGTCAAAAAAATTTTTCCGTCGCTGTTTTAGCCGTAGACCCCTCTTCGCCAATATCAGGCGGTGCACTTCTTGGAGACCGAATTAGATTGAGTAACCACTTCACTGATCCAAAAGTATTCATTCGATCATTAGCAACTCGCGGTCATCTTGGCGGCCTCTCGGTTAGTACTAAAGCTATTCTGGATCTAATACAGGTTGCCAAATTTGATTACATAATTGTTGAGACTGTTGGAGTGGGTCAGAGCGAGGTTGAAGTAATGCGCATCGTAGATACCGTTGTGGTTGTTCTTGCCCCTGGGATGGGAGACGGAATTCAAGCCTCAAAGGCCGGCCTGCTTGAAATTGGTGATATTTATCTGATTAATAAATCTGACCGAGATGGCGCAAAAGAGACTGCTCAAGATATCGAGCGATCAATTTCTATGTCGCCAGCTAAAATAATCGGAGAAGTAAGTTGGATCCCTCCAGTGCTGCTAGGCACTATGCAATCAGGAAAGGGAATTGACGAGTTGATGGAAAAAATTGCAAGTCACCGAGAGTTATTAAATAAAAATGGTTGAGAGATCCGGCTTTGACACTTTCGCAAATGAGAATTTGCCTGAAAAGGCTCTCTGGCCAGAATTAATATTGGATCATCCAGCCGCAACCTACCCCACTCGCTTAAACGCTGGATATGAATTATTGGAATCGACTATTGAACTTGTAGGTAGCAATAGGTTAGCAATTATTGCCGCTGATGCGACTCTCACTTATGGCGAGCTACTTGAGCTTGTAAATAAAATTGGAAATTATTTAAAATCGCAGGGCGTGCAACCCGGTAATCGTGTTGCAATACGGAGTCCAAATAATGCTATGGCGGTAGCTATCTGGCTGGCTGTGATTAGGTTAGGGGCAATTGTTGTTACAACAATTCCACTACAACGTGCGGTGGAGCTCGAGAAGATCGTTGAGATCGGTAAAGTCCAATTCGCTCTTGTTGACCACAGGTTTACTGAAGAATGGGAATTGATCTCGAATTATCGAGGCAGAACTTTAGTTTTTGGTGGTGCTACGCAGTTTATTGAAGAGATCAATAAAGAGAGTCCCGAATTTGAAGTTTACGATACTGCAGCTGATGATGTCTCGCTCTTTGCATTTACATCAGGATCGACTGGCATCCCAAAAGCTACTATGCATTTTCATAGAGACATTTTGACAATAGCTGATACTTTTTCAAAAAATATTGTTAAACCAAATAGAGACGATGTCTTTGCTGGTAGTCCGCCAATTGGATTCACGTTTGGGTTAGGCGGATTGGTTATTTTTCCTCTGCGAGTTGGAGCCAGCACAGTTCTTTTAGAGAATGCCGCGCCACCTATTCTTCTAGAGAAGATAGGTGAGCATAGAATTACCTGCTTGTTTACCGCTCCAACTGCTTACCGTGCAATGTTGCCACTGCTGATTGATAAGGACATATCTTCACTTCGTCGATGTATATCCGCTGGCGAGCACCTGCCGCTTGCAACTTGGCAGGCATGGTTTGAGGCTACTGGTATTAAATTAATTGATGGAATTGGTGCAACCGAGTTACTGCATATATTTATCTCTGCAAGCGATGATGAAATTGTTCCGGGGCTAACTGGTAAACCAGTTCCTGGATATCAAGCAATTGTTGTTAATGAGAATTTCGATGAGGTTGTAGATGGGGAGCAAGGATTCTTGGCTGTTAAAGGGCCCACAGGCTGCCGCTACCTAAATGACTCTAGGCAGAAGGATTATGTAGTAAATGGTTGGAATATCACAGGTGATATTTACACAAAAAATTCAGATGGCTATTTCAAATATGAGTCAAGGGCAGATGACATGATTATCTCTAGTGGATACAACATTGCGGCGCCCGAGGTAGAAAATGCTTTACTAATACATCAAGTGGTTGCTGAAGCTGCGGTAGTTGGTCTACCAGATCTTGAACGGGGCATGGTAGTAACTGCCTATGTGGTGCTTCGCCCAGAATTTACCGCGTCAGATCAACTGCGCGAAGAGCTGCAGAGCCATGTAAAAAATCAGATTGCCCCTTATAAATATCCCAGAGTACTGAACTTTGTAGATTCACTTCCTAAGACAACAACCGGTAAGTTGCAGCGATTTAGATTGAAGAATTAGAAGATTTTCGTTGGCTTCCAATTTCCATAAACTTGACGTAATTGCTCAACAATTTCGCCAACAGTTGCGTAGGCCTTTATGGCTTCGACTGTGGCCGGAACTACATTCTCTCCAGCCTTAGCTACCGCCAATAAATTGTTTAGTGCCTCAGTCACTGCCTTATTGTCGCGCTTGGCACGCACCGCTTTAAGCGATGCCACTTGTTCCGATTCACTCGCTGGATTAATCTCAAATGGCTTAAACGGCGCCGACTCTGATTGAAATACATTTACGCCGACTACCTTCTTGATGCCAGATTCTATTGCTTGTGTTAATTTGTAAGAGTTTTCTGAAATTTCATTTACAAAATAGCCGTTATTAATACATTCAAGCGCTCCTCCACGCTTTTCAATATTATCCAATAGGCTCCATATTTCGCTCTCCAAAATATCTGTCATAGCTTCAAGCTCAAAGCTACCGGCTAATGGATCTGGTGAATCAAGAACTCCGGTTTCAAATGCAACAACCTGTTGAGTTCTAAGTGCGAGAGTTGCTGCATCCTGCGTGGGGACGCCTAGCGCTTCGTCAAAAGCTGAAACATGCATTGTCTGAATACCACCGAGTGCAGCCGCCATCATTTCAATTGAAGTACGAACGACATTATTCATTGATTGTTGCGCCGTTAAAGATGATCCTGCAGTAAATGCAAAAATTCTCAATTTTTCAGAGGCGGGATCTTTAGCGTCATATTTTTCGCGCATCAATCTTGCCCAGACTCGACGTGCAGCGCGAAATTTTGCGATTTCAGGAAGGAAATCGATATTCGATGATAAAAATGTGAAGAGAGTTGGGGCTACGAAATCTACTGAAACGCCACGAGAGATTGCCTGATCCAAATACTCTCTGGCATTAGCAAAGGTAAACGCTACTTCTTGGACAGCGGTGGAGCCTGCCTCACGAATATGGTACCCGCTCATGGCAAGTGATACCCACTTTGGTATCTTGGTTGCGATATGTTCTATTACATCTACTGAAAGTTTTAGACCTGCTTCTGCTGGAAAGATCTGTGTGCCACGTGCTATATATTCTTTAAGAACATCATTTTGAATAAACATTCCAAATTTATTAGGATCCACACCGCGTTGCTCTGCTAATGCAATAAACATTGCCGCCCAGATATAACCGATTGAATTTGCAGTAGTTCTAACCTGACTTATTTTTTCTAAAGGAATTCCATCCATCAGTATTTCGATATCTGCAAGTGAATCTATAGCTACACCTACGCGACCAACTTCACCGCGTGAAAGTGGATCATCAGAGTCGAGTCCCAGTTGAGTTGGAAGATCTAAGGCAACGCTAAATCCTGTTAATCCTTGATTAAGTAGCATTTTGAAGCGCTCGTTTGTCTCTGCTGGTGTACCAAAGCCACCATACTGACCCATCGTCCATACTCCGGGATCTGCACTAATTCCTCGGGTGTATGGATATTCTCCAGGTTTTTCTAATGACATTATTTTCCTTCAGCTTCTAGCTGTTGTTTCAAGATTTTCTTAGCAATCTTTCCAGTTGAATTAAGTGGAAATTCGGCAACAATACGTAAATCCTTTGGCTTTTTATAGGATGCCATTCGTGATTTACAATGTTCTAAAATGCGATTGGTAAGTTCATCGTGATCAACTGGACTATTTGGTACAAGAGTTACCATCGCAGTTACTTTCTGTCCCCATTCAACATCATGAATTCCCATCACAGCCACTTCTAAAACTTCAGGGATTTCCGCAATTACATCTTCAATTTCACGTGGGTAAATATTGTATCCACCGCTAATTATCATGTCACCTTTGCGGTCAACTAAATAAAGGCGATTATCTTCATCAATTCTTCCTAGGTCTCCGGTATGTAGCCACCCATCTCGTACCGCTTTAGTAACTGTTGTATCTTGTCCTGCAGCTCCGTAATAGCCTCGCATTACATGATCGCCGCGAGTTATTACCTCGCCTACTTCTCCGGAAGGAACTTCTTTTCCATCCTCATCTACGATAAGTATCTCTACTCCGACACATGGATTACCTGCGCTAGTTAGCAACTCTGGATTTTTCGCTAATCCGAGGGCATGATCGGCCTCACTTAGAACTGTAACGGGTGGAATAGCTTCTACCAGACCGTAATACTGCACCATTTTTGTTGTAATTCTCTCGTGGCACTGTTTGATTTGATCCGGAGGCATCGGAGCTCCGGCATAACCAAGCATTCGCAGATTTGCCATCTTATCCTTGGTAATACCATCAATTGCTAGAAGTCTTGCCACCATCGTTGGCACAAGTGCAGTTGCATTACCTCCACGGTTTTGAATTACATCGATGAATTCTTCTGGATCATATTTAGCCAGAACAATTTGCTTTGCACCGAATGTAAAGTACGGGAGCACAAATAATCCACTCGTGTGAGTGACTGGACCTGCATGCACCCAGCAATCAGTTTCGTTTGGAATTCTTCCTAAAATATCTGAAACTATATTATTTAAACTTGCAGTTCGATTTCTATGAGTTCGGATAGCACCTTTTGGATTTCCAGTTGTACCCGATGAATAATTAAGCGAAACAATGCTGTCTGGATCTATAGCCGTGGAGAAAGGATGCGAATCTTCTTTGGCTAAAAATGCTTCATATGGAGTAGTGCCACCATGATCACCATGAATTAAAATAATGTGATCGACTAATTCGCGAACTGGGGCGGCCTCTTCCCAAAACTTGGCATCCATTATCAAAACTTTGGCGCCACAGTCATTGGTAATTCGTACCCAATCAGTTGGATGCAAGCGATAGTTTAAAGCGACTCTACATAGCCCTGCTGTGCTTATACCAAGATCACTTTCAATATAAGTTCGTTGATTTGATTGCAGATCTAATACTCGATCGCCTGGTTCAAGTCCTAGTGACCGTAACGCACGAGCAAGTTGAAAGATTCTTGATCCAATCTCACCAAATGTCATCGCACCTTCTGAGCTCTCAACAGCAATTCGATCGCGATATTTGCGAGTTGATCTGGCTACAAGTGTTCCAACATCCATTATTTAGCGCTCCGATCAGGTATCTGCTCTGCTAGCGAATAGGCGCAATCTAGGACCCAAACTCCATCTGGCAATACCGTTAAGGGGTTAATGTCTAACTCACTTCCACTTGGCCAATCAATAACTGCGTCGGTGATTCTCAGCACAGTATCCACAAAGGTATCCCGTGCGGCAGGTGCAGCGCCTCTAACTCCGGAAAGGAGTGCGCCTAATCTAGTCTCATCTATCATCTGATTTACCACTTTGGAATCTACTGGTAGCAAACGTACTGATACATCAGAAATTATTTCTGTCAAAATGCCACCGACTCCAACCGTTAAAACTTTTCCTAGTGGGCTTGATGTAATTCCAACAAGGGCTTCAACTCCTTTTGGAATGAAAGTTTCAACTAATACTTGGTTGCTCTTCTCTCCCGAGATTAATTGTGAAAGTCTCTCAAAAGTTTCAACCGCATCCAAGATGGTTATATCTAGCGCAACTCCACCTGCTTCACTCTTATGTAATAGGCCAGGAATTACCGCCTTCATAACTGCTCTTCCTCCAACTTTTGTAACCGCAGCAATTGCTTCGCCGCTACTTTCAATCACAGTTGAAACTGGAACTGGAACACCCACTGATCCAAAAGCCGATTTTAATTGATTTTCGGTAGCTCCAATCATTGGCGCAGTAATGGGGTTACAAAGTGGCTTTCGGTCGACAACTATCGGTGGGGTTGAAACGACCCGCAATATTTCCAGTGACCTGACTGCGCGCTCTGGCGTAGGAAAGACTGGCAGCGCAGCAGATTTGAATATTTTGTCCGCCTCTGGCGCAAGTGATTGTGAGCCAGTTCTGGCCACTACTACTGGTATGTCACGTATATTTTTAACTGAACTTAACGCATTCGCAATTCGCTCTACATCACTGCCAACTAGTACACAGAATGTTGCAACTATCGCATCAACTTCTAAATCTTTTGCTAAAACTTCAACACATCTCTCAAATAGCTGTGGTTCAGACATTACAGCTGCCGTTACATCGACTGGGTTTGCTGTATTTCCATAGCTTGGGACTATCTGATCTAGTTGATCTCGAGTTACCTGCGAGAGTTTTGCCAGCGTTAAGCCAAACTTCTCTAAAGCGTCTGTGCCAAGAATTCCACTCCCACCTGATGTGGTAAGAATTGCGACCCTGTTACCTTTCATCGTTTTTTTGGCCGCAAAGATACTGGCGGCATCTAGTAAATGTTCTACATCATCAACCCTAATTGCGCCAGATTTTTTGATAGCTGCATCTATAACAAGGTCTTCTGTTGCTAGAGCGCCTGTATGTGATGCCGCGGCTTGTGCGCCAGCGGCTGAACGTCCAGATTTCAGAATTGCTGTTGGTTTGGTCTTTGATATTTTCTCAAGTAATTTCAAATTAGTAAGTGACTCGACATAAATGAGAATTGCATCAATTTTCTCGTCCTGAGTTAGCGCCTCGGCTACTTCTAGAGCTGTAAGGTCAGCTTCATTTCCAGTTGTGACTACAACACCAATTGGTAAACTTCTATCGACTGCTAATGAATATATTCCGTAACCAAGAGCTCCTGACTGACTTACAAGTGCAATATTTCCATCATCTAAAGGAGTGTCTGGACTAGAAAAGACTGGTGAGAAAGTGGCTGTTAATTTACTCTGCCCGCCGACTGAGCCTATGCAGTTTGGACCCACTAAACGCATGCCAGATATTTTGGCAATCTTAATCAATTCGTTCTGTGCAATTTCTCCGGCCTCGCCAGCCTCAGCAAAACCAGATGACATCACAATTGCTACTGCAACCTTGGCATCTGCGCACTCTTGAACTGCAGATCTTACTTGATCTGCAGGCAACATGATTAGTGCGAGTTCAATCTCGACCTTTACCTCACTAATACTTTTATAAGCAGGCATTCCAAGAATATTTCCACCTTTTGGGTTTACTGGATAAATTGCACCCGCAAATCCATACTTCTTCAAATACTCCATGGGCAATCTGCCCATTGCACCAGCGCGCTCAGTTGCCCCAATTACTGCAACTGACTTTGCTGACCAGAGTGCTGAGATAGCGTTGCTCAAAGGTTGGCCACACCTTCTATTTCTAATAGCGCTTGCTCATCCCAAAGGCGAGTTACGCCAACTAAAGTCATGGCTGGAAAATTCTTTCCAATTAGCCGTTGCCAAATCTTTCCTATTTCGCGAGAATTCGCTCGGTAATCTGCTGGATCAACTGAAAAAATATTTAGTTTTACTAGATTATCTGGAACCCCGCCCGCCTCTTTTAGCGCGGTTAGTAGGTTAGTTAGAACTTTTTCAAATTGTTCAACAATTCCATTGCCCTCAATAACTCCATCTTTATTGAGCGCTGTTTGCCCAGCCAGAAAAATTAAATTCCCACCTTCAACAACTACAGCATGTGAAAATCCAATTGCAGGAGCCAAGCTAGATGGATTTATCTTCTTAGTACTCATTTCTATTCTCCCTTTAAAATTTCTGCTCTGCCGGTAGTTTTAGGTTGATCGATAAATTTAATGGCTGCAGATGCAACTTCGCTTGGCGTTAAAAATCTGCCTCCTGGAAGTTTAGCTTCAAGAGCGGCCTTAACTTCGCTAAAATCTTTACCTGTTCGCTCTGCTGCTGCTCTTAATGAACGTTCTGTCATAGGAGTGTCAACATAGCTTGGGCAAATTGCATTTACAGTTATTTCGTACTTTTCTAATTCGGCTGCAGCCGCTCTAACTAATCCAACTACCCCGTGCTTCGCCGCGGTGTAAGCCGAAACATTAGCTTCACCCTCTAAGCCAGCTGTGCTAGCCACGACAATCACTCGTCCAAATTTTGCAGCCTTCATGGCTGGAACAGCTGCACGCAAATATCGAAATGGAGCTGTTAGGTTTATCGCCATCGTGTGCTCCCAATCTGCATCAGAAGTCTTTTCTATTGGGGCTGCGCTTCCATCACCGGCATTTAGGATTAGCACATCTATGCCGCCCCAAGCTTTTAAAATCTGAGAGATAGCTTCATCGCCACTATTTGGATCTGTAACATCTGCAGTAATAATCAAATTCTTATTTGGACGCCCAGCAACGATTGCCGCTAAGTCGCTTGAAGTTCTTGCAGTTATCGCAACATTGTGGCCGGCGTCTAGTAGCTGCTTTGCAATCTCTTCACCAATGCCTCTACTTGCACCTGTTACAAGAACTCGGAGCGGGGTATTGCTCATGAATTCTCCGTTCAATAACAGATCAATTGCTGGATAGGGCTTTCGTATTTCTTCCGATAGGCAATAATACGACATATGAACCAGAGAGAAGTAATTATTGCTGAGGCTGTTCGGACCCCATTTGGCCGATACTTCGGTGGCTTATCAAAAGTACGCCCAGATGATTTGTTGGGATTCACTCTTGCCGAGCTTGCAAAGAAACTTCCTAATTTTGATTTAAGCCGTATAGATGATGTGATAATTGGTGATTCCAATGGCGCTGGTGAAGATAACCGTAATGTTGCACGAATGGGATTATTACTAGCCGGATTTCCCCAAACAATTCCAGGAGTCACGGTAAATAGATTGTGTGGATCAGGCGCGGAAGGAATAATTCAAGCATCGCGTGCTATCCGAAGTGGAGATAGCGATTTCATTGTTGCTGGTGGCGTTGAAGTAATGAGCCGAGCTCCTTGGATTGTTGAGAGAACAAGTAAAGAAGAACCAAATAGTCCTAAGTATCACCAATCCACTGTTGGTTGGCGTATGACTAATCCATTATTCCCCTCGCAATGGACGCAAAGTTTGGGTCGTTGCTCTGAAGAGATTGCAGAGCGGTTTAATATTTCAAGGCAATCTCAGGATGAGTGGTCGCATCGCTCTCACCAACGTGCCGCAGCAGCTTGGGAAAAAAGATTGCATGATGGCTTTGTCACACCATTTGGAGATATAAATCTAGATGAATCAATACGAGCAGATGGAACTCTTGAGAAACTTGCAGAGTTGCCGTCAGTATTCTCTGAAACTGGTGCTGGCACGGCGGGCAATTCATCACCTTTAAATGATGGCAGTGTTGCGATGTTAATTACAGATAGCGCAGGAGTTCAAAATCTTGGGTTGGAGGGAGTTGGAAGAATTGTGGGTGCACAAGTTACCGCTATGACTCCAAATGAATTTTCACTTGCCCCTATTACAGCAATTCATAAAGTACTTGCGCGCACTGGTAAGAAAATAAGCGACGTGAAGGTATGGGAGATAAATGAAGCATTTGCTTCAATGGTTCTATCTGTACTCCATGAAATTCCAGAAATTGATACTGAGAGAGTGAATGTAAATGGTGGCGCTATTGCCATTGGACATCCCGTGGGTGCATCGGCTGCAAGAGTCATAGTTGACTGTGCCCGTGAATTAAAGCGTCAAGGTGGTGGCATCGGGATAGCTGCTGCATGTATAGGTGTTGGACTTGGTGTTGCTTTAGTTGTTGAAGTTAAAGGGTAAAGTAGGCGCATGATTTCAATCAAAGATTTCACTGACATCAATTATGTTATTGATTCTGGCGTAGGAATAATCACAATTAACCGGCCTGATCGCTATAACGCATTGCGTGGGCGAACAGTTGATGAACTTCTAGCTGCATTTAAGTATGCCTGGGTAGATCAAGAAATTGGTGCTGTGATTTTGACAGGTGCCGGAGAGAAAGCATTTTGCACTGGTGGTGATCAAAAAGAGAGAGCCACAACTGGCGACTACGGTGAGACTGAAACTGGAATGTTTGAAATTGAATCACTCCATAAAATTATTAGGGCTATTCCAAAACCGGTAATAGCGGCAGTAAATGGTTTTGCAATAGGTGGTGGCCATGTCTTACATGTGCTGGCTGACCTTTCTATCGCATCTACAAATGCCAAATTTGGACAGGTCGGACCTCGAGTTGGTTCATTTGATGCTGGCTTTGGTTCAGCATATTTAGCCCGTGTTGTCGGCGAAAAAAGGGCCCGTGAAATTTGGTTCTTGTGTGAGCAATACGATGCAGAAACTGCAGAACGTTGGGGATTAGTTAATAAAGTTGTTACTCCAGAAAATTTAATGTCCGCATCTATGGAATGGGCAAAGAAAGTTGCTGCCCTTTCCCCAACTGCGATAAAGACCCTTAAGCACTCCTTTAATGCAGATTCTGATCACATCATAGGAATTCAATCGCTTGCCTTTGATGTGTTAGATCTCTATACAAAGTCAGATGAATCAAAAGAGGGTGGAGCTGCATTTAATGAGAAGAGAGCACCTGACTACTCAAAATTCCGAAAGAATTAATTTTCACCCTCTTCGGCAATTGCAAAGTTTGTTAAGTCAGTACGGGCATCCCAAAGTTCTGGAAAGAATGTAAAGGAATTTAATCTGGCAAGAATTTCCACTGGAGTTCCTTGAGTACCTGAAACTTTCAGACCAATACTTCTCTCAACAACCTTAAAGTGGCGGTGGCGCCATAAATACATTCGTTCATCTAGCTCTACCAATGCCTCTGCTAAAAGATAGAGATCTTCGAATTGCGTATGACGAATGAATAGCTGTACAAGATCTAAATTCTCCTTGGCTAATAGCCGCTTAAATTCGATACCTAAGCCGGGAATCGCCTTGCGAATTGAATTCATCCCTGGAGAGTCAAATCCAGATCCATGCCCTAGCGCTCGACGTACTTGTTGATAATCCCATGGCGACATCTGCTCCAACATGTCTAGAGCTTCGTGGCAATATTTGATTGCAAGTAACATTCGGGGGAATAGGCGCAGAGCTGGTCTGATCTCATCTCTCTTTAAATACTCAACTGCTTGAACTGCCTCAGCAGTGCAATGTTTTAGCCAGAGCTCAGAAGTTTGATGAACGACTTGAAATAGTAGTTCATCTCTGTGCTTCCAAGTGTCGGGGCCTTTTTGTAAACTAAGTAATTCATTTGTACGTATATATCGCTCGTAATCAGAATTACCGAGGCCTTCTAGAATTTGATCTGGACCGTAAGCCATTTCTCTCCACCTTCGCTTTAGTTTGCCATTAACCGGCCACCGTTTACATCTAATACGGTTCCAGTTATATATGAGGATTCATTACTAGCCAGAAATAAAACTGGTTCAACACATTCTTGCAATCGGGGCATTCTCTTAAGTGGAATTGCATTAATGACCTCATCTTGTTCTGATTTACTCATTTTTTCAAACATACCTTCAAGTCGATCAGTCAGAAATAAGCCTGGTGCTATTGCATTAACACGAATATTAAATTCACCAACTTCCTTTGCTAGGCGTCTAGTTAGTCCCAAGATTGCCGCCTTCGCTGTTGCATATGGCACGCCAGTTACCGGACTTGCACTTCTTCCTCCAATTGATGAGAAAGTTATAATTGACCCGCCATTTGACTTCTTTAGATGAGGAATTACCGCACGGGCGCAATTAAAAGTCCCTTTGACATTCACATCTATCACTAAATCAAAATCATCATCTGAAATATCATCGAGGTCCCTTGGCGTTCCAAGAGAGCCGCCAGCCGCTGCAACTAAAATATCTACGGTCCCAATATTTTTTGCGAGTTGATCAACCGCCTTTGTTACGTCCTGGGAGTCTCTAACATCTACTTTTGCGCCTGCTACTTTCGCCCCCGTCTTGCTTAATTCAGAGACTAAAGTTTGGATAGCAACTTCATTGGTATCCATAATTCCAATATTTGCACCTTCGGCCACAAACCTTCTTGCGATTTCACTCCCTAGCCCCCCGGCGCCTCCAGAAATTAGTACGCCTTTGCCTTTGAAGCGGTCGCTGCTCATATGACTAACCTTAACTCTCTGCCTCCCTAAATCCAATGGTTTGGAAGAACTAGCGCATAATTAGGCTCTAGTCTATTATTGACGATAGTCAAATAA
>DFDL01000041.1:0-3602 GCA_002367715.1 Actinobacteria bacterium UBA3028
ATCGATGATAAAACTCATCTCGGCGTTGCAGTCTCTACCGATGCAAATGCTCGCTGGTCATATTTAGATCCATATGAGGGCGCAAAATTAGCCTTGGCCGAGAGCTGTCGCAATATCGCGACAACTGGCGCAAAACCGCTAGCGGTAACGAATTGCCTTAACTTTGGCTCACCTGAAGATCCAGGAGTCATGTGGCAATTTGCTGAAACTGTACGCGGGCTTGCAGATGCTGCCTTAGAACTCGACCTTCCAATCACTGGCGGCAACGTCTCGTTCTATAACCAGACCGGTGATGTTGCGATCCTGCCAACACCAGTTATCGGCGTACTGGGTGTAATTCAAGATGTTCGAGAGCGCACGCCAATGGGAATCCCAAGTGCTGGCCTTGATCTTTATGTCATCGGAAAATACAACTCGAATCTCTCTGGCAGTGAATGGGCATATCTACATGGCGAGATTGGAAATTTATCGCCGGTTGCAGATCTAGTTATGGAGAAGCGCTTAGTTAATTTCTTGTTAGAGGGCCAACCAATCTTTGAATCAGCTCACGATGTTTCTAATGGTGGCCTAGCTGCAACTTTGGTTGAAGCTGTTCTGAAAAATAAGATCGGCGCCCGCGTTGATTTAAATGATGTTGCAAACGCCCTCTTTAGCGAAACACCTGGCCGCGTTCTAGTCTCGTTAAAAGATACCGCCACAAATGAAATCGTCTCATTGGCCGGTAAGTATCAGATTCCAATTTATAAAATCGGCACAACTGGTGGCAGCGATCTTGAAATCAATCAGACTGTCATTTCAATCGACGAACTCTCAAAGGCACATACCGAAACCTTCCCGAAGTTATTTGGATAATTTAGCGATGCGAGATCCAGAGATTATGAGCCAAGTAAAAGAGATCCTTGCCAAGATTTCCAAGCTCGCACCTGGCCACGCCGTTGAACTTCGGATCCCACCATTTTCAGCTATCCAATGTGTTGAAGGACCGAAACACACACGAGGTACGCCGCCAAATGTTGTTGAGATGAGCGCCCAAACCCTCTTTGCAATCACAAAGCAAGAGATCACCTGGCGGGATGGAATTAGCGATGGTCGAATCGCAGCTTCAGGAGAGCGCTCGGACCTATCTGAGCTATTTCTACAACTTTCGAGTGCGGAATAGGATTACGCCATGGCCCGCCGCCCCGATGGAAAATTAACCTTCGAACTCTTTACTGGTGATCAGGGTGAGCATTTACCGCAAGATGAGTGCGGAGTATTTGGTGTCTGGGCGCCAGGTGAAGAGGTCGCAAAGCTAACGTTTTACGGGCTCTATGCGCTACAACATCGCGGCCAAGAATCTGCCGGAATCGCAACCAGCGATGGCGAGCGAATCTTTGTCTATAAAGATATGGGTCTGGTCTCGCAAGTATTTACTGAGAGCGACCTTGCAACCCTTACTGGCAATTTAGCAATTGGCCACTGCAGATATAGCACGACTGGTTCTTCAACTTGGAACAATGCCCAGCCAACGCTTCGCGCAACAAACCACGGGACTTTAGCTCTGGCCCACAACGGCAATTTAACAAACACCGGCGACTTAGCCGAGAAACTCTCAAAGTTAAATATTGAGAAGAACGATCATGGCCAGAGCGCCACAACTGATACTGAAATTATGACGGCCCTTATCGCAGCCCAAGAGGGAAAAAACTTTGAATCATCAGCACTTGAAGTTCTGCCACAACTAAAAGGCGCATTCTCACTCGTCTTTATGGATGAACAGACGCTCTATGCTGCTCGCGATCTTCACGGTGTGCGCCCACTTGTTATCGGAAAACTCGAACATGGTTGGGTCGTCGCATCTGAATCTGCTGCGCTAGATATTGTCGGCGCCTCATTTGTCCGCGAAGTTGAGCCCGGTGAATTTATCGCAATCGATCAGAATGGTCTGCGCTCGCACAAATGGGCGACACCAGATCCAAAGGGCTGCATCTTTGAATATGTCTATCTAGCCAGACCAGATACTTCCATCTCTGGCCGCAATGTTCATGCAACTCGCGTTGCAGTTGGTGAACAACTCGCTAAAGAACATCCAGCAATCGCCGATCTCGTAATTCCAGTCCCCGAATCTGGAACTCCGGCAGCGGTCGGTTATGCAAAGGCTTCCGGAATTCCTTATGGCGCAGGTTTAGTTAAGAACTCTTACGTCGGTCGCACCTTTATTCAACCAAGCCAGACCATTCGCCAACTTGGAATCCGACTTAAATTAAATCCACTTCGCGAAATTATTGAGGGCAAGCGCATCGTTGTTGTCGATGACTCAATTGTCCGCGGCAATACCCAACGCGCCCTCGTGCGAATGCTCCGTGAAGCCGGCGCCCTTGAAATCCACGTCCGCATCTCTTCGCCACCAGTTAAATGGCCCTGTTATTACGGTATCGACTTCGCCTCACGCGCTGAGCTGATTGCTGCCGGCCTTGAAGTCGAAGAGATCCGCCGATCAATCGGGGCAGACTCACTTGGTTATGTCTCGATGGAAGGCCTAATCGCCGCCACAACAATTGCTGAAGATAAATTATGTAACGCCTGCTTTACTGGAAATTATCCAATTCAGATTCCAACCGATTTATCTACCGGTAAGAATTTATTAGAAGTTGTGAATCGCTTCGAATGACAAGCACCTATAGCACAGCTGGCGTAGATATTGATGCCGGTGATCTAGCTGTTCAATTAATGAAAGAGCATCTAAAGAAAGCTCGCCGCCCAGAAGTCATCGGAGATATCGGAGGCTTCGCCGGGCTATTTGATGTCAGCGCACTTAAAAAATTCTCGCGCCCGATTCTTGCAACTTCAACAGATGGCGTTGGCACCAAGACCGAGATCGCAAGAGCGCTCGGCAAGTACGACACGATTGGTGAGGATCTTGTTGCAATGGTCGTCGATGATTTAGTTGTCTGTGGCGCAGAGCCACTTTTTATGACCGATTACATTGCAGTCGGGAAAGTCTTTCCAACTCGCATTGCCGAAATAGTTTCAGGAATTGCAAAGGGCTGTGCCAAGGCTGGCACTGCGCTAGTTGGTGGTGAGACCGCCGAACATCCAGGGTTACTTGGCGAAGATGAATTTGATATTGCAGGAGCGGCAACCGGGGCAGTTGATTTCGATAAAATTCTAGGCGCTGAAAAGATAAAGAGCGGTGATGTAATTATTGCAATGCCAGCAAGTGGTATTCATGCAAATGGTTTCTCACTAGTCCGACATATTCTGAAGACAAAAAACTTAAAGTTAGATTCAACGCCTCAAGATTTCACAAAGACACTAGGCGAGGTTCTTCTGACCCCAACTGAAATTTATTCATTAGATTGCCTAGCTCTGATCAATGGCCTAAAGAGTGATCTCCACGCCTTTACCCACATCACTGGCGGCGGCATCGCTGAGAACACTGCCCGTGTTATTCCCTCCAACTTGAAAGCGGTCTATGACCGATCGACCTGGGCCCTGCCCTTAGAGATGGCCTACCTGGCTAAGGTCGGCGGCGTCCCGCAGAGTGATTTAGAGCGCACCTTCAACTGTGGCATCGGAATGGCGGCAATAGTCGCCCCTGAGGCCGCTGATTTAACGATCCG